>DAHVXI010000033.1:0-28193 GCA_027356795.1 Chloroflexota bacterium | reverse complement strand
CCCTCGATCTGGCGCCACTGGAAGAGGGTCTTCTGCCAGCCGAAGCCGGCGTCTGTGATCTTCTTGAGGTCGCGCTGGGTGGTGGCGGGCTGGCCCCAGATGAAGGCGTTCATGCCGTACTCGGGGCTCTTGGCGCGGTAGATGGCCGTGAAAGCGGGAGGGGGTGCCGCCAGCGTAGCAGTTGGTGCTGCCGTCGGGGCGGGTGTTGGCGATGGGGCCGGGCCTGTGGCCGCCTGGGAGCCGGGGACCAGCACCACGGGCTGGGGCGGGGCGGCGCCCGGGACGACGGCGTCGGCGGGCCACAGTCCGGCCTCCTTGGCCAGGTCGCCGCCGTTGGCCACGGTCACGTCGCCCTTCTTGGCCCAGGGCACGTCCTCCTTCCAGAACTGGAAGGTGGCCCGCTGGGCCCTGACGACGAAGGAGTTGCCCATGTCCCCGCAGGCGACGGGCAGGCCGAAGTGGGCAATCGGGTCGGGGTCGGCGAAGTAGAGCTTCTTGATGGCCTGGTTCTGGTCCAGGAAGGTCTGGTGGCGCTTCACCACCTGGTCCCAGGCGAGGCCGTTGTCGGGGCTGGTGTCGAAGGGCTTGGGGGTCTGTCGATAGACCAGCAGCCAGTCGTCCTTCCCCTTGTCGTGGAGGGCGTCGAAGCTGTTGAGGAACCAGACCTGGCCCACCTCCGGCCGCCACTGGAAGACCACCTTCTGCATGGCCTGGGTGACGAAGCCGTCGTAGAGGAACCGCTTGGTGACCGGGTAGCCCAGGACGTACTCCCCGCCCAGCCGCTTGAACTCATCCCAGAAGGGTATACCACCCTCGTTGGTCACCGAGTAGCCGGTGGGGCTGCTCCCCAGCGGCCCGCCGTCGGTCTGGGTGAAGAAGTGGCCTCCGGGGACGTCGTAGTCCAGGACTCCGGGTGCTGCCCCTGCCGGTGAGGCGAGGGCAAGCAGGGCGACAGCGGCAGCCAGGGCGAAGAGCAACTGCGGCTTTCTCAAAGCTTCCTCCTACAGCTACGGAAGTTGGGGATTTGCTATTGCCTAGAGGTCGCACCATCGGCTAGACGTGGGTGGGAGAGACGGTAGTCCAGAGATGGCAGTCCTGGACGGGCCCCCAGGAGTGGGGCCATTATAGGAACGGGTGGAGGTACTGGCAAGCTGTTGTGGCAGCCCGAGAGGTGCGGATTGGGAGCTTTACCACAGCCAACCTCTTTACAAAAGGCTGTGCGCTGCATATAATATGGTTGCTGTAACAGACTGAGGGGGAACACCTCCCCTCAGTCTTTACTAATTCCCAGACCATCGGTCGATCCTCTGCGCACGCACATCAGTGGACGCAAACAGGAGACTTGCCGTGGAGAAGACTGTTTACCTCACGCGGGAAGGCTTGGCAAAGCTTGAAGAGGAGCTGATCCACCTTCGAACCGTCCGCAGACATGAGGTAGCTGAACGGATCCGTCGAGCGAAAGAGTTCACTAACACCGTAGATAACGCCGAGTACGACGACGCCAAGAACGAGCAGTCCTTCGTGGAGGGCCGAATCCAGTCGCTCGAGCGGATGCTGGCCAACGCCGTGGTGATCGACGATAAGGCTGCCCCCTCGGACTACGTGCGTCTAGGGTCTCACGTCACTGTGGCGGACTCCGATGGAGTGGAGGAGGTCTACGGCATCGTGGGATCGGCAGAGGCCGACCCGCGGCAGGGCCGGATCTCCAACGAGTCCCCCATCGGGCGCGCCCTGCTGGGCCATCGGGTGGGCGAGACCGTATCGATCCTGGCGCCCGGCGGCAGCTTCGACCTCGTAATCAAGGCCGTCTCGTAGGGGCGATCCTTCCGATCGCCCTGGGCGAACACGAGGTTCGCCCCTACCGACTGCGATCGAGACGCCGTAATCTCGCAGGTTCTCCGGAAAGGATGGCTGGTCCATCCTTTCTTTGCGAGAAGCGCGGACTGGAAGGTATCCGGCTTGGACGAGCAGTACGATCCCCTGGTTGAACGACGGATAAGGAAGCTGAAGGAGCTACGGGACTCGGGCATCAACCCATATCCGTACAGCTTCGATCGGACCCACGTGGCATCTGACATCCATGGCAGCTTCGAGGCTCTGGAGGGGAGCGAGGTTCGCCTTGCGGGCCGGCTGCTCACCGTGCGCGTGATGGGCAAGGCGAGCTTTGCTCACCTGCTGGATCAGTCCGGACGGATCCAGATCTACGTCCGGCGGGATCTGGTGGGGGAAGAGCAGTATGGTCTCTTCAAGTCCTTCGACTCCGGCGACTTCCTCGGCGTCACGGGGAAGCCGTTCCGCACCCGCACCGGTGAGGTCACCGTCGAAGTGGAGGAGCTGGCGCTGTTGTCCAAGGCGCTGCGCCCGCTTCCAGAGAAGTGGCACGGCCTCACGGACGTGGAGAAGCGGTATCGGCAGCGGTATCTGGACCTGATCTCCAACGAGGAGGTGCGCCGCATCTTCCAGACCAGGAGCCGGATCATCGACGGCATTCGTCGCTACCTGGTGGAGCGGGACTTCCTGGAGGTGGAGACCCCCGTCCTGCAGCCGATCCACGGGGGGGCGGCGGCGAGGCCCTTCGCGACCCACCACATCGCCCTGGATCGGGACCTCTACCTGCGGATCGCCCTGGAGCTTTACCTGAAGCGGTGCGTCATTGGCGGCTTCGAGAGGGTCTTCGAGATCGGCCGCAACTTCCGAAACGAGGGCATCTCCACCCGGCACAACCCCGAGTTCACCATGATGGAGCTCTACCAGGCCTACGCCGACTACAACGACATCATGGCGCTGGTCGAGCACATGGTCTCCTGCGTGGCGGAGCAGGTGCTGGGGACCCACAAGATCGAGTTCGGCGGAAACAGCATCGACCTGCGGCCCCCCTGGCCGCGTGTGAAGATGAGGGATGCCATCCGGATCGAGAGCGGCATCGACTACGAGGATTACGCGACGACCGAGGCGCTGTACGGGGCCATGCGGGAGATCGGAATGCACCCGGATCCAGGCAGCTCTCGGACCAAGCTGATCGATACCCTGCTGAGCAACTACGTGGAGCCGAAGCTAATCCAGCCCTCCTTCCTGGTGGATTATCCGATCGAGACGTCGCCGCTGGCGAAGCGGAAGCGGGACGATTCGTCGGTGGTGGAGCGGTTCGAGGCCTTCGTAGGGGGCATAGAGATTGCGAATGCCTTCAGCGAGTTGAATGATCCCCTGGAGCAGAGGGAGCGCTTCGTCCAGCAGTTGGCCGAGCGGGCGGCGGGCGACGAGGAGACGCAGCCCATGGACGAGGATTTCCTCACGGCCCTCGAGCATGGGATGCCACCCACGGGCGGTCTTGGGGTGGGGATCGACCGGCTGGTGATGCTGTTCACCGGCAATGCCTCCATCCGAGAGGTGATACTCTTCCCGCAGTTGAGGGCCAGGGAATAGCTTTTCCGATGCAGCACCCTCTCTACGTTGCCTTCGTCTGGCACATGCATCAGCCCTATTACCTGGACGAGGACAGCGGCGAGTATCTCCTTCCGTGGGTGCGGCTCCACTCGACGAAGGACTACCTCCACATGGCGGAGGTACTGGAGGATTACCCCTCCGTCCACGCCACCTTCAACTTCGTTCCCTCTTTGCTGGAGCAGCTGCAGGGCTATGCCAACGGCACGGTCCTGGACCGGGCCTGGAAGGTCAGCCTGCAGGAGCGGCTTTCCCCGGAGGAGAAGCAGTTCGTCGATTCCCTCTTCTACAGCGTCAACAGGGACAACTTCATCCGCTCCTACCCTCGGTACTGGCAGCTGATGAGACTGAAGGAGGAGGCCGGGGGAGACCTGGACCTGCTGGGCGAGACCTACTGGAGAGACCTGGTCGCCTGGTTCAACCTGGCATGGATCGATCCCACCTGGATCCAGCGGGATCCGGAGCTGAGGGCGCTGGTGGCCAAGGGTTCCCACTTCTCCCTGGACGAGGTGGGCACTATCCTCGACAAGCAGCGGGGGCTGATAGGGGTCACATTGACCACCTATCGCCGCCTTCAGCGGCGCGGACAGGTGGAGCTGACAGCTTCCCCCTATTACCACCCCATTCTGCCCCTGGTAATGGACTCCAACTGCGGCCAGGAGCCGAGCCCCTGGCTGCGCCTTCCCAGCGAGCGCTTTCAGCAGCGGCAAGATGCCCTGGAGCAGCTGAGACTGGCCGTGGATTACCACGAATCGGTGTTCGAGCGGCCACCGGCCGGACTGTGGCCGTCCGAGGGGTCCGTCAGCCAACCGCTGATCGACCTGCTCCGAGATGTGCCCGAGATCCGCTGGTTGGCCACCGACGAGGCGATCCTCGCTCGCTCCCTGGGGCGCAACATCGAGCGGAACGGCTGGGGTTACCTTTCCGACCCACGCTTTCTGTACCAACCCTACTGGGCCGGGTCGGGGGATCACAGGGTGGCGATGGTGTTTCGGGACCACTACCTCTCGGATCGCATCGGCTTCACCTATCAGGGCATGAACGGCCGGCAGGCAGCGGAGGATCTGATGTTCCGCTTCATCGCCATCCACGAGATGGTGAAGGAGGATCCGGTGCCCTACCTGGTGCCCATCGTCCTGGATGGGGAGAACTGCTGGGAGTACTACGAGCGGAACGGGGAGACCTTCCTGCGAGCGCTGTACGAGATGCTCTCGCGGGAGAGCAGGGTGCGCCCCGCGACGGTGTCGGAGTTCTTGAACCAGTTCCCGCCTCGCGAAGAGATCCTGCGGCTGGCTACCGGTTCCTGGATCAACGGCGATCTGGAGACCTGGATAGGCGAGGACACCCAGAACCGGGGGTGGGAGTATCTGACGCGGACTCGTACAGCCCTGGCCGAGGCCGAGAGCCGTGGAACCCTGCCCGACGGACAGCTGAGCCGCGCCAGGCGGTGTATGATGGCTGCCGAGGGGAGCGATTGGTTCTGGTGGTACTACAGCCACAACGTCTCCGACCAGGACGACATGTTCGACCGGCTGTTCCGGCACTTCCTCAAGGGCGTCTACCGGGCCCTGGAGCTGCCCATGCCGGAATGGGTCGGCACGCCGATCATCAGTCAGGTGCCCAAACTGACCAGTCGCAGTCCCAGCGACTACGTGCGTCCCTCGCTGGAGGGGGGCGATCTCTCCCCCGAGCCGTGGGCATCGGCGGGATACGTGGAACCGAAGGGCTCCACGGGGGCGATGCAGCAGGGCAGCGCTCTGCTGAAACGGCTATACTTTGGGTACGACGATCTGTCCCTCTATCTGCGCGTGGAGTCCCACACCAGTTTGAAAGGGTACCTGGTGGAGGTCTACGTGAGCCGCCGCGAGGGGAGCTGCCCGGACCTGGTGGAGACGGGAACCCGACGCAGCGCTGTGGTGCAACCGGCGACGGGGCACGCCTCGAGGGAGATCACCCTGAGACCCGATGGTCCCTCCATCGAGCTGCGTCGCTGGGAGGAAGGCAGCGGGTGGATCCGGATCCAGGGTGACCTGGAAACGGTGGCGGACGATACGGCGGTGGAGGCGGCGGTGGCCCTGGAGGCGCTGGGGATGGAGCTGGGGACGCCCATGGGGCTGTCGGTCGTCGTCTTCAAGGACAACCTGGTGGTGCAGCGGCTACCGGAGGAAGGCGAGATCGTCGTGGATCTGGCGCGAGTGGCCGCCAGTGGTAGGTCCAGAGCGATGAGTAATGAGTAATGGGTAATGGGCGGTGGGACCCGTTACTCATCACTCATGACTCATCACTGAGAATGGTGAGGTGCAATTTTGCTTAGCCTGCAGTTCATCCGCGATCATCCCGACGTCGTAAAGGAGTCGCTACGGAAGCGACACGAGACCGCACCGGTGGACGAGATCCTGGAGTTGGACGTCCGCCGGCGCCAACTGCTGTCCCAGCTTGAGGCCATGCGGGCCGAGCAGAACCGGGCCTCAGGCGAGATCGCGAAGGTCAAGGACAAGTCGACCATCGCCGATCGGATCGCCGAGATGAGGCAGCTGTCCCAGCGGATCAAGGAGCTGGAGCCGACTATCAAGGATATCGACGAGCGGCTGGAGCAGCTACTCCTGCTGGTCCCCAACATCCCGAACGAGTCCGTTCCCGAGGGGAAGGACGAGACGCAGAACGTGGTGGTTCGGAGCTGGGGCGAGCCGAAGAGCTTCGATTTCGAGCCCCGCCCTCATTGGGAGATCGGCGAGCGGCTGGGCATCATGGATTTCGAGCGCGCGGCTAAGATCTCTGGAGCGCGATTTGGCCTGCTGAAGGGATTGGGTGCCAGGCTGGAGCGGGCCATCGTCTCCTTCATGCTGGATATGCACACCACCGAGCACGGCTATACCGAGATATACCCCCCGTATCTCGTCCGCCGAGAGTGCATGGTTGGCACGGGCCAGCTGCCTAAGTTCGAGGAGGATGCCT
Source organism: Chloroflexota bacterium (assembly GCA_027356795.1). Lineage (GTDB taxonomy): Bacteria > Chloroflexota > UBA6077 > UBA6077 > UBA6077 > JAJYNT01. The sequence continues at coordinate 21,797 of DAHVXI010000033.1, read as the reverse complement.
ACCGGACCGATCCCGACGATCTCTTCCTCGTGCCGACGGCTGAGGTGCCGGTGACCAACATGCACAGGGACGAGATCCTGGAGCCTGGTACCCTGCCCCTCCACTACGTGGCCTACACGGCCTGCTTCCGCCGTGAGGCGGGCTCGGCCGGTCGGGACACCCGAGGGCTGATCCGGGTGCACCAGTTCGACAAGGTGGAGTTGGTCAAGTTCGTCGAGCCGGGCAGCTCCTACGATGAGTTGGAGAAGCTGCTGGGGGACGCCGAGGACGTGCTGAAGCGGCTGGAGATCCCCTACAGGGTGAGCATGATGTGCACCGGCGACGTGGGGTTCGCCGCGGCCAAGAAGTACGACCCTGAGGCGTGGATGCCCGGCCAGGGCAGATACGTGGAGATCTCCTCCTGCAGCAACTTCGTGGACTTCCAGGCCAGACGGGCGAACATCCGCTACCGGCCCGAGGCAGGTGCGAAGGCTGAGTTCGTCCACACCCTGAACGGGTCGGGTCTGGCGGTGGGGCGCACCATGGCGGCGGTGCTGGAGAACTACCAGCAGGCCGATGGTTCGGTGGTGATCCCCGAGGCGCTGCGGCCTTACATGGGTGGTCTGGGGGTAATCGCGCCGGCTCGCGAGACGGAGTAGGCTGCGCCCCCGGCGATGCGGCTCGCCGGACCGCATCGTTGTTGTCTCCCTTGACACCGGGGTGATAGCCCGGCTAGAATCTAATTGGTCGTGCTAGACGGGGAACTAGCGGTGCCCTGTACCCGCAACCCGCTATAGCGGGGTCGAATTCCCGTTCGAGGCTCAGTGCTTTTCGACCAGGGCTTGGCTCAGTGGCGTAGAGGGCTTGGTCCTGCGCGGCGGAGACTCAGGAACCCCGTCAGGTCCGGAAGGAAGCAGCGGTAACTGGTTATCTTCGGGTGCCGCAGGGCAACCTGGCCGGAGCAGGCTAGTCAGGCACCGTCGGGGGGCCTGGGTCGACAACGGGTGCACGACCGTCTCTTCGTCAGAGACCACGGGGCGGTGGCGAATTCGCCACCGCCTCTTGGCGCCATGGACTCGCGCCGTGGCCCCTGGGGCGGTCTCTCCTTTCCCGGCGGCTGGGACGCACCCATCAACCGAGGAGGTTGGCCCCTATGACCCTCTGGCTCGATGTGGCCGTGGTCTTCGCTCTGAACGTGCCCTTCGGTTACTGGCGGGGCAACGTCAAGAAGCTCTCCTGGCAATGGATCCTGGCGATCCACGTCCCCGTGGCGCTGGCAATCCTGGTTCGGCTGGCCTCTCACCTCCCCTTCGAGCCGGTGACCCTCGTGTCCATGGTGTTGGCCTTCTTCAGCGGCCAAACGGCGGGGCAGAGGCTCCGGGTCCCCCTGGCGGTTCTCTTGTCCGCCCCCCTCACCTCCTGGCTTCCACTGGACCTGCTGCGATTGCTGATGGATTGAGACCGCGCTACGCCGTCGGCGTGGTACGATTGGTGAAAAGGCAGGGTGGGGGATCGAAGCGGAATGGCGGATCGACGGGAGACAACGGCACGACGTAAGATGCAGCAGCCGGCGGGGGTTCCGTCGCCGGAGGAGCTGGCTCAACTGACCCCCCGGGCTCTCCTGCGGAAGCTCGGCCTCTCCGCTCGGAAGGGCTTCTCCCAGAGCTTCCTCACCGACCAGTACGTCGTCAGGGACATCGTCGCCGCGGCCGAGCTGCAGGCCACCGATGAGGTGCTGGAGGTGGGCCCCGGTCTCGGGGTTCTGACCCGCGAGCTGGTGAAGGCCGCCGGCCGGGTCGTGGCGGTGGAGCTGGACCGAAGGCTGGCCGAGCTGCTCCCTCAGCTGGTGGCGGGCGCCGCGAATCTGCGGGTCATCCAGGGTGACTACCTGGACTTCGATCCCGCGGCGGTCTTCTCGGGGCCCTACAAGATGGTGGCCAACCTCCCGTACGCCATCACGTCGCCTGCGCTCCGGCACATGCTGACCGCCGCTGCCAAGCCTACTCTGGCGGTGGTGATGGTGCAGCGTGAGGTGGCGGAGCGGATCGCGGCGAAGCCCGGCGACACGAGCCTCCTGTCCATCATGGTGCAGCTGTATTCCCGCGTGACCGTGGTGCGCGACGTCCTGGCCGGCGCTTTCTATCCTGCTCCCAAGGTGGATTCCACGGTCCTCAAGCTGGAGGTCTACGACCGTCCGCCTGTCGATGTGGAGGATCCGGAGGCGCTGCTGCGGATCGTGGCCGCCGGGTTCAGCCGCCGCCGGAAGCAGCTACACAACTCCCTTTCCCAGAGCCTGTGGTTTCCTCCGGGCGGCGTCTTCGAGGTGCTGGAGAGGGCTGGCATTGAGCCTTCCCGCCGCGCCCAGACCCTCTCCCTGAAGGAGTGGGCGAGGCTGTACCATGCCCACCAGGATGCCAGGGCCAGGTGGCAGTCGGAGCAAACCCCATGAAGCGAGTGGAGGTGACGGCTTACGCCAAGGTCAACCTTTCCCTGGAGGTGCTCGGCAAGCGCCCGGACGGGTTCCACGAGGTGCGAACCGTCATGCAGTCGATCAGCCTGGCCGATCGGCTGGTGATGGAGGAGACCGCGGAGCTCTCCCTGGTGTGCGAGCCGGCGGAGCTGGCAGGCGAGGACAACCTGGTGCTGCGGGCCGCCCGAGCATTGAGAGAGGCGCACGGAGCCTCGGGAGGGGCCAGGATCACCCTGGCCAAGGGCATACCTATCGCCGGGGGGCTTGGTGGGGCAAGCGCCGACGCCGCGGTGACCTTGGTCGGCCTGGCGCGACTGTGGGGCCTGGCTTCCGCGCCGGAAGAGCTGCGGTCGCTGGCGGCCCGCCTGGGCTCCGACGTGCCCTTCTTCCTGTCCGGCGGGACGGCCCTGGCGAGGGGCAGGGGAGAGGTCGTCGACCCCCTCCCGGACCTCGCGACCCACTGGATGGTTCTCCTGGTGCCCTCCCATTCCCTATCGGCCAAGACGGCCGAGCTGTACCGCAGGCTCACGCCCGGCGCCTGGTCCAGCGGCGAGCGGACGAGCCGTCTGGTGCGGACAATCCGGGAGCGACGCCCCCTGCAGGAGGATCTCCTGTCCAACAGCTTCGAGTCGGTGGCCGACCGGCTGTTCCCTTCCCTGGGCGAGTGCCGGCGGGCGCTGCTGGAGGCCGGTGCGCCCGGGGTCCACCTTTCCGGCGCGGGTCCGGCGCTCTATGCCCTCTTCCCGGGCAAGTCTGCGGCCGGAGCGGCCTCGGACCGCCTCTCCCGGGCGGGCTACCAACCCCTTGTGGCCCGGACCCTAAAGGCCGAGGAGGCGCGTCCCCGGCCGGCAGGGGTGTAGCCTGGCCGGGGCTTCTCCTGTGCGTCAGCGTCAGCCGGGGGCAACCGACCGGGCTGCCCGTCGGAGTGCTGCGGCTTGCCGTGGCTCTTGGTCGGGACGAAAGCGGTGGCAAGCCACCGCACTCCAAATTGGCTCGCCGCGCGTTCTCGAACCCTGTCCGGGTTACTCGCCATGCCCTCGTCCTGCCACTTTGGCGCGGATGTGTGCGTTGAGAAAACAGGAACCACCTCGTTCAGGAGGCTCCCTCTGCTCCAGAGCCCATAGCCTGAAGGTGGGCCATAACCTGCAGGAAGGGGATGGGCTTCATGTGGCGACCAGTACTCATCTATCTCTCACGCAGCAACGGTGTCCGCCAGCGGTGCGGGGGCGCATCAAGGCGATCACGGCGCCGCGGTATCGGTTGCCGTAAGCGGTGAAGCCAATGGTGGACGAAGTGAACCGCGTGCTGCGAGGCTTGGTCTGTTTCTGAGCAAGAAGGCCGGTCGGTCCGGGCGACGCTGGGAGAAGTTCGGATTGGAGTTCTTCCAGAAGCTCGAGGTGTATCAACTGACGGGAACCGTCTCGTGGCACAAGGCAGCGCCGATAGCGGCGCGGTGAAGGATCTCGGAAAGCCGGAAGAGGGAGAACCTCATGCGTCAGCTATCAGCCGTCAGCCGTCAGCGGTCGTGCATCCGGCAGGGATCTGCAGTAGAATCCACAAGGTAGTCCATGCTGCGCAAACTTGGAGGTGCAGATGTCCGAGTCCCTCAGCCCCAGCGCCCAGAGGGTCCAGGAGGCGCTGAAGGCCCTTGGATTGTCGCTGGAGGTGGTCGAGTTGCCCCAGTCCACGCGGACCGCCGTCGAGGCGGCGGCCGCGGTTGGCTGCGGTGTGGAGCAGATCGTCAAGTCGCTGGTGTTCAAGGGAAAGCACTCTCGGAAGCCGATCCTGGTGGTAGCCTCCGGCCCAAACAGGGTGAACGAGAAGAGGATGGCCGAGATCGTGGGCGAGCCGATAGAGAGGGCCGACCCGGACTTCGTGCGGGCGCACACGGGTTACGTCATCGGCGGGGTTCCGCCGGTGGGGCACGTGGAGCGGATCGAGACCTTCATCGACGAGGATCTCCTGCAGTACCCCGAGATCTGGGCGGCCGCGGGCAGCCCCAACGCGGTTTTCCGCTTGGGACCGGCGGACCTGGAGCGGATGACCGGGGGCCGGGTCATCGCAGTCAAGTGAAGGCGGCTGCCCTTCATGGGGAAAGGGGGCAGAGGTGCAAGCCTCTGTCCCCAGGGCCGAGAGGCTGCTGCCAGCCACTTGTGGCTGGACTTGGAAGGCAGGGAAAACCCTCTAGAGGACGGCCTGGACCCTATTCGCGGGGGCAAAGGGCATTACCGGCGGCGCAAGGGATCGACAGGACGGGCTTGGAGGGCCGGCTCAGCCTGCCTTCATCGCCTTGACACCGGTGGCTAATGCTAGTAACATTCCTAAGTAGACCTTTGGCCACCGCCGGGTTCTCTCATTTTATGGACGACACTCCAGAACAACCTAGCTCAGAATCGGACCTGGTTGCCGTGATCCTCGCCGCGGGGATGGGCACCAGGATGCGCTCCGGCCGCCACAAGATCCTTCACCCCGTTGCGGGTGACCCCATCATATCTCACATCCTGGACGCTGCCTTCGGCGCTGGGGTTTCGCGCCCCGTGATGGTGGTGGGCCACCAGGCCGATCAGGTGAAGGCGGCGGTCGGCGACTTGGCCCGTTACGTTCTGCAAGAGCCTCAACTGGGGACAGGCCATGCACTGCAACAGGCGATTCGGGTGCTGGACCCGGTTCCTCGGCGTCTGCTCGTCCTCTACGGGGACACCCCCCTGCTTCGCTCAGCCACCCTCTCCCGCATGGTTTCCGCCCTGGGAGATGCCGCCATCGTCATGTTGTCGGCACGGCTTGCTAACCCCACGGGTTACGGGCGCGTAGTGCGGGATGGCGACCGTAGAGTGAGAGCCGTAGTGGAGGAGGCCGATGCGACCCAGGAGGAGAAGGGGATAACGGAGATCAACAGCGGCCTCTACTGCTTCGACGGGCCGTGGCTGGCGGCCAACCTGGGGAGGCTGGAAAAGAGCGCCAAGGGGGAGTACTACCTCACCGACGTGGTGGGAATCGCCGTGGCGCAGGGCCGGGAGGTGCGGGCAGTGGAGGCAGAGGATCCTGCGGAGGTCATGGGGGTAAACGATCGGGTGCAGCTGGCCGAGGCGGATCGGATCGTGAGGGAGCGGATCTGCCGCACCCTGATGCTGCAGGGGGTAACGATAGTCGATCCCCTTTCCACCTACGTCGGCAAGGAAGTCTCCATAGGGGTCGACACGGTGATCCAGCCGGGCACCCACTTGAGGGGACGAACGATCGTCGGCCAGAGGTGCGAGATAGGACCCAACTCGGTGGTGGTGGACTCCACGATCGGCGACGATTGCACCCTGTTTGCGTCGGTGGTCGAAGGGTCCGAGGTGGCGGACCGGGTGAGAATCGGACCCTTTTCGCACCTGAGACCCGGGGCCCGCATCGCCTCGGACGTGCGACTCGGCAACTACGCCGAGGTGAAGAACAGCACCATCGGTGAGGCCGTCCAGATGCACCACTTCAGCTATCTTGGAGATGCCGAGGTCGGTGCCGGCACCAACGTCGGAGCCGGCACGATCACCTGCAACTTCGACGGGAAGAGGAAGCACCGAACGAAGGTCGGCAGGGGAGTGTTCCTGGGCAGCGATACCATGCTGCGTGCGCCCGTGGAGGTGGGAGACGGCGCCGTGACGGGGGCCGGGTCGGTGGTGACTCGGGACGTGCCGCCGGGCGAAGTGGTGTTTGGCGTCCCTGCACGACCGCGCGAGAGCGAGAAGCCTCGAGGGGAGTCAGGGCGCAGAGATGAAGGGGCGGGGGGAGAGGAAAGTGGAGGCTAGGCTGCAGATCTTTTCCGGCAGTTCGAACCCTCGATTGGCTGCTGAGATAGTGGGATGCCTGGGCGTGCCCGGCGGGCGGGCGACCGTGGGTACCTTCGAGGACGGGGAGACCCGCATCCGGTTGGAGGAGAACGTTCGGGGGTCCGACGTCTTCGTAATCCAGAGCCTGTGCTCGCCCTGCGATCACCACATCGTCGAGCTGCTGCTGATGATAGACGCCGTGCGTAGATCCTCGGCTTCGAGGGTCACGGCGGTCATTCCGTACCTGGCCTACGCCAAGCAGGAGAAGAAGACCCAGAGCCGCGAGCCGATCTCGGCGAAGGTGCTGGCCAACGTCATCACCCGAGGGGGAGCGGACCGCATCCTGGCGGTGGACCTGCACTCGCCCGCCATCGAAGGCTTTTTCGATATTCCCGTGGATCACTTGCGGGCCGGTGGTCTCCTGGCCAGCTACTTCGAGAGGCTGGACCTCTCCGACGCGGTGGTGGTCTCTCCAGATACAGGGGGCGTGGCGAGAGCCAACGACTTCAGGGAGAGGCTGGGCGCGTCTCTTGCCATCATCTATCGCCAGCGCCGCGACCAGGAGAACAGCCATAAGCTGGAGATGGTCGGGGAGGTCAAGGGGAAGACTGCCATCATCGTGGACGACATGATCGCGACGGGCAGCACGCTGCTGCTGGCGACGGAGGCGCTTCTGGAGCGGGGCGCCACCGAGGTCTACGCCTGCGCTACCCACGGCATCTTCGCCGACGACGCCTTAGAGGCTATCGAGCAATCTCCCATCAAGCAGGTGGTGGTATCCAACACTATCCCCCTGGAACGGGAAACGGGCTCCAGGAAGCTGGAGGTCCTGAGCGTTGGTCCGTTGATCGCCGAGTCCATCCTTCGAATTCACAAGGACATCTCACTGAGCAGCCTATTTGGCTAGAGAAGTTGGAGGTTTCCAACTAGAGGATCTGGTAGACGTGGACGTTTGGACGAGTCTGAGTGCGCTGCTGATACTGCTGGCACTGGTGGTTGGAAGCTCCGCGGGATACGGGGCCCTGCTGAAGCTGAATAAGGGCCGCCTCCGCTACCTGGCCGGCGAGGGCGTGCCCCGCGCCCGCTACCTGTTGGGGCTGATGGAGGAGGGTGCGACCCTGGAGAGCTCCCTGGCAGCGGCCAATGGGGTTAGCCTGGCGCTGAGCGCCGTGGTGCTCACCCTGCTGGTCGGTGAGTACTTCGGTTTCGATACCACAAGCGGATTCCTCGCCGGTTGCCTGGCCCTCCTGGGGCTGATCTGGGTGCAGCTGTCCTCGAGAGCCGTCGGCTCTCTGCACCCGGACGATACCCTCATCCTGCTACAGGGTCCGATGCGGGTGGGCAACCTCCTGCTCAGGCCCGTTACGATGCCGCTGCGGGCGCTGACCCGCCTGGTGGTTCCCATGGATCGGGAGTTGATCGCCGGGATCGGCACGGCGAGCGACGAGGAGCTGAGGATGATAGTCGATGCCGCGGAGGAGAAAGGAACTCTCGAGGAGGAAGAGAGGGAGATGATCCACGGCATCTTCGAGATGGGGGATCGCACGGCGAAGGAGATCCTGGTGCCTCGGGTGGACGTGGCGGCTGTGGAGGCGAGCGAGCCGCTGCGGCAGGTGCTGGAGACCATCAAGTCCAAGGGCCACTCCCGGATACCGATCTACGAGGAGACCATCGACAATATCGTGGGGATAGTCTACGCGAAGGATCTCCTCCGCCACATGGACGGCGGGTCGTTGGAGGAGCCGGCTCGAAGCCTCAGCCGCCCCCCCCACTTCATCCCCGAGTCGAAGAAGATCAACGAGTTGCTCCACGAGATGCAGCAGGGCAAGGTGCACATGGCCATCGTGGTGGACGAGTACGGCGGCACCGCGGGGGTGGTCACCATCGAGGACCTGTTGGAGGAGATCGTCGGCGAGATCCAGGACGAGTACGACCTGGAGGAGAAGCCGATCGAGAGGCTGGGCGACCAGGAGGCGATCTTCGACGCCCGGGTGAGCATCCACGACGTCAACGAAACCCTGTCGGTCACCCTGGCCGACGGTGAGTACGACACCGTCGGTGGCCTGGTGTACGACCGGCTGGGGAAGATCCCCGTGGTGGGGGACAAGATAGAGGTCGACGGCCTGTCCATCACGGTCCTCTCTACGGCCGGCAAGCGGATCAAGAAGGTGAAGATGCGGGTTGAGCCGGCGCCGGCACCCGAGAGGGGGTAGCATCGGTGGAGTTGGCCGACCCGATCGTACGGAAGATGCGAGAGCTGGCCCGGGCTGCCTCGGAGCAGGCCTACGTCCCCTACAGCGGCTTCAAGGTGGGGGCGGCGGTGCTGGTGGAGGAAGGCGAGCTGTTTGCCGGCTGCAACGTGGAGAACGCCTCCTACTCCCTCACGATCTGCGCCGAGCGGAACGCCCTGTTCCAGGCAGTTGCCCGAGGCCACAGGCGGGTCCTGGCCGTCGCCATCTACACCCCAACCGCGGAGCCCTGCCCGCCCTGTGGTGCCTGCCGCCAGGCGCTGATCGAGTTCGGGCCCGATGTCGAGGTGTTCAGCTTTGGCGCCACCGCCGAGCAGTTTCACGCTCGTTTGAGCGATCTGCTCCCCCACTCCTTCTCCTCGAAGGAGCTGCGCTAGCCCTTCCCGGACCCGGCAGGCTCCTGCCGGAGAGGCGGCTCAGAAGTTGCTGAGCGGCCTCCCCGGCTCTGCGGACCATCGACCGGGGTCGAGAGGCCGTGCGTTCCCCGGGGACCGCCGATGGGGCCGAGGGCATAGATCCCACAGGAGGCCGAAGAATGAAGGTCGACGTAATCACTCTGTTCCCGGGCATGTTCCGCGGCCTGCTGGAGGAGAGCATCCTCGGCCGGGCGAGGGATCGAGGGCTGCTGGAGATCGGGGTTCACAACCTGCGCGACTTCGCGACGGGCCGGCACCAGGTGGTGGACGACTACACCTTCGGCGGCGGTCCTGGCATGGTGCTGAAGCCGGAGCCGATCTTCGCCGCGGTGGAGTCACTCCGCCGGGAAGGCTCTCGGGTCGTGCTGATGAGCCCCCAGGGGCGGGTGTTTCGCCAGGCGATCGCGCAGCAGCTGTCCCGGTTGGAGCACCTTGTGCTGCTGTGTGGCCACTACGAGGGGGTGGACGAGAGGGTTCGGGAGCAGCTGGTGGACGACGAGCTGTCCATCGGGGACTACGTCCTGACGGGCGGGGAGCTGGCCGCGATGGTGGTGGTAGACGCGGTGACCAGGCTGATCCCCGGGGTGCTGGGCGGCGAGGAATCCACCCTGGAAGAGTCCTTCGCGGCGGGGTTGTTAGAGTACCCCCATTACACCCGTCCGGCCAGCTTCCGCGGCTGGGAGGTGCCGGAGGTGCTGCTCTCGGGGGATCACGCTCGAGTAGCCCGATGGCGGCGGGAGCAGAGCCTGCTGCGCACCCTGCGGAGGCGCCCGGAGCTGCTCCGGCCAGAGCGCTGGGAGGAGCTGCGCAAGCTGGGACTGATCTAGTACACGACCACAGAGAAGGTGACATGTACTGTCATGCTGAGCGCAGCGAAGCATCTCCCCCGTGGCGAGAGGAGATCCTTCGCTGTCGCTCAGGATGACACCTGTCAGAACCATCGTGGCGGGGGAGTAGTAGGTTCGTTGACTTTGCCCTGGGCGTCGGATATCATTTCGGTCAGGATGGGGGCCTCTCGCCCGCTATGTGGCGAGAAGGTCTTTTTTCTGAGGAGGAAAGCTTTTGGGCCGTCCCGTACCTGACATGGACACCATCGTCTCCCTCTGCAAGAGACGAGGTTTCATCTTCCCCAGCAGTGAGATCTACGGCGGTTTCGCCAGCACCTGGGACTACGGACCTCTCGGGAGTCTGCTAAAGAGCAACGTCAAGGCGGCCTGGACCAGGAGTGTGGTCCAGGAGCGCGATGACATGGTTCTCATCGACGCAGCCATCCTGATGGCCCCCCAGGTGTGGCGCGCCTCCGGTCACCTCGAGAGCTTCACCGATCCCCTGGTGGACTGCCTGGTGTGCAGGCAACGGTTTCGGGCCGATCACCTGGAAACCGATCGGTGCCCCGCTTGTGGCGGCGAGCTGACCGAGGCCCGGCAGTTCAACATGATGTTCAAGACCTTCGTGGGGCCTGTGGAGGACGAAGCTTCCGTGGCCTACCTGCGACCGGAGACGGCGCAGGGTATCTTCTTCAACTTCAAGAACGTCCAGACTACTACGCGCCGCAAGCTCCCCTTCGGCATCGCTCAGGTGGGCAAGGCCTTCCGAAACGAGATCACGCCGGGCAACTTCACCTTCCGGACCCGCGAGTTCGAGCAGATGGAGATCGAGTACTTCGTTACCCCCGGGAGCGACGAGGAGTGGCACCGGAAGTGGGTCGAGGATCGAAGGGGCTGGTACAGCCGCTACGGGATGCGAGAGGAGAACCTGCAGCTGCGGGAGCACGCCCGCGAGGAGTTGGCCCACTACGCCAAGGCGACGGTGGACATCGAGTACCACTTCCCGTTCGGCTGGTCGGAGCTGGAGGGCATCGCCAACCGAACCGATTTCGACCTGCGGCAGCACCAGGCCGCCAGCGGTGAGGATCTGACCTACTTCGAGGAGCAGACCCGGGAGCGGTTCCTCCCCTACGTGATCGAGCCCTCGGCCGGCGCCGATCGGGCGACTTTGGCTTTTTTGGTCGACGCCTACGATGAGGAGCCGGACAAGGAAGAGACACGAGTGGTGATGCGTTTCCACAAGGATCTCGCCCCGATCAAGGTGGCCTTCCTACCCCTCTCTCGCAAGCCCGATCTGGTAGACCTGACCAAGAAAGCACAGAAGCTGGTCCGTCCGTTGCTGATGACGGCCTACGATGACACCCAGAGCATCGGCCGCCGCTATCGAAGGCAGGACGAGATCGGCACACCCTATTGCGTCACTATCGACTTCCAGAGTCTGGAAGATAACGCCGCGACCATCCGCGAGAGGGACACCATGACGCAGGTGCGGGTTCCCATCGATGAGTTGCCCGCCTGGTTTGCCGACGCCTACAAGCCGTGACTGGAGTCGGACAGCGTGCCCAGGGAGTGCCCGCCACCGGTGCAGAGGGTATCGGGCCGTGCGGTACTCCGGGTGTCTGCAATAAGTAGGAGGAGAGAAACCCTATGGCTCAGACCCAGACATCGAGCAAGCCCTCATCCACCGGGAAGAAGTGGGTGTATCTCTTCGAGGAGGGGGAGGGATCCTGGCGCGATCTCCTCGGGGGTAAAGGTTCAGGGCTAGCTTCCATGACCAAAGCGGGGCTGCCGGTGCCCCCCGGCTTCACCATCACCACGGAGGCCTGCAACGAGTTCCTGGCCATCGGGGAGCGGTTTCCTGAGGGCATGTGGGACCAGGCGATGTCGGCCCTGAAAGAGGTGGAGCGGAAGACCGGCAAGAAGCTGGGCGATCCGAACAATCCGCTGCTGGTGTCGGTCCGCTCGGGTGCCAAGTTCTCCATGCCCGGCATGATGGACACGGTGCTGAACCTGGGCCTCAACGATGAGACCGTCAAGGGGCTGGCCGCCCTCACCCGCGACGAGCGCTTCGCCTACGATGCCTACCGGCGGTTCATCTCGATGTTCGGCCGCATCGTCATGGGGATCGAAGGCGGCAAGTTCGAGCACGTCCTCGACCAGTACAAGGAGAGGACCGGAGTCAAGTCCGACGCCGAGCTGAGCGCCGACAGCCTGAAGAGGATCGTCGAGGAGTACAAGGTCATCTTCAAGGCGGCGACCGGCAGCGACTTCCCCACCGATCCCTACGAACAGCTCCGGCTGGCCATCAGGGCCGTGTTTGGTTCCTGGAACGGCAAGCGTGCCATCGACTACCGCAACTACAACAAGATTCCCCACACCCTGGGCACCGCGGTCAACGTTCAGACCATGGTCTTCGGGAACATGGGGAACGACTCGGGCACCGGCGTGGCCTTCACCCGCAATCCTTCGACGGGTGAGAAGGCGCTGTACGGCGAGTTCCTGATCAACGCCCAGGGCGAGGACGTGGTGGCCGGCATCCGGACCCCGGAGCCGATCGCCCGCTTGCAGGACGAGCTGCCCCAGGTGGCGCAGCAGTTCAAGGAGATCGCGCAGCGACTGGAGAGCTACTACCGCGACATCCAGGACATGGAGTTCACCGTCGAGCGTGGGAAGCTGTACATGCTGCAGACCCGCTCCGGCAAGAGGACGGCCCAGGCCGCGGTGAAGATCGCCGTCGACATGGTGAAGGAGGGGATCATCACCCCCGAAGAGGCCATCATGCGGGTGGAGCCCGGCCACGTGGTGCAGCTGCTGCTGCCCGGGTTCGATCCGAGCGCCAAGGATGGTGCCGCCCGGGAGGGCAGGATGCTGACCAAGGGGCTGAACGCCTCCCCCGGCGCGGCTGTGGGCAAGGCCGTTTTCGATCCTGACAGGGCGGAAGAGTGGGGCAAAGCCGGACAGAGGGTGGTGCTGGTCCGCACCGAGACCTCTCCGGACGACGTCCATGGGATGATCGCCGCCCAGGGTGTGCTCACCGCCCGCGGCGGCGCAACCAGCCACGCGGCCGTGGTGGCTCGGGGCATGGGCAAGCCCTGCGTGTCCGGTGCCGAGGGGGTCGTGGTGGACGGGGAGCGCCGCCAGTTCACCGCCGGCGGCAAGGTGGTGAAGGAGGGCGACGTCATCTCCATCGACGGCGCCACCGGCGAGGTGTTCGTGGGTGAGATCCCGGTTCGGGCCCCCAGCTTCGGCGAGTTGAAGGATCTGGACCAGATCCTGAAGTGGGCCGACGAGAAGCGGCGGCTGGGCGTGTGGGCCAACGCGGACTATCCGCGCGATGCCATAAAGGCTCGGGAGTACGGCGCCGAGGGGATCGGCCTCTGCCGCACCGAGCACATGTTCATGGAGACCGACCGGCTCCCCATCGTCCAGAAGATGATCCTCGCGGCCCCGGAAGCCGCGCGCCTCGGTGCCGAGCTGGAGAAGGCCAAGGCCGACCTGGCTTCGGCCACGGCGGACCGCAAGGGCGCTCTGCAGGAGCGAATCGCCGAGCTGGAGAGGGAGGCCTCGGGCCCTCTCAGCTCCTACCGGTCGGCTCTCGACGAGCTGCTTCCCATTCAGAAGGGGGACTTCGTCGGTATCTTCCGGGCGATGGCCGGCCTGCCCGTCATCATCCGAACCATCGACCCGCCGCTCCACGAGTTCCTCCCCGACCACGAGACCCTGCTGGTCGAGGTCACGGAGCTGAGGCTCAGGGGCGATCGGCCCCAGGAGCTGGCTCAGAAGGAGCGGCTGCTCCAGGCCGTCGGATCGATGCGCGAGGCGAACCCGATGCTGGGGCTGCGGGGATGCCGCCTGGGCATTCTCTACCCGGAGATCGTAGAGATGCAGGTACGGGCTATCGTTGGGGCAGCCTGCGAGCTGACCAAGGAGGGGGTCGTCGTCAAGCCCGAGATCATGATCCCGCTGGTCGGCCACATCAACGAGCTGCACCTGGTCCGGGGGCAGGTGGAGCACATCGCGCAGCAGGTCATGAAGGAGTACGGCGTACAGGTCCACTACAAGGTCGGGACGATGATCGAGATCCCGCGGGCCGCTTTGACCGCGGACGAGATCGCCAAGGATGCCCAGTTCTTCAGCTTCGGCACGAACGACCTGACCCAGACCACCTTCGGCTTCTCGAGGGACGATGCCGAGGGCAAGTTCCTGCTGCAGTACGTGGATCGGAAGATCCTGCCGGTGAACCCGTTCCAGACCCTGGATCGGAACGGCGTCGGCAAGCTGATCAAGATGGCCGTCGAGTTGGGGCGCGGAACCCGGGCCGATCTCGAGGTCGGCATCTGCGGCGAGCATGGAGGGGATCCGAGCTCCATCGAGTTCTGCCATCAGGTGGGGCTCAACTACGTGAGCTGCTCCCCCTTCCGGGTTCCGGTTGCCCGTTTGGCGGCCGCTCAAGCGGCACTCGGGCAGGCCGAGAAGGACAAGTAGCATTCGAGGAGGGGCGGGTCGTCCCCGACCCGCCCCTACAAGGCACCAGCCGGTGATTCCCCCTCCCGGGGACCATGCCGGCGTAGATCGCCAGGTGGTGGCCGGGTTGTGGGCCTCTCTGAAGGGACTTTGCCGTGGAAACCGTCCGTGAACGCTTGGAGAAGGGCGAGGAGAGGTTATCGCCTTTGGCGGCTCGAGCCAGCCTCAGCCGGGGCAGGCAGACTCCCGAGGATGAGTGCCCGTGGAGGCTCTCCTTTCAGCGTGACCGGGACCGAATCCTCCATTGCAAAGCGTTTCGGCGGCTGAAGCACAAGACCCAGGTGTTCGTCGCGCCGGCCGGAGACCACTACCGCACCCGGCTGACCCACACCCTCGAGGTGTCTCAGATCGCCCGGACCATCGCTCGGGCTCTCAACCTGAACGAGGATCTGACCGAGGCCATAGCCATGGGTCACGACCTCGGCCACACACCCTTCGGGCACGCCGGCGAGGGGGCGTTGAACGGCCTGATGCCCGGGGGCTTCCACCACAACGAGCAAAGCCTGCGAGTGGTCGAGGTGCTGGAGAAGTCCGGTCGTGGGCTGAACCTGACCTGGGAGGTGCGCGACGGCATCCTCCTGCACAGCAAGGTGCGGCAGAGTATCGCCGCCAGCACCGGTAGTGTTCCATCCACGCTGGAAGGCCAGATCGTGCGGGTGGCTGATAGCATCGGCTACGTGAACCACGACCTGGAGGACGCCATACGAGCCGGGGTCATCGCGGAGTCCGACGTGCCCCGGACCGTGGTCTCGAAGCTGGGAGTCACCGGCCGGCAGAGGATAAACGCCATGGTGGTCGACATCATCACCAACTGCTGGCCCGTGGTGGAGGGGAGACTGCCCGAGACAGAGGCTCAGAGCGGACTCGTTATCCGTCCCAGCTTAACTATGTTAAGCTATATTGACGCTCTTCGTGAGTTCCTGTTTCAGCGGGTGTACCTTTCCGGTTTCGCCAAGGATCAGGGCTCGAAGGCTACCTACCTGGTTCGAGAGCTGTTCAACTACTACAAAGCCCACCCCTCCGATCTTCCGTCCGATCTGTGCAGCCACCTGGCGGGCGAGCCGGTGGAACGGGTGATATGCGACCACATTGCCAGCATGACGGACCGCTACGCGCTGCAGACCTACAAGCAGCTGTTCGTGCCAGAGGGATGAAGGCGCGGCGTGCAGCGACCGACTATTAGACGTGAGGGCGGACCGGTTGCCGCTGAAGGTTCAGTCCTCACCCCGACCCTCTCCCAAGGGGAGAGGGAGAGTCGCAGGGGCGGGGCTAGATGGCAGGGGATGTAGTCGACCAGATAAAGGCCAGGCTGGACGTAGTCGACGTCGTCTCCGAGAAGGTCGTGCTGAAGAAGGCGGGGAAGACGCTGAAGGGGCTTTGCCCCTTCCACGTGGAGAAGACGCCCTCCTTCATAGTCTTCCCCGAGACGGGCACCTGGCACTGCTTCGGATGCGGCGCCGGCGGCGACCTATTCAACTTCGTCATGCAGAGCGAGAATGTGGGCTTTCCGGAAGCCCTCTCCCTGCTGGCTTCCCGAGCCGGCGTTGAGCTGCAGAGGGGGCAGCGAGAAAGCCACTCCGACGAAGGCGTCGCAAAGCTATATGCGGTTAACGATGCCGCGGCCGTCTACTTCCGTTCGATGCTGGATAGCCCCGCCGGGTCCCGCACGAGAGGCTACCTTCAGGATCGTGGGATCTCGACCGACAGCGTGGACCAGTTCCAGCTCGGCTTTGCGCCGGACGCCGGAGCGGGTCTGGCCCACCACTTGCTGCAACAAGGCTTTGGAAGATCGGAGGTCCTGGAGGCAGGACTGGCCGGGGAGAACGAGTCCGGAGGGCTGTACGACCGATTCCGGGGGCGTTTGATCTTCCCGATACGGGACCCCGGGGGGAAGCTGGTGGGGTTCGGCGGCCGGGCGCTGGCCAAGGAGGCTCAACCCAAGTATCTGAACACCCCTCAGACCCCACTTTTCGACAAGGGGGGGTGCCTCTACGCCGTCGATCGGGCCAAGCAGGAGATCCGGCACACCGGGCAGGCGGTGATCGTGGAGGGCTACGTGGATGCCCTCATGGCCCATCAGCACGGTTTTCGGAACGTGGTGGCCGCGCTGGGCACCGCCGTGACCGACCGGCAGCTATCGCTGTTGAAGAAGTGGGCCTCCGAGCTCTGTTTTGCCCTGGATCCCGACGAGGCGGGTCAGGCGGCGACCGCAAGAGGGCTGGCCGTGGCGATGGACGCCCTGGAGCGGAGCGCGACGCCGGTTCCCACCTGGAAGGGGCTGGTCGAGTACGTCTACAAGCTGAAGACCTCCATCAAGATCATCGGTCTGCCGGCAGGGAAGGACCCGGACGACGTGATACGGGAAGGGCCGGCCCAATGGCGCCAGCTGGTGCAGAGCGCCGTCCCTGTGGAGGAGTTCTTCCTGGAGAGGGTCCGGCGAAAGCACGACCTGTCCACCGCCGGTGGCAAGGCGGCCGCGGTGGAAGAGGCGATGGCGGTGATCGGCGAGATCCCGGAGCCGGTGCAGCAAGCCCATTACGTGCAGCGGCTGGCGGCGATGGTTGGCATCGAAGAGTCCATCCTGCTCCAGCAGGCACGCCAGTGCCATCGCCGGAGGCCGGAGGCTGCTGCTGCCGCCCCTCGCCGTGTCGAGGATCAGCCGGGGGCAGATCTAGAGGCCTACTGCCTGGCCATGATCCTGAAGAGTCCTGCTCTGTTGGAGAAGGAGCCGAGGCTGAGGGCAGAGCACTTCGTCGATCCGACCTATCGGGAGCTGTTCCGGAGGATCCTGGAGCAGTGGGACGCCAGGAGGGGGGAGACGGAGGCAGCCGAGTTGCTGGAGCGGCTGAGGGGCGAGCCCGAGGGTCCGCTGAGGGACAGCCTGGAGGAGCTGCTGGCGATGGAGGCCCAGTACCCGGTTCGCTTCCAGGACCAACTGGAAGAGGCTTACAAGGCGGCGGTTGTTAGCTTGGTGTTGAGCGGTTTGCAGTTGCGCAAGCAGCAGATTGAAGCAGCGTGGGCCTCGAGGGAGGCCGATGGAGACCCTGGGCAGATGGCGGCTCTGGAGAAGGCCGGTTACGACATCGCCGTGGAGTCTCATAAGCTGAAGCTGCTGGGGGACACAAAACCGTTGCGGGCGATCCACAAGGAGGTTCGGCATGGTGGATGACGCCAGGGTGGAGGCCGACAAGGCATCCTCCCTCGTCTATTCGGAGTTGTTGGCGAAGGGGCAGGCGCGAGGTTACGTGACGCCCGACGACATTCTGCAGAAGATACCTAACCCTGAGAACGACGTGGGGATGGCGGACGGCCTGGTAGCTGCCCTGGATGACGCGGGGATAAAGGTGGCCACCTCGGCCTCTCTCGCCGACATGGAGGGCCCACCCCCTTCCTGGCTCACCGACATGGAGAACGAGCAGGAGGTGGAGGCCGCCGTTCGGGTCGACGAGCACGAGGGGCTGGAGGACCACGTCCGCATGTATCTCCGGGAGATCGGTACCGTCCCGCTGCTGAGCTGGGAGGGGGAGAAGCGGCTCGCTCGGAAGATGGAGGAAGGCTCCTTCCTCGAGAGGACGCGCCGTGAATCGCCGCCCCCCGAGGCGGAGGAGGAGGGAACGGACGACGCCGCGGAGTTCCCGGAGGAGGACCGCCAGATCACCGAGGAGGACGCCGTTGCCCTCCTGCAGCTGATGTACGCCCGTTTCTGCCAGCAGTTCCCCTATCTGGATCTGGTCTTTCCCAGTGGCGGAACTCGACAGGGCCTGCAGGAGAGCATACAGAAGATGGGGAATCTGGCGGACATCGACCCCAACCGGGTGCAGGAGATGGCCGACAAGCAGGGTGTGGAGATCACCGTTGCCGATCGCGCCATCGTGCAGCTATCGATCCTCTGTCGCGTGCTGCCGGGGGAGCTGCTCGACGAGGTCGCCCGGGAGGTGAGCCGCACCGGCACGCCTCCGCCCCCTGCCTTCGGCGAGGACTACTTCGCCTCCAGGCCTTTCGAGGCGAAACACAGGCTGACCGACATCCAGCAGGAGGCCCAAAGAGCCCGAGCCAGTCTCACCGAGGCCAACCTTCGACTGGTGGTTAGCGTCGCCAAGAAGTACATCGGGCGTGGGATGTCGCTGCTGGATCTGATCCAGGAGGGCAACATCGGCCTGATCCGGGCGGTGGAGAAGTTCGAGTTCCGAAAGGGGTACAAGTTCTCCACCTACGCCACCTGGTGGATCAGGCAGGCAATCACCCGCGCCATCGCGGACCAGGCGCGCACCATCCGGATCCCGGTCCACATGGTGGAGACCATCAACAAGCTGAGCCGGTTGTCCCGACGGCTGTTGCAGGATCTTGGCCGGGAACCCACCTCCGAGGAGATCGGGAACAAGATGGAGATCCCCGCCGAGAAGGTGCGAGAGATCATGAAGGTCTCCCAGGAGCCGGTCTCCCTGGAGACCCCCATAGGCGAGGAAGAGGACAGCCACCTGGGGGATTTCATCGAGGACCAGTCGGCACTGGCTCCGGCGGATGCGGCCTCCCACCAGTTGCTGAAGGAGCAGGTGGACGACGTTCTGCGGTCGTTGACCCACCGGGAGCGGCGAGTGCTGCAGCTTCGCTTCGGCCTGGACGACGGCCGGCAGCGGACGCTGGAGGAGGTGGGGCGCGAGTTTGGAGTTACCCGCGAGCGCATCCGGCAGATAGAGGCGAAGGCTTTGAGGAAGCTGCGGCACCCCAGTCGCAGCAAGAAGCTGAAGGATTACCTGGACTAGGCTGGTTGACCTAGCCCCCAGCCCCCTTCCCCACCAGGGAAGGGGGTCTTACTTGGTCGGCGGCAGGAAGGGAGAAGTGGAAAGCGGTACCCTTGCCCACCTCGCTCTCCAGCCAGATCCTTCCGCCGTGGGCGTCGACGATACCCTTGCTGATGTAGAGGCCCAATCCCATGCCCTCGTGGCAGCGGTCGGGCCCACGATAGTAGCGCTCGAAGATCCGCTCCTGGACCTCTCTCGGCATGCCGACCCCATCGTCCTGCACCGACGTCACCACGGAGCTATCCATTCTCCGAACGCGGATCTGGACGTGGCCGCCGGGGAGTGTGGCCTTGATAGCGTTGGAGACGAGATTGGTCAGCAGCTGCTCCACACGGTGCGGGTCCGCCTGCACGGTGGCGTCTTCCGAGCCCAACAGCTCCAGCTCTCGATCCGGAGCCGAGAGCTGCATCTGGGCTACCAGCTCTCTCGCCAGGGAGGTGAGGCTGAAATCCACGTAGCGGAGATCCAGCCTGCCCATGCGGATCAAGGAGAAATCCAGGAGATCGAAAACCAGCTGGCTCAGGCGGGCTACCTGCCGGTCGGCTATCTCCAGCATCCCAAACTCCCGCGGCCCAAGGGTCTGGTCGGGGCGCTGGCGAGCCAGTCGCATGATCAGCTGCACGTATCCCTTTACCGCAGTGAGAGGGGTCTTGAGCTCGTGGGCGACCATCGCCAGGAACTCGTCCTTCTGCAGCTCCAGCTCTTTGCGGTCGGAGATGTCCTGGAGCAGGGCCACCGCCCCGACGGTGTTGCCGGACTCGTCCACGATGGGGCATGCGCTACACAGGGCGGTAACACCGTGGCCGTTCGCGCGATGGATGACCATCTCCTGCACCTTCGTCGACTCTCCCGTGCGGGCCGCATGCACCCACGGAAGCTCGTCGGGCAGGTAGGGCTCGCCGGCAGGGGTTGCGAAGCCGTACAGCTGCGGGTAGGAGGAAACCGACGCCTTCGGATCGAGAGGCTGGCCCAGCAGCTGGGCCAGGGCTCGACTGGCGGAGACGACCCTGCCCTCCGGGGCAGAAGCCACCACAACCCCCTGGGGGATGCTATCCAAGATGGCCTGGAGGTGGAGGCTGGTGAGGGTCAACTGCTGGGTCGCCTGGCGAGCGGTGTCCAGTCGTTGAAGCTGGGCGAGAGCCGTCGAGATGTGTCGTGTGATGTCGGTGGCCAGGGCGCTGCGTCCATCGCGGACCGCATCCACCGGATCGGCCGAGGCCAGGAGAAGCAGCCCCAGGTTTCTATGCCCGTGGGTGAGGGGGGTCACCAGGACGGAGGCAGAGCCGAGCGCCGCTGCCAGACGGGCTCGTTCCTCCGATCCGAAGAGGGCCAGCAGCTTCTCCTCGTTGTCCAAGGATAGGCTGACTGCCCTGCTCGAACCGACCACCCTGCCGGCGACGCCGCCGTATCCCTGGGGCACCCACTCCTCGGCCAGCCGCCGGGCGAGCGGCCCTTTGTCGGGAATGTGATGGGACACGGCCGCCAGCCGCAACTCCCCGGTTGCCCTGTCTTGCAGCCACAGGCAGCACCAGCCGACCGTAGCCTCCGCCGCAGCCGCGGCCGCTCGCGGGGCGAGCTCCAGGGGGGTGGATGCCGAGCCAAGGGCGTCAAAAAGCAGCGCGAGAAAGCGCGCTGCTATCTCAGCTCCCGTCTTTTCGAGCTCCATTTGTCCCGTCTCAGGGTCGCGCAGGGTTTCTGTCACGCCGGTCCCTATCGATCTGCCGGATAGATGGACGACACCGCGTGGGAGCAAGTCTCGGTTCGTAGGATACCACGGCGGTCAAAGGTTGTTCAACGGCATAGAGGAAAATAGCAGGGGATTCTGGCGGTTCTCACTGCACGCAAAGCAACCGTTTCTGGCCCGGAGCGTCGCTTCCTGTGGTTCCCGCAGGTGGGCGTGAGAAAGGTGGCCTCGGGAGGATGCCCATTGTCCGACGGCCGGGTTGACCTGTATATTGATGGGCCATTGCCTGCGAAAGGAGTGCTGTCGTCTGTGCGGCTGACGGTGTTCGGGCTAAGCATCACCAGCTCGTGGGGGAACGGGCACGCTTCCGTCTATCGAGGGTTGCTGCGGGAGCTCCACCGGCGGGGCGTGGAGGTAACCTTCGTCGAAAAGGACGTCCTCTGGTACGCCGCCAACCGGGACATGCCCCAGGCCGATTTCGCCCGCATCCTGCTGTACCGGGATCGGGCAGGTTGGGAGGATCTGCTGTCCACCGAGTTGGGGCGGGCCGAGCTGGTGCTGATGGGCAGCTATTTCCCCGACGGCCCCGCTCTGGCGGACCGTCTCGCCGGTTGCCCGGGTCTCCAGCGGCTCTACTACGACATCGACACCCCCATCACCCTGGGGGCCTTCGCGACGGAGGGGGGAACGGCCTACCTGCGGGCCGATCAGCTCCCGACCTTCGACGCCGTGCTCTCCTTCACCGGCGGGAGGGCCTTACAGGAGCTGAGGGAGAGGTGGGGGGCCAGAAGGGCTGTTGCTTTCTACTGCGCCCTGGACCCGGAAACCCACCGGCGAACGGATCCTCAGGAAGAGTTCCGCTGCCGGCTGGGCTACATGGGCACCTACTCCCCCGATCGCCACGCGGCGTGGGAGAGCCTCTTTCTCAAGCCTGCCCTTCGGCTGCCCGACCGCCGTTTCGTGCTGGCGGGCCCTCAGTACCCGGCGGTCGGGTTGCCGGCCAACGTCGTACACCTTCAGCACCTCCCGCCCGCGGA
>DAHVXI010000044.1:0-37757 GCA_027356795.1 Chloroflexota bacterium | reverse complement strand
CAACTGCTGCCCTCGACTTCTTCCGTCCCCGGACGCCTCCAGCCCCGGCTGAGCCGCCACCAACAGCACCCGGGCCTCGTCCAGACGCTCCCTGGAGAGCAGCAGTCGGGCTTCCTGCACCATCAGCCCCGGATGTCTCTCTCGCACCGCAGCGGGCAGGCCCCGAATCCACCGCAGCGGCAGGTCCAGGGCCCTCGGCGACGTCTCCGCCTCGAGGGCTCTCTCCAGGAGGGCGGCCGCCTCCTCGTGATCGCCGATCTGCAGGTAACCGGGGATGGCCTCGGTCTGCTCCCCGGTGGCAGCATAGAAAGAGGCCACCCTGCGCTGGAGATCCCTGTACTCCTGAGGCAGAAGCTGGCGGGCCAGCTCCTGCTGGAGGGCGGTGCGGAAGATCGGCTCGTAGTACAGGGGAAGGTCGCTGCCCGCCGGCTTCACCACCGGCAGCCCGCTCCCCTCCAAGAACCGAAGGAACGCCTCGGGATCCTCGACGCCTACCCCGTCCCCGCAAGAGGAGGGATCGAGCCGAGCCAGAAGTGAGGTTCGCAGCGCCGCCTCCCTGCGCTCGGTCGGCAGGCCGGAAAGCAGCTCCCTGAGCAGCACCGCGTAGCCGTGCTCCGTGGGGGCCAGCCGCATGAAGGACTGGGAGCTGAGGTCCCGTGCCAGGATCAGCGAAGCCAGGTTGGCGGCCGAGGGCCATCCGCCGGTAACCCGCATCAGGTCGTCCAGGGCACCTTGGGAAAGCGGCCCGCCGACTCGCTGGAGCGTCTGCCGGCGCAGCTCCTCGGGATTCCAGCGGAGATCTTCGATGCGCAGTTCCACCAGCGCATCCTGCGATCGGAGGGCCGACAGGTAAAGGTAGGGATCGGTCTGGGTAGCCGCGATCAGCCGCAGAGGCGAGGCCGAGTCCAGGAGAGCCTGTTCCAGGGCCTCCACTATCGCCGGGTCAGTAAGGTAGTGCAGCCCATCCAGAACCAGAAAGACCCTCTCCGGCTCCAGGCGTCGAAGCTCGTCCTGGAACAGGGCCATCGATCGCCGTAGCTCTCCGCGGACGTCCTCCATCTCCTGGAGGGCTGCCCTGGCGACGCCCCCGAAGCCCGGCACCACCCGCCGCACTGCCTCCACCAGCCTTGCCACGAACAGGGCTGCATCGTCGTCGCTGGGATCCAACCGATACCAGGCCAGGTGGAAGGTCCCATCCCCGGCAAACCGGCTCCACTCCAACGCCACGGAGGAGAGGAGGGCGGTCTTGCCATAGCCAGGGGGGGCCACGATCAGCACCAGCCGGCCCCGGAGCCCCCGAGCGATGGCCTGCGACAGCTGCGGTCGAGGCACGAAGCCGGCCGGAGGGACCAGAGGCGTGAATTTCAAGGCGCTGACTTCGTCTCGTTCCATGGCAAGAATCAGCCTATTCTCGCGGCCGGCCCCCCTACCACCGGCCCGCCCTTCACCCGGCGCTCACGCGGCAGGCCTCACGCGCACGAGGGAGCGGCTACGAACGCCCGCCGTCAGGCCACCTTGTGGATCTCGCCGGGGCCCAGCAGCTGAGCCACTTCGTCGCCGGTTAAGGTCTCCTTCTCCTTCAGCAGCTCCGAAACGTCCACCAGCTGCTGTCGGTGGGTGGTCAGGACCTCGGCGGCCTGGGCGTGGGCCTCGTCGATCATCTTTCGAATCTCCGCGTCTACCAGGGCAGACGTCTCCTCGCTGTAGCTCTTCTGCTCGAAGAAGTCGGTGCCCAGGTAGTCCACCACCCCCGAGGAGCCCAGACTGACCGTGCCGATCCTGGGGCTCATGCCGTACAGAGTCACCATCTTTCGGGCGATATCGGTGGCCTGCTGAAGATCGTTGCTCGGCCCGGTGGTGGTCTCGCCGAAGATCAACTCCTCCGCCGCCAGCCCCCCTAACGCGAAGGCCAGCATCTCGGACATCTGCGATCTGGTCCACAGATGTCGGTCCTCGGTTGGCAACAGCCGGGTGTGGCCACCCGCCATGCCACGGGCGACGACGGTCACCTTGTGGATGGGGTCCAGGTGAGGCATGTAGTAGGCCACCAGGGTATGGCCCATCTCGTGGTAGGCGGTGATGTTCTTCTCCTGCTCGCTGATCAACCGCCCTTTGCGCTCCGGACCGGCAATGACCCGATCGATAGCCTCTTCCAGATCCGGCTTGCCGATGATGGTGTCGTTTC
Organism: Chloroflexota bacterium; assembly: GCA_027356795.1. GTDB lineage: Bacteria > Chloroflexota > UBA6077 > UBA6077 > UBA6077 > JAJYNT01. The sequence continues at coordinate 35,572 of DAHVXI010000044.1, read as the reverse complement.
GGCGGGCCGCCAGGATGGCGGCCTCGTTCAGCAGATTCTCCAGGTCGGCACCCGAGAAGCCGGGGGTTTGCCTGGCTACGGTAGAGAGGTCCACGTCTTCGCCCAGCGGCTTCCCCCGAGCGTGCACCTTCAGGATCTCCTCCCTGCCCCTCACGTCCGGGCTGTCCAGGGCCACCCTCCGGTCGAACCGACCGGGCCTCAGCAACGCCGAATCCAGGATGTCCGGGCGGTTGGTGGCCGCGATCACCACGATCCCGGTGTTCTTGTCGAAGCCATCCATCTCCACCAGGATCTGGTTCAGGGTCTGCTCTCGCTCGTCGTTGCCCCCCCCGAGCCCTCGACCCCGCTGCCTCCCTACCGCATCGATCTCGTCGATAAAGATGATGCAGGGGGCGTTCTTCTTCGCCTCGTCGAACAGGTCCCGGACACGGGAGGCGCCAACCCCCACAAACAGCTCCACGAACTCGGATCCGCTGATGTGGAAGAAGGGAACAGAGGCTTCCCCCGCTACGGCTCGAGCCATCAGGGTCTTGCCGGTGCCCGGAGGACCCACCAGCAGGACCCCCTTCGGGATGCGGGCCCCCACGGCGCTGAACTTCTGAGGCGACCTCAGGAACTCCACCACCTCCGCCAGCTCCTCCTTCGCCTCGTCCACGCCGGCCACGTCTGTGAAGTGGATGCTGGGCTGGTCGGCGGTGATCCGCCGGGCCCGGCTCTTACCGAAGGAGAAAACGTTGCTGCCGCCCGGCTGGGAATTCCCCTGCCTCATGAAGAGCATCAGCATCAGGCCAATAAACAGCAGGGGGAGCAACCAGAAGGTGGAGCCCAGCCAATTCCAATCCGATTGCGCCTTGATCTGCAGGTCAATCCTGGAAAGCTGCTCGTCGGTGACCCCGTAGTTCCGCAGCGACTGGGTCAGCCCGAGGTCGGGCTCCCGCTGGGCCTTGACCACGGTGCCGCTGGTAAGGGTGACATTCAGGTTGTTGCCATCCTCGACGATGCGGGAGATCTGGCCAACCTTGGCATAGGCGGCGACCTGGCTGAAGTTGACCTCCGGAGTGGGCTCTCCAGACGACTGGAACTGCCGCATGGGCAGGGTGGCCAAAGTCAATACTAGCAGCGCGCCCACGGCGAACAGGGCCGCCGACCGCCGCGAGGATCCCTTACCATCACCCCGGTCTCTCAAGATGTACCACCTCTTCTGACTTCGGCCTCCATGGCCCTATTGCTCTGTCGCACGGATTTCGCCAGGCGCAGGGGAGACCCACGTGTCTGCCCTGGGCGCACCTGTGTATGCGCCCCTGCCGGCGTCACCGGCACCTGTCAAGACCATTGTGTCCGAGCACCATGGACTCCGAGCCGACGGAGCCTGGTGAACCACCGGCACGCTCGGCCAGGGAACAACAGCGGTCTGGATCGGCAAATCCTCGCCTTTGATCCGGGGGCGAGACAGTGAAGTCGACTCCTCATCCCCTGGTTTTGCAATATCGGTACCACCGGCCATACGATGGGGATCGCGGGCGAGTCCGCGGGTCTGGAGTGCACGGCGCATTGGACCTCCGCACCCTGCACGCTGCGCTCCGCACTTCGCCGCGGCCCGGCATGCGGCACGCGTAGTGCTTTCGGGCACGGTTCGGGCCGGGCCTTCCGGGGTTCGGCCCACCCAACACCGGACGAAAGGAGCCGCGAGATGAAGGCTTCACGATTGAGCGGGATAGCGATAGTCAGCATCGCCGATGGCACCAAAGAAGGCACCGTTCGCGACGTGGTGCTGGAACCCAATCGACGGCGGGTGGTGGCACTCACCATCAGGCCGACCGGAGGCAGGAACGACAAGTTGGTCCCGGTAAAGGAGATCCACTCCGCCGGAAGAGATGCCATAACCATCCCGAACACCGACGTGCTGAAGGAGGAGCATCCGGTTCGGGGTGACGGCGAGGTCTACCTGTCGGAGCTAAAGGGGACCAAAGCCCTGGCCGACACCGGCGAGGTGGTGGGAACCATCTCCGAGGTGGAGATCGATCCGAACAGCTTCGCGATCCTCGGCTACGAGTTGACCACCGGCGTTTGGTCCGGCCTAACCGGAAGCAGGAAGAGACTCCCTGCGGACGAACGAGTCCACTACGGCAGGGACGTCCTCATAGTTCGAGAGAGCATGCCGGCCGCGGAGGTCAAGGAGAGCCGTGCCGAGGCCCGGGCGAAGGAGAAGGCACACTCTCGCCGTCACTAGCGGGTTAGCCTGAAGCTACTGAGGGGCTGGCTTCCGGCAGCCGAACCGGCTCGCCGGGCGGCCGTCGTCTCCTCATGCCCTGGATCCCCTCGACGAAGGCGCGCCCGGCAAAAGTAGTAACGAGCCGTGCCTTCACCGCCCCCTGACTGGAAGGCTCAGCCCTGCACCCACTTCATGACGTCCGGGGGGCCCTGGTAGCTTCCCTCCGGGAGGGCCAGCAGCGTGTCCAGTGCCTCCTCCGTGGCACCGATCCGGCGGGCATGCTCCAGCAGTTCCTCCTTCGTGCAAGGAAAGGGAGCACCCACCAGTGCCTCGGCCACGTCGACCGGCGAGGTCGTCGTCCGCTTCTCCTCCAATGGAAACGACTCCGATCTGATCTGGGAATAGGCTTGGGCAGGGGGATAAGCCCCTGCCCCTCGAGTGCCGTCCACCGGGCGACGGGGCGTGACGCTGCAATCGCCTGCGTCACGAGCCCCGCCCTGCCTTGCCGGGGCCGTGGCCTCACGCGGCGACGGCCTGCGGCTTCATGGATCGGACCGGCATAGAGATCTGCCGCAGCAAGCCGGCCACGAGCTTGTCATCCGTGCTGTGAACGGCCAGGTCTCCCAACGAGACGATGCCCACTAGGCGGCCGCCATCCACCACCGGCAGCCGATGCAGCTGCTCTTCTCCCATCAGGCGAGCGGCGTCGGCGACGTCCATCTCCGGGCCGCCCTGCACCAACTCCTTGGTCATGAAGCTGCTGACCTTGCACTCATCGGGGTCGGTACCGGCGACAACACACTGGATCACGATGTCGCGGTCGGTGATCAACCCGAGCAGGCTGCTATTCTGGCAAACCGGCATGACCCCCACGTTGTGGCGCTTCATTTCGGTGGCCACCTTGCTCAACGAGTCCGAGGGGTTGGCGCAGCAGAAGTCCGTCGTCATGATGTCTCGAAGCTTCATTCCTCTACTCCCTATCTGTCTAGCATCCGGCGCGTCCACCCGAACCGGCCGTGTCGACCGGTTCGGGCGACTGCGGCAAGATGCATACCCACTTTCACCCCTTCTTCCCCAGGGACCCGGTGTCCAACCCGCCTCACCGCCGAGTCCTGCCAGGATAGGCGGACAGCAGATCGCCCTCGGTGGCGAACCAGATCCGGTTGCGAGGCGTCCAATCGCGCCACACCGAGAGGCCGTTCCGAGAGGTGTAGTACCTGGTGTTGGGGGATACGCTGGTGACCCATTCCCCGGCAGGATCCGGACTGCGGATCCCACCGAGGGGGAGAGCCGGCGTCGCCGAGGGCCCGGGAGTAGCGGTGAGAGGCGGGACCAGAGTCGGGCCGGGGACGGCCGCGGCCACTTCCCAGTCGAACAGCTCCTCATTGCCTCGCGATTGAAGGCCCTGGGGACCTCTGATCCAGCTTCGGCTACCGTCGGTGAAAGCGGTCCAGTTGTCCGCCTTGCGCCATACCATCAGCCCGGTGGTGGTCCTCTGAAGAGCATCCCCATTCAGTGGGTTGCGCTGCTCCTCCTCCAGGGGGCTGCCCACCAGCTGCGGAATCAGATCGGCCAGCCCTTTGAACCCCAAACGGAACTCCGGCTCCTGCTGGAAGAGGGTCGACGGTGGAAGGAACAGCAGAGGTAGAAGGAGGAACTGCACGATGGAGAAGGCACGATGCGCCACGACGGCCTCCTTCCTTCAGCGGCGGGCCCAACCCTCCTACTGGGGCGAGAGCCTATCGCCGAAGCACTCCAGGAAGGCGGAAATCACCTTCTCAGCCCCATAGCAGGCGGGCTCCATTGGGCTGCCGCTCCGCTTCAAAGCCTGGTAGGCGCATCCACCACCGCAGAAGGTGGCCACCCGGCAAGAGCGGCACTCCGGCATCGCCACGATGCTCCTGTCCCGCCAGGGGGCTGCCTTCCCCTCGTCTATCTCGAAGGAGGGGAAGAAGCTGCCGATGGCCAGTTCCGGCTGGTCCAGCATCTCGGAGCAGGGGTAGATGCAGCCATCGGCCCCAAAGGTGTAGGAGTGGAGACCGTTGGCTTCGCAGTACTGTAACATCGGCTGACCCTTGAGGCTGGCCAGCCCCAGGACACCGCTCAGATGCTTGGCACTGCGGAACAGGTCCAGCCGGAAGAGCCGGCGGGCGCTCTCGCTGGCGGCCATCACCTCGGCCAGATCCCTCACCAACTGGTCTTCCGGCAGCAAAGCCGGGTAGCTGCCGGTCCCCAGATGATCGGCTACCGGCGCCAGGACGCAGCGGAAGTTGGGCTGCTCGGGCCAGCCTCGCCGGACGATCATCTCAGCGATCTCGGGGAGGTAGGCCACATTGTGGGCATCCAGGTTCACACGCACCGCCACCCTTATCCCGAGGCTCACAAGCAGCTCCACCGCCTCCAGGGCGGCTCCATGGCTACCTTTCCCGCTGCGGAAGGGCCGGCGATAGTCGTGGATGGTCTGGGGGCCATCGACGGTGATTTGAAAGTGGCTGAAGAGGTGGCGGAACTCGAGGATCAGCTCTCGGTAGCCTGTCGCCAGGTGGGTGCCGTTGGTCACCACACCCACGCCCATCCCCCGGGTCTCGGCCTCTCGGAGGCTCTTTCGAACGGCTCCCAGGGTCGACGGGAGCAGGGGTTCTCCGCCGAAGAGATCCACCTCGCGCTTTCGAGACGGGGTTCGCGCGGCGATCTCGTCCATGGCCCGAAAGGCGGCCACGATCGCCTCGTCTCCCAGGACTCGGGGCGCCCGGGAAGTGATAGATCCCTCGAAGCAGTAGCGACAGGCCAGATTGCAGGAGTGGGTCGGGCACAGGACGAACTGGAGAGGCCTATCCTGGCTCAGTCGCTTCTGGCGCTCCCACATCGCCAGGAAGAGCCTCTCCTCCTCGTCTTGATCCGCGAACAGGTAACCCCGTTGCCGCAGCCTGGACAGCAGCTCGGGATCGGCTGGGCCATCGGCCGGTGGGGCATCCAGGATCCCCTTGGTGGCATCATCCAGGAGGTCTACCGCCCCGGACAACCCGTTGATGGCGATCCACCCGCCCCGCGCCAGGCGGTGCGTCACCAGGTAGCTGCAGCAACGCATCGATGCGACCAGCTCCCGCTCCTAAGATCCCCAGCAGTCGAAGAACCAGCAGCACAGGGGTCCCACTTCACCTGCGGACTCCTGCTGCACCTCGGCGAACCACAGCTCCGCATCCAAGTTCAACGAGGTCATCTCCGCTCACCTCCTTCCCGCTCCAGCGACGGCACCCAAATGGCCCGTCACTCTAGCATGATCACGCGGCCGGCAATGCGAAAGTGAACCCAGAACCGTACCAGCAGCATGAACAGAAGCAAGAGAAGGAATCCCACGGATCGGAGGGGAGAGGCCGCCACCGGCCCCGTGAGCAGGGCAGACACTCTCTCCTCTACTACCGCGGTTCGCCCCATCAGGTTATGGCGGAGGGACATAGACCCTGGTGCCGGGCGCAACTCGGCACCCCGAGCCAGCAAGGCCACATCCACCAACGCCTTGGCCAGAGCGTTGGGACGCCCGGTCGCCCTCGCCGCGCGCTGGTCGGAGTCCTTCTCTCTTTCCACCAGTAGCTGGTCGAACAGCCTGTGGACCACGGGATTGAAGGCCTGGAGATCACGCAATAGGAGCGAAGGCCAGTGTTTGAGACCATCGCGACGGGAGACGTGGGCCAGCTCGTGGGCAAGCACCGCCTCCAGTTGCTCGGCATCCAGCTCTGCCACCAGCCTGCATGGCAGGATCACCGTCGCCGGCCTGACTCCCACCGTGCAGGGGCCGATAGGCGGATCCTCCACCAGTATCAGCTGCGGATAGTCGACCTTGAAGGTGGAGACCAGTCTATCCAGGATGTCGAACAGGTCGGGCTCATCTGCCCGCGTCGCGGGAGGGAGGGACAGCAAGCGGCGATAGAAGATCACCAGCCCCACCCACCGGTACACCAACAGAGCCAGGGTGAGAATCAGGGTAGCGAGGAGCGCCACCATGAGAAGGGAATAGTCCCACTGTGGACGGAGGTAGATCGGATCGATCCTCAGATCCCCGCGTCCCGAAAACGACGGCATCGCGATCATGGAGAAAGGATCCAGGACCTGAAGGCCGAACCGGACCTTGTCCTCGAAACCCGGAAGGGGCTGTGGCACACCTCGAATGAGTACCAGCAACCCCTTGATCAACGGGAGGTGGAGCAAGATGTAGCGAGTCTGAGGGTTCCGCAGCCGGAAAACCCGCATGACCAGCCACACAACTGCCAACGCGGTCAGCGTGCTGCTGACGCTGGGCAGCACCCTGCTGAGAAGCAGGTTCTCCCAAAGCTGAATGCCCACGGCCGCCAAAACCTCCAGGAGCGTGCCGCTCCTGGAGGTCGATCCCTTCTAAGCGGATTATTGCTGTTCGAGTCGCCCTCGCAGCACCGTCAACCGCTCGAGGTCCTGGCCCTTCAGATCCTTTCGCTCCAACAGGTGGGCGATGACCGGCTCTACCGCACCGCCGAAGATGCGGTTTACCACGTCGTCGATCATCCGTCCACCCAACTCTCGCCTTTCCATGACCGGCGAGTAGACGTAGACATCCCCTCCCGCGTCCCGATGCAGAATGCCGCGATCGCTCAACCGGCGGAGCACGGTCAGTACCGTCGACTGCCCCAGCCTCTTCCTCTCGCGCATCTTCTCGAAGATCTCGCGGGAGGTCGCCTGGCCCATCACCCAGATGACGTCCAGAACCTCCATTTCCAGGGGACCAAGCCCCTTTGCCAGGGCCGCGCCAATGGGCTTCTGACCTACCATGCCATCCGCTGCCAACTATCTGCCCTCCTTGTCAGCGTAATGGGGGTATCGCCGGGCACCCCCGGCGTGTACAGTGATAGACTTACGCGGGAGTATAGCGACAGGCAGCAACAAAGTAAAGGGACTTTTGGCACATTTCGCGGATTTCGTTACAATCTGGTGAAGCGTCCCTGGAAAGCCAACGCTGGAAGGAGAGGGTAATGGCTAGAGGAGAGCTACGGAGGAGAGACAGGGAGTTGGACACCCTGGAGACCGAGCGATTGCTGGTAGAGGCCAGGGTCGGGCGGGTGGGCACCACCGACCGGGAAGGTGTGCCCTACGTGGTCCCCATGAACTACGTGTACGACGCGGCCAGCCGAACCATCTTCCTTCACTGCGCCGCCTCCGGCCATCTGCTGGATAACCTGGCCTTCAGCTCCCTGGCCTGCTTCGAGGTGGACGACCCGGGCGAGATCATCGCCACGGGCCCCGACGGCTGCAGCACCTCCCAGGTCTACCGCAGCGCCATCTGTTTCGGCCGCGCCAGGGTCGTCGACGGGCAGCAGGACAGGGAAATGGCGCTCCGGCTCTTCGTCCGCAAGTACGTCGACCAGGGAATGCCGGAGCGCCGCTACGACCCCACTCTGAACACCCTTGCCTCGACCGCCGTCATCGCCATGCAGGTGGAGAGGATGACGGGCAAGCGACGCCCTGCGGTGTAGGCCGCCGAGAGGCGATCGGTTCTGCAGCTCTCATCGGCGCCGAGAACCGTTCGCCCGCCGTCGGTCAGCCCCCGTTTACCTGGTTCTCAAACTCCGCTACACTTCTCAAATAGCATCTGGGAGTTGCACCATAGCCAACCTTGGCGGCTTGGGAGAGAAAGATGAGGACACAGAGGTCGCAGCAGCTCTTCGCGGAGGCCCGCGAGTTGATCCCTGGAGGCGTGGACAGCCCGGTCCGCGCCTTCCGCGCGGTGGGTGGCCAGCCGCTTTTCATCGATCACGCCGGCGGCTGCCATATCGTGGACGTGGACGGCAATAGCTTCGTGGATTACGTCGGATCGTGGGGACCGTTGATCCTGGGCCATGCCCACCCGACGGTCGTCAAAGCGCTGCAGATGGCGGCGGAGCGGGGCACCAGCTACGGCGCGCCCACCCCCCTGGAGAGCGAACTGGCCCGCCTCATCACCGAGGCCATGCCTTCGGTCGAGATGGTGAGGTTCGTCAGCTCTGGCACCGAGGCGGTGATGAGTGCCTTGAGGGTAGCCAGGGCCTACACAGGTCGAGATAAGATCGTCAAGTTCTCCGGCTGCTACCACGGGCACTCCGACGGTCTCCTAGTGCAGGCGGGCTCGGGAGCCACCACCCTGGGCATGCCCGACAGCCCCGGCGTACCATCGGCAGCCGCTCAGTTGACCCTCTCCCTGCCCTACAACGACGAGGCGGCCGTGGAGGAGGCTTTCCAGCGCTACCCGGATCAGATCGCCGCGGTAATCGTCGAACCGGTCGCGGGCAACATGGGGGTGATACCTCCTAAGGGGGGCTACCTGCAGGCACTGCGCAGGATAACCCAGGCCCACGGGGCTCTCCTCATCTTCGACGAGGTGATCACCGGCTTTCGGATAGCCTACGGCGGGGCCCAGTCCCTCTTCGGCGTCATGCCCGACCTCACCACCATGGGGAAGATCATCGGCGGCGGGCTTCCCGTGGGCGCTTACGGAGGGGCGCGAGCCATCATGGAGAAGGTCTCTCCGGCGGGCCCTGTGTACCAGGCCGGGACTCTATCCGGCAACCCCCTAGCCATGACCGCCGGAATCGAGACCCTGAAGCTGCTCCGGCAGCCCGGCGTCTACGAGAAGCTGGACCGGCTATCCGCCCGCCTCGCGGAGGGGCTGGGCGAGGCGGCCAGGAAGGCGGGCAAGCCGGTCTTCCAGACCCGAGCCGGATCCATGTCCACCACGTTCTTTACCCAGAACACGGTGGTAGATTACGCCAGCGCCCTCACCTGCGACACGGCCCAGTTCGGACGCTTCTTCCGCGGCATGCTGGAGCGGGGCTTCTACTTCGCCCCTTCCCAGTTCGAGGCCACCCTCGTCTCCCTGGCCCACCAGGAGCAGGACGTCGAGGCGACCATCGGGGCGGCGCAAGAGGTGATGGCGAGGATTTAGCGGGCGGTGACAACCCTCAGGGTTCGCGTTCAACCGGGGGCCTCCCGGGACGAGATCACGGGCTGGGAAGAGGACCTGCTGCGGGTCCGGCTGCGAGCCCGAGCCGTCGAGGGAAAGGCCAACAAGAGCCTGCTGGAGTTCCTGGCCGAGGCCATGGGGCTGCGTCCCCGCCAGGTGACCCTGGTGAAGGGCGAGCACTCCAGGGAGAAGCTGGTGGAGGTGGCGCTACCCTCCTTGGAGGAGATCGCCGCGCGGCTGAGCGAGAGAACAAAACCGTAGAAGCCATGGAACGCGGCGTTCCATGGCTTCTACACGATTTCCGATCCCCGCTTGCTTAGAACGCCACCAAAGCCTGCAAGATCAGGCCCTGCATGAAGGTCAGCAGCAGGATCGCCACAATCGGCGAGATATCCAGCATGCCGATCATGGGGATCACGCGGCGCATGGGCCCAAGGATCGGCTCTGTGACCTCGTACAGTATCCGCCCGATGGGGTTCCCTGGGCCGACGTTAAACCAGGACAGTAGCGCCCGCCCCACGATGGCAAAGATCAGAATGTTGAACAGCAGGTCGACGAATTTGTATAGAAACAAGCTAAGTTCCTCCTGGCGCCATCCCACCGCCTAAGGGTGGGGGCGCTCGCCGAAAATGGCCCGCCCGATTCTCACGATAGTGGAGCCCTCCTCGATGGCCACCTCGAAATCGTCGCTCATGCCCATCGAGAGGTGCTGCCACTCCACTCCAGGATGGCGTGCCGCCAGTTGATCCCGCAGCAGCCTCAACTTCCGAAAAACGGACCGCAAACCCTCTTGGTCGAGACCCACGGGCGCAATGGTCATCAGCCCCTGGATCTCCAGGTGAGGCAGCGCCAACAGGTCGTCGGCCATCGCCTCCGTCTCCTGCGGGGCAAACCCGCCCCGCTGAGGCAGCGAGGTGAAGTCGACCTGCAGCAGCACAGGAAGCCGCTTGCCAAGCTCCCGAGCATGGGTATCCAGGAGCCCGGCCAGCTTCACGCTGTCCACCGATTGAATTATATCAAACAACTCGGCCGCTAGCTTGGCCTTGTTGGACTGTAGATGTCCGATCATGTGCCAGCGAGCCCCCTCCAGGGCCCCCAGCTCGGCCAGGACCCGCCGTTTGTCCCTGAACTCCTGCGCCCGGTTCTCCCCGAACTCCCTCTGCCCAAGATGGTAGGCCTCCACGATCACTTCCGGCGCTACCGTCTTGGAGACGGCGACCACCTGGATTTCCGAGGGAGAGCGACCAGCCCGTTCGGCCGCTCGAGCCACCCTCTGGCGCACCGCTTCGAGCCTTTCACGAAGGCTACTCATCCCGAACCCCCGCCACCACGCCGAATCTGCCGGTTAGCCCTCCGGCTGCGCGGTGGGAGAAGAAGAGGTCGTGGTGGCACCGGGTGCAGATCCCCGCCGTAGCAACGTTCTCTGCCCGAACGCCCGCCCGCGTCAGGGTCTCGGCGTTGGCTCCCCACAGATCGAAGCGGACCCTGCCGCAGGCGTCCCGCCGCAGCACGTTGGCCCCGACGAACTCCCGCTCGGCCGCCGTCGCAACCTCGGGACCCACCTCGTAGCAGCAGGGCCCGATGGAGGGACCGATGCCGGCCAGCACGTCGGAGGGGCGTGAGCCGTACTCCCGCGACATCAACTCCAGGGCTGCTGCCGGGGTCCCCAACACGGTGCCCCTCCAGCCAGCGTGCGCGAGCCCCACCACTCGCCGAACGGGGTCCCACAGGATGATCGGCACGCAATCGGCGAACTTCAGCAGCAGCAGCACCCCAGGTTCGTTGGTCACCAGCGCATCGGTACCCGGCAGGTCCGGGCCGCCGAGGTTCCCCCGCCCCACGGCCACCGCCTGCCGGCCATGCACCTGGCCGGCAGAGACGACGCGAGATAGGTCCCAGCCCACGGCCCCCGCCATCAACCGGCGGTTGGTCCTCACTCTCTCGGGATCGTCCTGGACTGCGAAGCTGGTATTGAGGGAGCCGTAGGGAGGATCGCTGACGCCGCCCCCGCGGGCAAGGGCGCCCTGGGTCAATTCGGGCCAGGGCTCCAGATGGTTGAAGGAGTAAAGGGCTATGCCGCCGGAAAGGTGCACCTTCATCGTCGAACCGGAATGCAAATCGCGCGCCGCCCCCCTCTAGCGTTCTAGGGGCGGGTCGCCGACCCGCCCCAACGAGCCTCACTCTTACAATCCCTGCCTGCGCCGCAGGAAGGCAGGCACGTCGTAGTCACCCCTATCGACGGGGCGAGGTCCCGGCCCGGCCATCGAGGGAGCCGTTGGCACCGGCCGAAGCCGCTCTATCTTGTCCAGGGGCAGGGCGGACACCGTGTGGCCATCGAACCCTGTGGCGATGACGGTGATCCTGATCTCCTCGCCCAACTTCTCGTCGACCACAGCCCCAAAGATGATGTTGGCGTCGGTATCGGCGGCGGCGGACACCACCTCGGCAGCCTCGTTGATCTCGGTGAGGGTCATGTCGGGGCCACCGGTGACGTTGAACAGGACGCCCTTGGCGCCAGCCATGGAAACGTCAAGCAGGGGATTGGCTATGGCCGCGCGCGCGGCATCGACGGCACGGTTGTCGCCCTTCGCCTGGCCGATGGCCATCAGGGCCGAGCCGGCACTGGACATCACAGTCCGAACGTCGGCGAAATCCAGGTTGATGAGCCCGGGCTCCGTGATCAGCTCCGAGATGCCCTGGATACCCTGGCGCAGCACGTCGTCCACCACCCGCAGGGCCGACTCGACGGGGGTGTTCCGCTCGATCACCTGGAGCAGTCGATCGTTGGGGATGGTGATCAGGGTGTCTACTTTGGACTTGAGCGCGTTGACGCCCTCCTCCGCCACGGCCTTCCGGCGGGATCCCTCGAAGATGAAAGGCTTGGTCACCACACCGACGGTAAGGGCGCCGACCTCGCGGGAGATCTGGGCAACGACGGGAGAGGCCCCGGTGCCCGTGCCGCCGCCCATCCCGGCGGTGATGAAGACCATGTCGGCACCGTTGAGCAGCTGATAGATGTCCTCGGCGCTCTCTTCCGCCGCCTTCGCCCCGATGGCCGGGTTGCCGCCGGATCCCAACCCCCTGGTGATCTTATCGCCGATGCCCAGCCGCACGGCGCCGCGCTCGGTCCTTGCCAGGGCTTGCTGGTCCGTGTTGACGGCCACGTACTCCACGCCCCGCACCTGTGCCTGGATCATCCGGTTGACCGCGTTGCCGCCGCCACCGCCAACGCCGACAACCACTATCCGAGGTATGCCGTCCCTTTCCAATTGATGCCCCCTGTTGAGCACTTACCCCACCTCTTCACTCGAGTGATGAGCGACGAGTGATGAGTGATGAGTAAGAACCCAACACTCATTACCCATTACTCGCTAGGGCAGGAACACCTTCGCCAAGCCTTTGATCCTCGATCCCCAGCCAACTCGCCTTCGCATGGACCTGACGCTGGGCAACTCCTCCGCCTGAGCCAGCGCCCACTTCAGCAAACCCGCTCCGGTGGCGTATGCCGAGGTTCTGATGGAATCGATGGATCCCGACAACCCCTCGGGCGGCCCAATCCGAACGGGGGCGTTGAAGGCCTGTTGAGCCAACTCCCGAATCCCCCTCAGTTGGGCCGTGCCGCCCGTCAGGACGACCCCCGCCGGCAGCACCCCATGGAAGGCCTGCTGCTCCAACTCATCCGTCACCAGGCCGAAGATCTCGGAGAGCCGCGCCTCCACGATCTCCACCATGAAGCGCTTGGATACCTTTCGCACCTCTCCATCGGAGAAGGAGCCGGCATCGATAGTGTCCTCTTCGCTCATGCTGGAGGGGACGGCGGAGGCGAAGCGCACCTTTATCTCCTCCGCAGCGGAGAAGGGCACCCCCAGCCCAACGGAGAGGTCGTTGGTCAGGTGATTGCCGCCGACGGGAAGTGCACCCACGTATCGGACCTCTCCATCCCGATACCAGGCCATGTCGGTGGTTCCGCCCCCGAGGTCTATCAGCAGCACACCCAGCTCCCTCTCGGGATCGCTCAGCACCCCCTGGGCCGAGGCCAGGCCGCCTGCCACGAAGCCATCGATCTGGATGCCCGCCCGCTCCACACATCGCGCCAGGTTGTGGAGGGGTGCCGAGGACGAGCTGACCACCAGCCCTTCCACCTCCAGACGGGATGCCAGCATCCCAACAGGGTTCCGGATGCCGTCCTCGCCGTCGACCACGTACCCCCTGGGGAGCACGTGAAGCACGTCTCTCCCATCGGGGACCTCTTCGAGCCGCGCGGCGCTCAACACCTCGGACAGCTCTTGCTGGGAGACGGGGCGATCCCCTGGAAGAGAGATGCTGCCCCGGGCCGCCTCGGAGGCCAGATGGCCTCCGGATATCGAAACGTGGGCACCGATTATCTTGTAGCCGGAGAAGGCCTCGGCCTTTCGCAGGGCGGTGGCGATGGTGGCGGCGACCTCCTCCATGTCCACCACGAGCCCCTTCTTGAGTCCTCGTGAGGGGGAGATGCCGACGCCCACGACCTGCACCAGATGCGGGCCCTTCACCTCGCCGATCAGTGCCGATACTTTGGTCGTGCCGACGTCCAGGCCGACAACTACTTGTTCCCCACCCATTAGCCCTGGCCCGCCTTCAACCTCTGCCAACTGCGGAGTCTGGCGACGAAATGCCGCCGAATGATGGCAAGATTGTTGAACATGCGCGCCCCGAAGGCCACGATGGCCGCGAAGTACAACTCCACGCCCAACCGGTCGCCCAAATAGGTGAGCGTGCCGGCCAGCAGCATGTTGGTGAACAGCCCCGCCACGAAGATGTCGTTCTCGTACCGGCCGTCAACCTCGGCGCTGATGGCTCCCAGGATCGAATCCATCGCCGCCAGGATGGCCATGCCGGTGTACCGCGCGTAATCGGCAGGCACCGAGATGGAGAAGGAAAGGCCTATCACCACTCCGGTCAAGAGACCGAGCAGAGGAAGCCACATGGGAGACATCCCTCCAGACGAATGCTGGCGGATCGCGCCAGTCTGCCTCACCGGCCACCGCCGGTGAAGCCAGCGCCCAGAGCCCGCTCCCTAGCGCGCCTGGCCCGACTTGGCCGGGGTGGTAGATGCGAGGACGTATACAGGCCGACCGTTGAAGCGAAGATCGATTATCTCTGCTCGAGCTTTACTCGTCGCGAGGTGCGTGCGAATCGCTACGAGCGCCGCAACCTTAGCTTCGAGATCGTCGGCGTCGCCAAGAATAATCCTGGGTCCACCCTGGGCAGGTACCGCAATGCCCGAGCTGCGCGAGTAATCGAACCACGAGGGCTGAATACCCGCCTGCTCGGGGAGGGTGAGCTCCAGAGTCTCGACGGCTGCCAAGACGTGAGGATCTATGCGGCTTCCCACGTCCATCGCCGGGCCATCCCACTCCTTGACCACAGCCACGTGGCCGGGCGGCGCCTGCCTGCTGAAGACCACACCCTCTCGATCTACCAGAAAGGACCCCTCCCGGGCTTGCCACTGCACGAGAGGGGTTCGCTCCGTAACGTCGATGTCCAGCCGGCCTGGCAGCGCCAGCACGGCCCGAGCGCTCTTGACCACACTGATCCTGGCAACCGCCTGCTCGATCTCCTCACCTCGGAGCCGCAGCACGTTCTGCCCCAGCGATCCGGCTGCGTCCCTGGCTCGATCGGCATCGAGAAGCTTGTTGCCGGAAACGGAGATCTCTCGGACCGCAAAGTACGGGGAAGCAATAGAATAGTATAGCAACCAGGCAGCGAGAATCAATACAGAGAGGTATACCAGGGTGGGGAGGACCCTGGGGACCCAGCCGAAGGAGAACCCTCTGCGCCTGCGAAGGCCCAGGGAGCTGCCCGAACGGACGCTTCGCCGCCGCGGCTTGCGTCGATTGCTGATCGCCTGATCTCTCACTTGCCGTTGGCCTCTTTCTTCTTCAGCCGGCACAGCACGTGCTCGCCCACCTTGTACACGTCGCCGGCTCCCATGGTGATGATCAGGTCCCCCTGGGCGGCCTCGGCTTCCAGGATCGCCGCCGCCTCGGCCAGGCCGCCCACCAACTGCACGCCGGGGTGGCGCATCCGGGCCACCAGGTCCCGGCTGCTCACCGCCTCCCTCTCCTCCCGCCCGGCGGGGTGGTAGATGGGAAGCACCAACACCCTGTCGGCATCGGCGAAGGCCCCGGCGAACTCCCCCAGCAACTTCTCCGTCCGGTTGACGGTGTGGGGCTGGAAGACGCACCAGAGGCGCCCCTGGTGCCGCTCCCGAGCCGCCCGCAGGGTGGCCCGCACCGCCGTCGGATGGTGGGCGTAGTCGTCCAGCAGCGTCACCCCAGCGGCCTCGCCCACCAGCTCGAAACGCCGGCGGGTGCCCCGGAAGGAAGCGATGAGACCGGCGGCCGCGGCGGGATCCACACCAACGTGCGCCGCGGCCACGATGGCCGCCAGGGCATTGAGGGCGTAGTGCTGCCCCGACAGCAGCAGGGTGCACTGCTGCCGCGTGCCCGACGGCGTCTCGAAGGTGAAACGGGTGCCAAATGGTGCCACCGGCGCGATCTCCACTATCCGCCAGTCCGCCTCGGGGGCGAACCCGTAGCTCTGGCGGGGAACCGCCGGCCGCATCTGCTGCAAGATGGGATCGTCGGCGTAGGTCACCAGCAGCCCATCTTGCGGCACCCGGCCCGCGAACTCGGCGAACGTGCGGGCGATCTCCTCCAGGTCCGCGTAGCAGTCCAGGTGGTCGGCCTCGACGCTGGTGATGATCGCCACCTTGGGCCAAAGCTGCAGGAAGGAGCGGTCGAACTCGTCGGCCTCGGCCACCAGGTAGGGGCTCCGGCCCAGCAGCCCGTGGCTCGAGAAGTCCAGGGGCTCCCCCCCGATCAAAGCTGTGGGGTCCAGTCCTGCTCTATGAAGGAGGAAGGCCAGCATGCCGGTGGTGGTGGTCTTCCCGTGGGTTCCGGCCACCGCCAAGCCGTAGCTGTCGCCCATCAGCCAGCCCAGCAGCTCGGCCCGCTTCACCACTGGTATGCCTCGGCGCTGCGCCTCCAGCAGCTCGGGGTTATCGGATCTCGCCGCGGCGGTGGCCACCACCAGCTGCGCACCGATCACCGACTCCCCTGCATGGCCCACGTTGACGCGGATCCCCATCCCCTCAAGCCGTTCGACGATCGAGGAGGACTTCACGTCGGACCCGGTCACCCGCTTGCCACGGCCGACCAGCAGCTCCGCCATGGCGCTCATCCCGATGCCCCCGATCCCCACAAAGTGCACCGTCTTGGCGCCGGCTAGCAGTCTTGAATCTCGAGTTGGCTGGCTCACAGTCATAGGTCAGATCCCCCGACGAGAACGGCTACTCCTCTTGGGCGCGAGATTCGCGCCGGAAGCAGCGAGACGCGGGCGAGAGGGCTTCCGCTGAAACATCTTGACCACGGTTTCCCGTCGCTCCCCCCCGGTGGTGGGGATGGCGCGGTCGTGTCGGGATACTCCCAGGAGCAACCCTACCCCCGCCATGCACACCAGGAGAGAGGAACCACCGAAGCTGATGAAGGGTAGGGTGATGCCGGTGTAAGGGATCGTGTTGGTCACCACGGCGATGTTGGTAACGGCCTGCACCAGGATCATGCAGGTGACGCCCGTGGCCAGCAGCCTCCCAAAGCGGTCCGGAGCCCTGAAGGCGATGCGGAACCCCCTCCAGGCCAGGACGGCAAACAGCACTATGACGGCGGCCGATCCTATCAGCCCCAGCTCTTCGCCGATGATGGCGAAAATGGCGTCGGTGTGGGCGTTTGGCACGTAGTAGAACTTCTGCCGGCTGGCCCCCAACCCCAGTCCGGTGAGCCCCCCCGAACCGAGGGCTATCAACGTCTGGATGGTGTGCCATCCCGTATCCTTCGGATCGGCCCAGGGGTTCAGGAAGGCCTGAAGGCGATCGTGCCGGTAGCCGGAGTGGACGATCAGGTAGGCGAAACCCACTACCCCGCCGGCACCCGCCACGAAGAAGTGGAGCAGGTTCGCACCCGCCACGAAGAACAGGCAGGCCGCGGTGGCCACCACCACGAAGGAGGTGCCCATGTCGGGTTGGGCCATGATCAGCGCCGTCACCACGATCAGCAGCAGGGCGAAGGGCACGAACCCGTAGGTGAGCTCCCGCACCCTCTTCCCCTTGCGGGCCAACCAGGCCGACATGTACACGATCAGCGCCAGCTTGGCGAACTCGCTCGGCTGTATGGGCGGCAGGGGTAGGGGACCCAACCTGATCCAGCGGGTTGCCCCGTAGTTGCCCACGCCTATCCCGGGTATCAGCACCAGCACCATGGCCCCCACCGTGATCACCATCAAGGGGACCGACAGCCGCTCCAGCCGGTGGTAATCCACCAGCGCGGCCGCCACCATGAAGGCAGCGCCCACCAGGGCCCACACAACCTGCTTGCTGAGGAAGTAGGTGGCGTCGCCGAACTCGGACTGGGCCACCACGAAGCTGGCGCTGTAGACCATCTCCACCCCCAGCACCAGCAATACGATGGTGACCAGCAGCAGCGGGATATCGGGTGTCGGCCTGGGATGAGCCCTGGCGCTCATCGATTCCCCTTCCCCTCAGGCTGGGTTGGCCAGCCTTCGAACGCATTCCCGGAAGCGCTCCCCACGTTCCTCGAAGTCCTTGAACATGTCGAAGCTGGTGCCGCCCGGCGCCAGCAGGACGACGTCCCCGGCGGAAGCGGCCCGTCTCGCCAATTCCACCGCCTCCTCCATGGAACCCGCCCTGAAGATGGGCGGTGCGACCGGTCCCGGGGCCTGCAGCACCGCGTTTTCGATGAGGTCACCGGCCTCGCCCAACAGCACCAGCGCCTTGACCCGCCGGCGGATCATCTCCCCCCAATCCTCCATGGGCAGGTGCTTGTCCCGCCCTCCCGCTATGAGGACGATGGGCTCTTCGAAGGAGCGAAGGCTTGCCATGGACCGCTCGGGGGCGGTGGCGATGGAGTCGTTGCAGAAGGTGACGCCCCCCAGCTCCGCCACCACCTCCAACCGGTGAGGGACCCCCCGGAAGCCGGAGATGGCCACTCGCATGGCCTCGGGGGGCACCCCCGTGGCCGACGCCACGGCCGTGGCAGCCACGACGTTGGACAGGTTGTGCCTGCCTCGCAGCCGCACCTCTCCCACCCGACACACCGTTTCCACGGAGGTCCCGCGGCGCAGCAGGATCCGATCCCCTTCCAGATAGCTCCCCTCCACGGGCCGCTCCAGGCTGAACCAGAGGGGAGGCTCGACGGTCCGCAGGCCGGCCGTCACCCGATCGTCGGCGCTCAGGATGGCCCGGTCTCCGGGCCGCTGGTGGCGCAGGATGTTCGCCTTGGCGGCAACGTAGCTCTCCATGTCTCCATGGCGGTCCAGGTGATTGGGCGTTACGTTCAGGATCGCCGCGATGGAGGGACTGTAGGGCAGCCTCTCCAGTTGGAAGCTGCTCATCTCCAGCACCACCCAGTCCTCGGGAGCGATCTGGTCCAGCCTCTCCAGCAGGGGCACGCCGATGTTCCCGCCCACGTGGACCGGAAGCCCGGCCGCCCGCAACATGTCGCCCACCAACGTGGTGGTGGTGGTCTTCCCGCTGCTGCCGGTGATCCCCACCAGCCGGCCTCGGCACAGCTCGAAGAAGAGCTGTGTCTCGCTGGTGAGGGGAACGCCCTGCTCTCGAGCCTTCACCAATGGAGCCATCTGAAGGGAAACGCCCGGGCTGACAAAGACGTAGTCCGACCCCAGGAACAGCTCTGAAGGGTGTTCCCCCAGAACGAAGCGGACTGGCAGATCCTCCAGGGAAGCCAATGTGGAGGCCAGGCCGGAGGCGGAGGCACGATCGTTGGCGGTAACCTGCGCCCCCGCCCCCGCCAGGAATCGCACCAGGGAGACACCCTCGCGGGCAAGCCCCACCACGGTGATCCTCTTGCCGGCAAACCTCTCTCGGGCTATCTCTGCAGCTGTCATGGGACGTTCCCTGTTGGATTCGATCTCTAGATCAAGGCCAGCGCTATGCCCACCATGCCCAGCAACATGGCGATCAACCAGAAACGCTGGGTTACCTGGGTCTCCGACCACCCTAGCAACTCGAAATGGTGGTGGATGGGAGTCATCTTGAATAGTCTCTTCCCGTGGGTCAGCTTGAAGTAGCCCACCTGGGCCATGACCGACAGGGCCTCCACCACGAAGATCGCCCCGATGATGGGGAGCAGCAGCACGTGGCCGGTCATCAGCGCCACCACAGCCAGAGTCGCCCCCAGGGTCAGCGATCCGATGTCTCCCATGAAGACCTGGGCCGGATGGGCGTTGTACCACAGGAAAGCCAGGGTCGCGCCCACCACGGTGAAGGAGAAGGTCACCAGGTAGGCCTGATGCTGCAGGTAGGCGATGATGCCGTAGCAGGCGAAGGCGATGGCCACCGTCCCTCCGGCCAGTCCGTCCAGCCCGTCCGTCAGGTTTACCGCGTGAGCCGTGCCGGCCACCGCTATGGCTGCCACCACAGCGAACCAGATGCCCACCTTGAACTCCCCCAACCTGGGGAAGTAGAGGGTATCCATGCCGAGGAACCGGTAGAGCACCAACCCGGCCACCAGGCCGATGGCCCCCAGCAGGATGAACTTGGCCCGCACCGAGAGCCCTGTGCGAGTGCCGCCCACGAGGTTCATCATGTCGTCCACGCCGCCGACGGCCGCGCAGCCGGCCACTACCGCGAGGGGCAGCAGGATGGAGTACCTGCCCACCACGTTGGCCACCACGGTGACCGCCACCACCGACACGACGATCAAGATGCCACCCATGGTAGGGGTTCCGGTCTTCACGATGTGGGAGCTGGGTCCCTCCACCCGAATCTGCTTGCCGATGCGGTGGCGCCTCAGGTACTGGATTAGGGGGCCACCCCATATGACGGCGATCAGAAAAGTGAGAGTCCCTACGGTCAGGGAGTAGGACATCGAATCGCCTCTACAATCTGCTCCATCCGCATGCCCCGGGAGCCCTTCACCAGGACGCAGTCCCCAGGGCGAAGAAGGGCCTTCAGCTGCTGGATGGCTTCCTCGTTGGTCTTCGCCAGAACCACCGTCTCAGGGCTCTTGCCGCTGGCAAGGGCCTCCCGTCCGATGACGGCCCCCAAGGAGCCGACCCCGATCAGCAGGTCGGCCACGTCCGCGGCTCGCCTGCCAACCATCTGATGCCCCTCCTCCGAGAAGGATCCCAACTCAAGCATGTCGCCCAGCACGGCCACCTTGCGACCCTCCAGCTCGGCCAGCAGGTTCAAAGCCGCCAGGGTGGAGGCTGGGTTGGCGTTGTAGCTGTCGTCGATCACGGTGGAGCCGTTCAGCCCCGCCTCAACGATCAGCCTGAGGGAAGGCGACACCTCGTGGAGACCCTCGGCTATCTCCTCCAGCGACATCCCCAGGTGGTGGCCCACCGCCGCGGCCGCCAGGGCGGCGTGCACGCTGTGGAGCCCTAACAGGGGCATCCGCACGTGAACCCATTCATCGTCAGGATCGGAGTGCACGGGGCGAAGCACGGGGGAACCTGCATCCGGACTGAGCGCTCCGGGCTCTGCACTCCTACGATGTCGCAGGTCGAACTCGATCCCCCGAAGGCCCCGACTCTGAACGGCGTCGGCCCAGAAGTCGGACTGGGGATCCAGCCCGAAGTATGCGACCTTCGCCGGCGTTCTGGAGGCCATGGCCTTCACCCGCTGGTCGTCGAAGTTCAGCACGGCGAGCCCCTGCTCGGGCAACTCCTCCACAAGCTCGCCCTTGGCCTCGGCGATCCTCTCGACGGTGCCCAGCCGCTCCAGATGGGTGGGCCCCACGTTGGTCACGATCCCCACGTCCGGTTTGGCGATCCGCGCCAGGGCCCGGATCTCCCCCACGGCGTACATCCCCATCTCCAGAACGAGCAGCTGGTGGCGCGGTGTAGCCTTCAGCACGGTCAGGGGAAGCCCAACCTCGGTATTCAGGTTCCCCTCGCTCTTCATCACCTGGAAACGGTGAGCCAGCAGCCCTGCCACCACCTCTTTGGTGGTGGTCTTGCCCACGCTGCCCGTCACCCCTATCACCGACAGCCCCAGCTGCTGCCGCCAGTAGCGGGCCAGGGTCTGCAGCGCCGCCATGGTATCGCTCACCTGGATCAAGGGAAGGGATCCGGTAGCGGCTGGGGCCGCCGCCTCAGCCGGCAGCCTCTCCACCAGGGCCGCCCTGGCGCCCTTGACGAAGGCGTCCAGCACGAAATCGTGGCCGTCGTGCTTCTGGCCCCTGAGGGCCACGAAGAGCGCCCCCGGGGTCACCTGGCGGGAGTCTACCGCAACCGACGTGAGGGTCTGCTCCCCTGCCGGCTCCCCTACGACCGACCCTCCCACTGCCTTCGCAACTTCCTGAATGGTCAACATGGCTCTTGAGTAGTCCCCTTGTGTGCCCAACGCCCTACCGTCCGGCGGAGGCTTTCACCTTGGCCGGCTCCGAGGGCGGGATCTTCATGTAAGCGAACAGTTGCTCCGCAATCTTCTTGAACACGGGCGAGGCCACCTGGCCCCCATACTTCTTCTCCGGATCGTCGATCCGAACCAGCAGGGCGAACTTCGGGTCCTCCACCGGCGCAAAGCCCACCTGGGAGGCGTAGGTCGCGCCGGAGGTGTAGCCGGTCGCCGTGGGGAGGTCCGCGGTGCCGGTCTTGCCGGCGATCTTGTAGCCAGGGACCACGGAGAGCTTGAGGGAATTGTCCTCGACCACGTGCACCATCATGCCGGTCAGGGCTTTCGCCGTTTGAGATGATATCACCCGCCTCACCTGCACCGGTGGCATCTCGCGGACGGAATCCCCCTGCCGGAAGGCCTTCACCACCATCGGCTTCATCAGCACGCCGTCGTTGGCTATAGTGGAGACCGCCGAGATCATCTGGATCGCGGTGACGGCGATGCCCTGGCCGAAGGAGTTGGTGGCCAGGTCTGACTTGGTCCAGGCGGGATCCTTGGGGGTCCTGTACTTTCCCGACGCCTCTCCGGGCAGGTCGATGCCGGTGGGCTTGCCAAAGCCAAAGGCATCTACGTATCGGTAGAACCTGTCCGGCCCCAGCAGGTTGGACACGTAGGCGGCGCCCACGTTGGCCGAGTTTATCAGAACCTGGGTCATCGTTTCCCTGCCGGGCCCCTGGAAGTCCCAGTTGTGGATTCTCACCCCATCGATGAGTACCGAACCCCTGTCCGTGATGGCGGTGTCGGGGGTTATGAGCTTCTCCTCGATGCCTGCCGACATGGTGACTATCTTCATCACCGATCCGGGCTCGTAGATATCGGTCACGGCCGTGGGCTTGTACAGCTCCTGGTGGCTCGGATCGTAGACCTCTTCGGCCGTCAGGTCGTAGGTGGGATTGCTGGCCATGGCCAGGATCCCGCCGGTCTTGGGGTCCATCACGATGATGAACCCGCCCCGTCCCTTGTAATCCTTCACGGCGGTCGCCAGCTCTCGCTCCACCATCCTCTGGATGTAGCGATCGATGGTTAGGATGGCGTCGGAGCCATCCGTGGGGGGAACCAGATCCCTCCGACCGATGGCTATCTCCCCACCGACGGTGTCCCGCTCGGCGTCCAGCAGCCCCGGCTCGCCCCCCAGCTCCTTGTCCATGCTGAGCTCGAGGCTGGCCAGCCCCTTGAAATCCTTCCCCACGAAGCCGAGCAGTTGAGCCGCTATGCTGCCCTCGGGATAGCCTCGGAAGGGCTCGCTCTGCAGGAAGACCCCGGGCAGGTCGAGGTTGGCAATTTTGGTGCTAACGTCTGCCGGTAGCTTCCTCTTGATCAAGACGGCAGCGTTGGAACTGGACTGCAGCTTGGACAGGATCGCCTCGGGCGGGTCGCCGACCAAACGAGAGAGGGTGGAGGCCACCGAGGATGGGTCCTTGACGGCCGGGGGATAGGCGTAGACGCTCTGGTACATGACGCTGATGGCCAGCGGGTTCCCGTTGCGATCCAGGATATCGCCCCGGCGCGCGACGATCTCCTTCTTGAGCCGGTGCTCCTCGCTGGCCAGATCCCGGAAGCGCTGGTACTGCACCACCTGATAGGAGTAGGTTCGATAGAACAGCAAGGCAGCGCACCCTGCGAACAGCACGCAGAGCGTCATCAGACGCCATCGCTGGTCTCGAACTTCACCTACCATTCTTTCCTAAGGCTTGCGCAAGGAGCGCGGGGCCAGAACGCCAGAAATGGTATCTCGCAGGGCATCCATCAGGCCCTTGCCGGGAGCGACGGTAGCTTTCTCCAGGGCAGGGACGACCCGTGCATCGCCGCGGCTTGCCGGCGCCGGCCGGCGGGAGGCGTCGACCGGCTGGGGCTGAAGGTAGACCACGTCCTTGGCAGGCACCATCAACAGTCTCTTGGTGGCCTCCGCCTCCACGGCCGCCAGCGACCTGGCCTTGGCCAATTCCAGGGAAAGCTGCTCGTTCCGCAGCTTCCAGTTGCTCTCCTCCACCTGCAACTCCTGAATGCTGTATCCGGTCGTTGCCACCTCGCTGGTTTGGGTCAGGTAGAAGAGACTGGCGATGCCGATCAGGACGCTGGCCAGGGGTAGCCAGGCAATGAAGTGGGGGGTATGAAGCCGGGTGGGCTCCCGCCTTGCCCGGCGTGGTAAAGCCATGGGTTGGGACGATACATCTGCCAGCGCCAACTTCCTGCCTCCGACCCGCTACACTATCTTCTCGGCTACCCGCAGCTTGGCGCTGCGAGCCCGAGGGTTGCGCTCTACTTCCTCTGGCCCGGGGGCGATCGGCTTCTTGGAAACCAGCCTCAGGGTGGGCTGCTTACCGCAGACGCAGACCGGAAACCCCGGCGGGCAGATGCACTGGGAGGCCTCCTGCCGCATGAACTCCTTCACGATCCTGTCCTCCAGGGAGTGGAAGGAGATCACCGCCAGCCTCCCTCCCTTGGCCAGGATCTCCAGCGCCTGGGGCAGGGCCTCTCTGAGACTCCGTAGTTCCTCGTTCACCGCGATCCTGAGCGCCTGGAAGGTCTTGGTCGCCGAATGCCTGCCCCCGCGGCGAGGCCCCATGACCCCCACTACGACCTCCGCCAACTCCTTGGTGGTCTCGATTCTCTTGATGGCCCGCCGCCGCACGATGGCTCGGGTGATGGCGGCCGCATAGCTCTCTTCACCGTACTCGTATAGCATCCTTCTCAACTCCAACTCGCTCGCGCCGTTGACGATGTCCGCCGCCGTGAGCGTTTGTCTTGGGCCGAACCGCATGTCCAGCGGCTCATCCCTTTGGAAGGAGAACCCCCTGAGGGATCTCTCCAACTGCATGGAGGACAGCCCCAGATCGAAGAGAACCCCATCGGCTGGCACAAAGCCGTTTTCCCTGGCCGTCTCGGCCAGTGCCCGAAAGTTGACGTTGACCAGACTCACCCGGTCGC
Organism: Chloroflexota bacterium; assembly: GCA_027356795.1. Taxonomy (GTDB): domain Bacteria; phylum Chloroflexota; class UBA6077; order UBA6077; family UBA6077; genus JAJYNT01. Next base: position 10,990 of record DAHVXI010000044.1, on the reverse strand, counting down.
CGAAACGGGCGAGCCTTTGGCGGGCGATCGCCAGGGCATCCGGGTCCGCGTCCAGACCCAGCAGCCGAGCCCTGGGCCCGGCCGCCTCCAGTAGACCCTCGGCGTGGCCACCCGCACCCGTGGTGCAATCCACGTACGAAGCCCCGTCCCTGGGCTGCAGGGCTTCGAGAGTCTCGCGATAAAGAACTGGGATATGGAAGGCTTCGCCGGTCATCCAGATTCCGCGCTAAGGGGTGTCGTCACCCTAGATATTGATGCCGGCGGCAGCGAGGTGTTCCGCGAAGATGGAGCTGTTCTCAGCCACCATAGAGCGCTCTTCATTCCAGATATCCTGACCCCAGATCTCGAGGCGGTTGGGCATCCCCGCCACCACCACCTCGCCCTTCAGCCCCGCGTAGTCCCGCAGGATCTGCGGGATCACCGCCCGGCCGAGTTTGTCCAATGTGGTCTCCGTGGCTCCGGCGAAGAAGTGCCTTGCCACCCTGCGGGCATCAGGGTTCATCATGGGCAGCTTCGCCAGCTTCTCCGCCAGCTGCGACCACTCGTCCGCGGTCCAGACGTACAAGCACCTATCGAGGCCGAAGGTCATAACGAACCCATCAGCCACGGAAGGGCGAAACTTGGCGGGAATCGCAAGTCGCCCCTTATCGTCGATAGTGTGCTGAAAAACACCGAGGAACAAGCACCGCTCCGGAGTCTGGGGCCGGGGGATCGGGGGGTTATCCCCACTTTCTCCCACTTATCCCCACTTTTTTCCACAGCGGGGCACATTGTAGCTGTCGTTCCCCACCTTTTCAAGGGATTCCGAGCCACTTTCTAGATGAATTCCGAAAGATTGCCCTTTTCGCCGAAATGAGAGGTCGGTCTTTCCGGAGGTGGGAAGCAGATCCCGTGCCGTGAAGGGGGAATGAGGGAACTCTGTGGAACCGAGTGGAACTCTGGGGGAATCTGAGGGAGGAGCGTTAGCGCTCTCTCCAAGACGTAGGGCAGGGCGCTCTGCCCTGCCGCCGGCCTCACCATTGCCCGCCGGGCGGCGGGGCACAGGGCCCCGCCCTACGCTATTGAGGCCAGCGGCTGGTTACGGCAGGTAGAGGATCCGGCCGCAGCTCTGGCAGCTGATCGGCTCGGGGCTGGTCCGGGCTCTCTGAACCTCGGAAGAAGAGAGGCTGATGCGACAGCCCTTGCAGGCGCGCTGCTCGATAGGCACAACCGCCAGCCCGCCCCGGGTGCGCCGGATCATGTCGTAATTCCGGAGCGTCGCCGGGTCGATCTGGCCAGCCACTCGATTCCGGGCAGCGGCGAGCCGCTCCACCTCAGCGTTGAGGCTGGCGCATTCCGCCTCCAGGGTGGCCTGCTCGGCCTTCCAGGCCTGCTCTTTCTCGGCGAGCGATCGCTGGGCACCCTGCTGGGCAGCCGAAGCGCCCTCCAGGGCGTCCATGTTCAGCAACGCCTGGGTCTCCAGCTCGCCGATCTGCTCCTTCTGCAGCTCCACCTCGCGGGCCAGGCTTGCCAGCTCCTTGGGGCTCTTCACGCTGCCACCGTACAGCTTCTTCTCCTCGGCCTTCCGCTTGACGGTTTCCGTCTCCAGTTGGTGATCCAGCTCCTTCCCCTTCACCTGCAGCGTGTGAAGCTGCCGGCGAGCCGACTCCAGGGCCTCCCGAAAGGGGACCAGTTCGCTGTCGTCGCCGCAACGGGCCGCCTTCTCCTCCAGGCTCTCCCGGGCGCGGTCCAGGGCGCTGTCCAGATCCTGCAGCTCCCGCAACAGTTCGGTCTTCTTCACGGTTTGACACTCACATAAGGAGTTGATGGGGTGGTCGAGATCCGCACCGGCACGTCCGGGAGCTTTTGCCCCAACCGCTGCTGGACGGCTTCCAGCACGGGACGCTCCGTGGCGAAGTGATCCAGGATCACCAAATCGAGGCCTCGGGCAACGGCCTCCTGGGCATCATGGTACCGCACATCGGCCGTTATGAAAAGGGTGGCCCCGCTTTTCAGCACATCGCCCAGGAAGGAGGTCCCGCTTCCCCCCACCACGGCCACCCGCCGGTGGGTCCGTTTGGGATCGCCTGCCACCTGACAGAGGGCGCTGGAGAGCCTGGCGGTGGCATCCCTCGCGATCTGGGCGGTGGACCTGGGGGATGCCAGGGATCCGACGGCGCCGAAGCCGAAGGGGGTCACGCTGTTGGCCAGGGGCAGCAGGTCGTAGACAATCTCCTCGTAGGGGTGGGCCCTCCGCATGGCTTCCAGCACGGTTGCCAGGCTGGACTGTGGCGCCACACCCTCGACCCGGAACTCCTCCACCCGCTCTTCCTCGCCCACACTCCCCTGGTAGGGGACCGCCCCCTGCTCCGGGCGGAACTGGCCGGTCCCCAGCACCTGCCAGAAACAGTGGCTGTAGTTGCCGATCCGGCCGGCCCCGGCCTCGGCCATGGCGTCCTTCACGGCCTCGGCGTGGCTGGGTGGGACGTACACCACAAGCTTGTACTCGGGTCGCTCCACCCTGGACAGCAGCCGGATCTCGGAGAGCCCGAGGGCCTCGGCCAGGGCGAAGCTGGTGCCCCAGGGCACCACGTCCAGGTTGGTGTGAGCGGCCCACACGGAGATCCCACGTCGAACCAGCTGGCCAACCAGCGCGCCGAGGGGGTTGCCCAAGTCCAGGGTCTTGATGGGCTTGAAGAGGAGGGGATGGTGGGCGAAGATCAGGTTGCACCCCAGCCTGGCGGCTTCATCCACCACCCCGTGGGCAACGTCCATGGTCAGCAGGATCCCCGACACCGCCTGCCCGGGGATCCGCACTTGCCAGCCGGGGTTATCCCAGCTCTCCGCCAGGGAGCTCGGGACCATCTCCCCCAAGAGGAGACCGATACTGTCGGTGTCCATTCTCGCCCCCATGCGAACTGACCGTCGCCCGGCCACGTAGAGACGCGACATGTCGCGTCTCTACCGGATCACGTGCTACACTGCCGGCTATCTTTGCTCGATGCGGTGAAACTCCTCAGCCAGCTCCAGGCCGTGGGCCTGCCCGACCCGTCGGGCCCACTCGTAGATCCGCTCCTTGAGGTCGGTAATCCGAGCCACCTGGGTCTCGTGGGCCCGCAGCGCATGCAGCTTCCCCTCGATTGTGGTGGAGGTGTCCACCCAGGCCGTGGCATCGCCGGTACCGAACAGCAGGATCTCGGGCACCGTGTGGGGCATCAGCCTCTCCTGGTACAGATGGGGGAAGTAGAGGTGATCCCGGGCGGCCACCATGGCGTCCAGGGTGCAGATCCCCACGTTTCGGTGGTCCGGGTGCAGCTGGTAGCGGCGCCAGGGATCGTGGACCATCAGCACGTCGGGCCGCAATTCACGGATCACCCGGGTGATCTTCTCACGGTTGGCCAGGGTCGGAGGGAACTCCCCATCGGCCTCCCCCAGATAGAGGACGTCGGCGACTCCCAGCCGACGGGCGGCCTCCCGCTGCTCCCTCTGCCGGATGGGGGTTAGTCGCTCCCCTGTCATCTCCAGATCCTTGGTCCCCTTGTCCCCGTTGGTGCACACCAGGTAGTGCACCTCGCACCCCTGCTGCGTCCATCGTAGGATGGTCCCGCCGCAGGCGAACTCGGTATCGTCGGGGTGGGCTCCCACCACCAGTACCTTCTTCGGTTTGTCGACCTGTCCTATCTCCACGATCAACCTCTACTGCGAAACAGATGAACCACGGAGACACTGAGAACACAGGATTCGACAGAGCTGCCCAACAATCCCCGTGATCTCTGTGTCTCTGCGGTTAGCACGATTGCTCACCACACGCCGCCAGGCAGCCGGCATGGGCGGGCGCCAGTTCACCATACAACTGGAGGGTTCGGTCCGCCGCCGAGGCCCAGGAGAAGCCCTGGGCCACCTCAATAGCCTCCCTCGAGAGGGAAGATCGAAGAGCCTCGTCCTGGAGAACGAGCCGCATGGCAGCCGCGAACTGCCCCGGCTCCCTCCGCCGCACCAGGAAGCCGGACCTGCCATCCTGGACCGTCCACTGAAGGCCGCCAACCCGAGAGGCCACAACCGGCGCGCCGCAGGCCATGGCCTCCAGCGCCACCAGTCCGAAGGACTCATAGAGCGACGGGACCACCACCACGTCGGCAGCCGAGTAATATGTGGGCAGCATGGAGTGGGGCACCGCCCTCTGGAAGGTAACCCGATCCTGCACCCCCAGGTCGCACGCCAGGATCCTCAGACGCTCCATCTCCACCGCCTCGGGATCGGCCTCGTCCGTCGGGTTGCGACCTCCCACTACCATGAGACGGGGGCTATCCTCTCCAGACCAGTCGGACACCAATCGAGCGAAGGCGCGGAGCAGCAGGTCGATCCCCTTCAGCTGCTGAATCCGCCCCACGAAGAGCACCAGCTTCCCAGGCCCAAGCCCCAGCAGGGCCCTCGCGACGTCGGTCGGGAAGGGGTGGAAGGTGGCCGTATCGACGCCCCCCGGCACCACCCGGATGCGGGAGCTAAGTGCACCGTAGAAATCCACCATCTGCTCCATGTCGGTGGGGCTGGCCGCCACAACCCGGTCCGCGGCCAGCATGGAGAGCCGCTCGATCTCTATGCGCTCGGCGTTCTCACGCTCGCTGCCGTTGCGGGAGACCCGGTTCTTCAGCTGGCCGAGGGTATGGAACATTACTACCAGGGGGACCTGCCATTCGGCGGCGAGGGCGGTGGCCACGGGGCCGGATAGCCAGTAATGGCTGTGGAGGAGGTGGTAGCTCCAACCGGTGCGCCGCTGGAAGTCCCACACACCCTCCGCGAACTGGGGCAGGTAGTGCAGCACTTCGTACTTGTCTATGGTCCTGGGGGGTCCGGCATCCAGGTGGATGACCCGGGCGTTCTCGCCGAACTCCACGGCCTCCTGAACGTCACGCTCCTGCCGGCGAGTGAAGACGTCCACCGCCACGCCCCGGCTTCCCAGGTGGCGGCTCAACTCCCGAACGTACACGTTCATGCCCCCGGTCTCCCGACTCCCCAGTCGGGCCAGGGGGCAGGTGTGCACGCTGATCATGGCGACCCGCAGCATCGCTATCCTCGGTCGGATTCCTCCTCTTCCTCGCCGGACCTCGCCGGCAGGAGGGTGAGGGTGTAGATGGGGCTATCCTTCGCCCCGAAATCGTACTTGTAGGGCTCGTTGCCCCGCAGGAAGTCGTACCACACCTTGCCCAGGCCGATGGCCTGCTGAACGTCTGCGGCATGGAGGGCGATCCCCACGGAGTGGACCCGATAGTCGGGATCCAGGCCGGAGTTGTACAGCAGTATCCTGTCCTGCCGCGAGAAGGCCATGCAGGCCGCCACGTCTCGACCATCGATCTGCATCAGGTTCAGCCGCATCCAACCCTCTCGGGCGAAGGCATCGCTGACGCTGCGAAAGAAGGAGGCGGTGGTGCCGTCCAGGAAGGCCGCCTTATCCGGGCGGGAAGCCCGATGGAGCCGGAAGAAGCTCTCCAGGCTGGCGGCCACCTCCTCGGGCGCCGTCAGGTGCTGGAAGGTCTGAGCGCCTGCTGCCTGGGAGCGGCGGATCTTGCGCCTCAGCTCGTGCCGGTGGGTCTTGCCCAGTGTAGCCAGGTACTCGTCCCAACTGGACGCCAGCCGTGCGGTTGGGCAAGTGTTGTTGATGCGAGCGAAGCTCTCCATCCCGCGCCGCTGAGCCATCCCCCGGAAACCCGCGAGGAGCGGCGACCCAGCCGGCAAGCTCCGCATCTCGACCCGCCCCCACCGGTGGCCTAATCCCTCCTGGAGGAACCCCGCCAGGGCCTCACAAAGAGCCTCCTGGTACTCCGGGTCCACCAGGACGTCGCCGTAGTCGGTGGTGCGGTCGCTGCCGATCAGAGCCAGTTGGCGGACACCGGACTCGCCGGTCTCCACCATCATGGGGGCGACCCCCACCAGTCGGTCCTCGCTGCTCAGCACGAGGATCTGCAGCTCCTTATCGGAAGCGAAGGCGTTCCACCAATGGTGGAACCATTGCCAGCTAAGGAATACGTTCCAGCCGCCGTGCTGCTGGAACAGCGCCTTCCAGTCCTCCTCCAGGAGTCGGAAGGCCGAGGGGTTATCGTAGACCCGGATCACAGGGGCCGGGCAGAGTAGGTTTGAAGTCATTCCTCTTCTTCGACATCCGGCATGGTCAAGTGCCTGACGACAAAACCGCCGGCCTGAGGCCGGCGATCCTACGTCGATCTTCGGTCATGCATGGAATTGGTCTGCTTTCCCTTACACTGAGAAACGATTGTAGCATCCTGGCCATACCCAGGCAAGGTTCCGTCGGGGGTAGCGTGGGATGCAGCCGTGACAGCCCGACCACTTGGATGATGCAAGGTCGGGGCCAGGGGGGCAAGGAGCCGTGCTCAGTACCTGGGCATGGTCATCACCGCGACCATCGCGATCAGGGCGAGAGCGCTCCAGGCAGCGGAGTAAACCAGGCGACTCACCTTGTCGGCTGCCACCCCCGCGAGGCTGACCCCACCAGAGGTCCTCGCATCCTGCTGCCGCCCCCGGTTCGGGCGCGTCTCCCGGCCCGCCAACCCATCCACTCGCTTTCTGCTCTTACCCAATTGGACACCCCCGGAAATCGATAGCCCACTGCCGGCGGAGAACTATAACGGATAGCAGAGTGTAGAGATAAGAGAGAAAAGACAACCTCAGACCAATCCTGTTGATCTGAGGCAGTACTCAAGTGGGCCCACCCGGATTCGAACCAGGGACCAACCGGTTATGAGCCGGCCGCTCTGCCGCTGAGCTATGGGCCCGTCGTTACATCAAATTATACCGAATCGGCCCAAGCAGCGGCAACAGATGCGGGAAGGGACACGTGAGGAGACAGCCGGCTGCCCTCCGCGATCCCCAAACACAGAAGGCCCGCTAGTCCTTGGCGATGGAGATACGCTCCGCAGTCTGCTTGAGAGGCTCTACCAGACTGAGCAATCGCGACATCGGCAGACGACCCGAGGGGCCCGATATGGCGATGGCAGCGATGGGTAGCCCGGAGTAGCTGAGAAGCGGCACGGCTATACAGCGGATGCCAGGAAAGCTCTCCTCATCGTCCAGGGAGTAGCCCAACTCTCTGATCCGGCTCAGTTCCTCCTGGAGCCGAACAGGATCCGTAATAGAGTTGGGTGTCAGGGCAGTCAGCGGCCGAGAGAGGATACGGCTGACCCGCCCCGAGCTCTCAAAGGCCATGATGGCCTTGCCCATGGCGGTGGCGTTGGCCGGAGCACGGCTGCCCAGTTCCACCTCCAGCCGCAGAGGGCCAAACCCTCGAACGCTGTCCACATACAGCACATCTGCCCCTTGAAGCACTCCCACGTTCACCGTCTCGCCCGTGGCCCACACCAACTCCTGCAGGGCCTGGCGAGCTGCAGGCCCGAGGTCGAACCGGCTCGCCGCCGCCGCCGCCAGTTCGAAGGTGCGCAACCCCAAGCGGTACTTCCTCGACACCGAGTCCTGCTCGACAAACCCCAGGAATCGGAGGGTGTCCAGCAACCGGTGCACCTTACTGCGACCCACACCGACCGACTTGCTTATCTCGGCCACTCCGAGAGGGGTGTTCCGAGGGCCGAAAGTGCCGAGAATCGCTGCAGCGTCGATCAAGACCTGAACAGAGTATCTCGGTCCTCCGGTCTCCGTCTTTGCCCCACTATTGTCGATGCCTTCCGGTTCGTTGTCGCCGGTCCTCGGGCTACTCGAGGTCCCCTGCAATTGGCAATCTCCTCACCACGTGCTCCACCCTTCCGACTCTCTCCCCGCGAGAGTCGGAATCCGCACAGCCGATTCGCTTCGAGACGTCCCTGACGAGAGCCCGGAGATCAGTAGGCGAACAACTCCTCGCGGTACTGCCTGGTCAGCTGGGCCTGATCGGTCAGCCCCTCCGCCAGGGCCCCCTTGGACTTGGAGGCCAGCATGTCCATGTAGTTGGCAGCGTTCAGCATTTCGACGCTGGCCAGGGTGTTGTTAGTGCCCTGCCCGATGTACTTGTGAGACTCGGTCAGGCTGCGAAGGATGTCCTTCATAAGACTCGCTGCCCCCTCCGGGTCGTCGGCGGTGGAGGGGGATACGCTGAGCCCATTCAGCACGTCGATCACCGACTGAACCTTCGCCTGCATGTCGCTGGGCGTGAACTTCGGCGGTTTCACCTGAACCTTGATCGTCGCCGACTTGCCGTATCTCTCCGACTTGACGCCTACGGTAGCATCGCCGGGCAGAACCCCACGCAGCAGGCCCGACTTGTCCACCGAGGCGATGGAACCGTCGCTATAGCTCCAACGGAGATCCATCTCGTCGTCCGTGGCCAGGGAACCGTCCGCCTTCTTGCCGACAGCCTTGAGCTGGACGTTTTCTCCCCGAGACTGCATGACCACCTCGGGAGGGTCGATCGTCAGGGACACGATCCCGCCACCGCTCTCGCAGCCCGACAGGAGCATAGGCGCCACCATTATTGTGGATAATACGGGAACGATCAACAGCAGCCTTTTCATCGGGTGCCACCTCATTCGACTCCCCTCCTCTCCCTAAAGCTCCTTCGGATCTGTCAATGTCAAGGCGAACACCTATTGACGCCTCCGCGCGCTGATGGTCACCGCCAGGATAATGATCACGCCCGAAATCGCCATCTGGATGAAGGGCTCAATCCCCATCAGGGAGAGCCCATTGGCCAGAACCCCCATGAGGAAGGCACCCAACAGGGTCCCAACCAGCGTACCCTTGCCACCGAAGAGAGAGGTCCCGCCCACCACCACCGCGGCGATGGCGTCCAGCTCCATACCTTGCGCCGCAGTCGGCTCCCCCGCTCCCATCCTGGAGGCGAGGATAACCCCCGCCATGCCGGCGCACAGGCCGCTGATGGCGAAAAGCACTGTGCTGTTCAGCTTCACATTAATGCCCGAGAGGCGGGAAACCTCGGCGCTGCCACCGATGGCGTATGCATATCGCCCCAGCACTGTGTAACGCAGCATCAGGTACATCAGCGCAAAGACGACCGCCAGGATGATCACCGGGAAGGGAACCGGGCCCACGTATCCCTGGCCGATGAAGTCGAAGCTGTGGGGAAAATCGTAGATGGGGGTCGCCTTGGTGTACAGCAGCACCAGACCGCGGGCTATGGTCATCATCGCCAGGGTGGCAATGAAGGCAGGAATGCCCAGGTAGTTGGATACCAGGCCGTTGATGGTGCCGATACCCAGGCCCACCAACATGGCCAGCAGCACCGCCATGGGAACGGCCACGTCGTACCGCTTCATCAGCGCCGCCACCACCACCCCGGTGACGGCCATCACCGATCCCACCGACAGGTCGATCCCACCCGCGATCAACACCACCGTCATCCCGAAGGCCACGATGGCTAGCATGGTGATCTGCCTTGCCACGTTGAAGAGATTGCGCTGATCCAGGAAGTGAGGGGTGCCGATGGAGAACACCACCACCAGCAGGATCAAACCCAGCAGGACCCTCGCCTCCTGCGACCTCAAGATCCTGCCGACCCCGTGTTGCCGACGGCTTTCGTGGGCCGTGGCAATGGCGGTGGCGCCCTCAGTGCTGACCGTTTGCATGCCCGTTCCCCTCCTGAGCGAAGTGCCCAACCGAGTAAGCCAGCAGCGTCTCCACCGTGGCCTCCTGTCGGGACAGTTCCTTTACTATCCGCCCCTTGTACATCACCAGCGTGCGGTCGCAGAGCCTCACCACCTCGGGCAGGTCCGAAGAGATGACCACTATGGCGTAACCCCGATCTCGCAGATCCCGGAGGATCTGGTAGATCTCCGCCCGAGCGCCTACGTCGATCCCCCGAGTGGGCTCGTCCAGGATCACCACCTTGCACTCGGTGGCCAGCCACTTGGCCAGGACGACCTTCTGCTGGGTGCCACCGCTCAAGAACATCGCCAGCTGGTCGACAGAGGGGGTGCGGATCCGCATGTTCTTCACGAACTGCTCGGCCGTGCGCGTCTCTCTCCTGCCGTTGAGGATGCCGAAGCGCTGGAAATGGCTCTGGCCGGCCAGGCAGACGTTGGACTTCACCGACATCTCCAGCAGCAATCCTTCGGTCTTGCGATCCTCGGGCAGCAGCCCTATCCCCAACCTGATAGCATCCGAGGGCCGGCGCACCTCCACCTTCTTCCCCTCGAAGATCAACTCCCCTGAGTCCTTGCGGTCGGCCCCGAATATCAGCCGCGCCAGCTCGGTGCGGCCCGACCCTACCAGCCCCGCCAGGCCGAGGATCTCCCCCGTGCGAAGCTGGAAGCTCACCTGTCGGACGGCGTTTCCTCGGGAGTAGCCTCGCACCTCCATGATGGTCTTCTGCGCAGCGGATTCGTCGCGGGGCGTCTGGGCATAGTCGATCTCCCTGCCCACCATCATCGCGACGACGGCATCGGGATTGGTCTTGCCGGCCTCCATGCTCCCCACGAGCTGGCCGTCTTTCAGAACGGTGATGCGGTCGGCAACCCGGAACACGTCGTCCAGACGGTGAGAGATGTAGACGATGGCAACCCCTCGCTCCTTCAGACGGTCGATAGCTCGATAAAGGCTGACCAGCTCGGCCTCGGTGAGCACAGCCGAGGGCTCATCCATCAGCAGTATCTTGGCCCCCTGGGAGAGGGCCTTGGCGATCTCAACCATCTGCCGCTGGGGGTTGGTCAACTCCCGCACCGGGGTCGTCGACGGGACGTTCAAACCTAAAGAGGCGAGAAGCTCGTCGGTCAAGGCCCGCATCTTCTTGAAGTCGACCACACCGGGCAGAGCTCTCACGGCCTCCCGACCGAGAAAGATGTTCTCGGCGATGCTCAGCTCCGGGAGAAGGCTGAATTCCTGGTAGATCACCGCAATACCCAACCGCTGAGCGTGGTGGGGATCGCTGATGTCCACCCTCTCTCCATCGATGGCTATAGTGCCCGCGTCCTTCTGGACGGCGCCGGCCACGATCTTCACCAGGGTCGACTTGCCGGCACCGTTCTCCCCAACGATGACGTTGACCATCCCGTCG
>DAHVXI010000030.1:0-19252 GCA_027356795.1 Chloroflexota bacterium | reverse complement strand
TGATGCCTGGGGACAGCGTGCGGATGGAGATCGAGCTGATCCAGCCGATCGCGCTGGAAGAGGGGTTGCGGTTCGCAATCCGGGAGGGTGGTCGCACGGTGGGAGCCGGCGTGGTCACCAAGATCAACGAGTAGGTAAGCCACAATGGCGAAGAAGGCAGACAGAATCCTGATAACCCTTTCGTGCGCCCAATGCCGGGAGCGGACCTACCACACCGAGAAGAATCGGAAGAACGATCCCGACCGGCTGGTGCTGAAGAAGTACTGCCCTCGCTGCCGGGCCCACACCGAGTATCGAGAGACGAAGTAGGGCGGGACGGAGCGACGGGGAGACCGGCAGACGCTCTTCTCCCCGTCGCTCCGTCTCCCGGTCGTTCCTTGACACTCTACCCGGCGCTTGTGGTATCATTCAACGGGCGTGATAGCACGCCTTTGGTTTTTCGTGCGCCTTGAACTGCTGAATCAGCATCTGGCGAAGCTGGTGCAGCACAGTGCGAAGTGCTCAAACAGCATTACTGGAGCTGCTGGGACGGCGGCTCGTTGGGCGTAGGCCTGTAGCTCAATTAGGCAGAGCAGCGGTCTCCAAAACCGCAGGTTGTCGGTTCGATTCCGGCCGGGCCTGCCGAACTGCCTCTGGTGGGTCGTTGGCAATACAAGTCCAGGCGAAGTAGAGGGACGATGCCCGCAAAAGTTCAAGAGATGAAGAAGGGCAGAGGTCAGGTCGAGCGGGCTTCGGGTTTCATCCGAGAGATCCGCTCTGAGTTGCGCAAGGTGGTATGGCCTACCCGGCAGGAGGCTATCAACCTGACTCTTATCGTCATCGGTGTGTGCGCTGCCGTGGGGCTGTTCCTCGGGTTGGTGGACCTCACCTTCACCGAAATGTTTCGCGTAATACTGCGCTAGGGCGCAGATAACTTGAGCGATTTGATGGAAGAAGAAGCACAGGCACAGGTCGTTGAGAAGGAAATCCAGGAGGAGGCACCGGCGACGCATCCGGATGCCAAGTGGTACGTCATCCACACCTACTCCGGCTACGAGAACAAGGTAAAGACGAATCTGGAGCATCGCGTCGAGTCCATGGGTGCTCAGGAACAGATCTTCCAGGTGATAATCCCCACGGAAGACGAGATCGAGATCCGGGACGGACAGCGCAGGACGGTCCAGAAGAAGGTCTTTCCTGGCTACGTCTTGGTGCAGATGCTGTTGACCGACCACTCCTGGCACGTTGTCCGGAACACACCGGGCGTGACCGGGTTCGTTGGCTCGGGCAGCAAGCCGACTCCGCTGCTGGATCAGGAGGTCAAGCAGATCCTGAAGGCCATGCGGCGCGAGGCGCCCAAGATCAAGGTGAGCTTCTCCCGGGGCGAGAGGGTGAAGGTCGTGGACGGCCCCTTCACCGACTTTATCGGCGTGGTGGACGACATCAACCTGGAGAAGGGGAAGGTTCGGGTGCTGGTGTCCTTCTTTGGGCGCGAGACCCCGGTGGAGCTGGACTTCCTCCAGGTCACTCGAGTTTAGGCAGGGTAAGAGGGACTCAAAGGCAACGGACGGCGACGGCTGCGGTCGTCGCCTGTTTGTGAGTGTAAGGAGAGCTTCATGGCTAAGAAGGTCAAGGCGATCGTAAAGTTGCAGATCACGGCCGGTAAGGCCACTCCTGCGCCCCCCGTTGGCCCTGCCCTGGGTCAGCACGGCGTCAACATAATGGCGTTCTGCAAGGAGTACAACGAGCGGACCGCCGCCCAGGCGGGGATGGTGATCCCTGCCGAGATCACCATCTTCGAGGACCGGTCGTTCACCTTCGTTACCAAGACCCCGCCGACGGTCGACCTGATCAAGAAGGCCATCGGCGCCGACAAGGGCTCCGGGAAGCCCAACTCCAGCAAGGTGGGTACCCTGTCGCGAGACAAGGTTCGGGAGATCGCCGAGCTGAAGATGAAGGATCTCAACGCCATCGACGTGGAAGGTGCCATGAAGATGGTGGAAGGCACCGCCAGGAGCATGGGAGTCACCATTAGCTAGGCCTGGCGAGTAAGTGGGAGGGCTTCGGCCCGCCAGCACCACAAGGAGGTCATAGTGCCCATTCACGGTAAGCGGTACGTTGAGGCCGCAAAGAAGGTAGATCCCGACAAGCTGTACACGCCGGCCGAGGCGATCAGGCTGCTGCGCGAAGTCTCCTACACCAAGTTCGATCCCACTATCGAAGTTCACATCCGCACCGGTGTCGATCCCCGACACGCCGACCAGATGGTTCGCGGGCTGGCGGTGCTACCCGCCGGTACCGGCAAGCAGGTGCGAGTGCTGGCTTTCGCCCAGGGTGAGAAGGCCAAGGAGGCCGAGGACTCCGGCGCCAGCTACGTTGGTGGCCAGGACCTGGTTCAGAAGATCGAGGGCGGCTGGCTGGAGTTCGACGTGGCGGTGGCCACGCCCGACATGATGGGCATGGTGGGCCGCCTGGGCAAGATCCTCGGTCGCCGCGGGTTGATGCCCAACCCGAAGGCCGGGACCATCTCCTTCGAGATCGGCAAGGTGGTCAAAGAGGTGAAGGCCGGCCGGGTGGAGTTCCGCGTCGACAAGACCGCCGTCATCCACGTGCCCATTGGGAAGCTCAGCTTCTCCGACGACCAGATGCTCGCCAACCTGGGGGCTCTACTGGATGCGGTGGTTCGGGCCAAGCCGAGCGGGGCCAAGGGCCAGTACGTCCGATCCATTTCGATGTCCAGTAGCATGAGCCCGGGCGTCGGGCTGGAGCTGCAGTCGGCGCTCTCAATGGCGACTGCGTAGGGCCCGTTTCCAACCGAATAGTGACCATGCTAAAGACAGCAGGCGTGCCCCACGGCACTTAATCGATCTGGCCTGCCGAGGCAAGGATTTCGAGATACTCCGAGCAACGGTGTGGGGGGACGCAGGGAGGTCGGGGGACCGAACCTGTGGCCGCGCTCCATCGAAGGGGAATCGAAGGGTCTTTGGCTGCGGCAGCCAAAGACCCTTTTTGTTGGGCTGTTAGGGCAACGCCACCGATTATGGTGGAAAGGAGGTGAACCGTTGCCACAGAAAGCAGAGAAGGTGCGCGCGCCGCGACCGGAAAAGGTCCACGAGGTAGAGGAGCTGGCGGAGCTGCTAAGCCGGAGCAACCTGGTGGTCTTGACCGACTATCGGGGGCTGACCGTAGCGGACATGGCATCCCTGCGCCGCAAGCTGCGAGAGCAGGGGGTGGAATATCGCGTAACGAAGAACACCCTGACCGGCTTTGCAGCCGAGAAGGTGGGCAAGGCGGATCTGAAGGACACGCTGGTCGGGCCTACCGCTATCGCCTTCGTGACCGGCGACGAGGCCGCGGCGGCCAAGGCGTTGAGTGACTTCGAGCGGGGCTCGAAGGTGTTCAAGATCAAGAGCGCTATGCTGGGCCAGCGGCTGCTGGCGGCAGCGCAGGTTGGGGCTCTGGCGAACATGCCCCCCAGGAACGTGTTGCTGTCCCAGGTGGTGGCCGGCTTCCAGTCGCCGATTGTCGGCGTAGTGGGCGTCCTGAGCGGGATGCTGTCCGGCCTCGTGGGTACCCTGGATGCTCGCCGGCGACAGCTCGAAGAGCAGGGCGCGGCCTAACCAGGTGGAAGTCGCCTTCCTGGGTCTGGGGTGGAACTCCAGCCCTCACCCTGACCCTCTCCCAGAGGGAGAGGGAACGATAAGAAAGGACTCAAATGAGCACCGAAGAGATCATTGCGGCGATCGAGAAGATGACGGTTCTCGAGCTGTCCGATCTGGTTAAGGCTTTGCAGGACCGATTCGGCGTCGTGGCCGCGGCTCCCGTCGCTGCGGCAGCGGCAGGCGCCGGCGCGGCTGCGGCTCCGGCTGCGGCTCCGGTCGAGGAGCAGACTGAGTTCACCGTCGTCCTGAAGGAGTTTGGCGCCAACAAGATCAACGTGATCAAGGTCGTCCGCGAGCTCACCGGTCTCGGCCTGAAGGAGGCCAAAGAGCTGGTGGAGGGCGCTCCCAAGTCGGTCAAGGAGAGCGTGCCGAAGGACGAGGCCGACAAGGCGGCTGCCAAGCTGAAGGAAGCCGGCGCCACCGTCGAGGTCCAGTAGCTTCAAATGGTGTAGGGGCGGTTCGCGAACCGCCCCTACAGGTTTCTCACGCCCTGTCGGCGGCATCCCTTCGCCGCTGCTCCTCCCAGGCCGCTCGCCGGTGCTGGGCCTCCTCCAGCTCCTTCAGGATCCCCGGCTCGCCGTTCAGCAGCCGGCCCCTCACGGCCTGCAGCTCCTCCATCAGCCGGTCCAGGTGGCGCACCACGTTGCCGGCGTTGTCGCTGAGGACGTCGGAGTACATCTTGGGGTTCTGGCCGGCCAGGCGGGTCGCCGTATCGAACCCCCCTGCGGCCAGGACGGACATCTCCCGCCAGCTGGGCTCGGAGGCCAGGACCCGCATCAGGGTGGCCGATAGCAGATAGGGGAGGTGACTGATGCCGGCTACCAGGCCGTCGTGCTCCGCCGGGTCCACGAAGTAGGGCTGAGCCCCGATGGCCTGGATCATCGACACCACGGTGGACACCGCGGAGGGCGGAGCGGTCACCGCGGGGGCGACGCAGTAGATGGCTCCCTGGAAGAGGGAGGCGTCGGGGCGATCCACGCCGGCCGTGGCTTGGCCCGTCATGGGGTGGCCGCCGACGAAGGCGACCTCCCGCGGCAGCAGCTCCTGGGCGCGCCGGAGGATCTCCAGCTTGGTGCTGCCGGTGTCGGTCACCACGCAGCCGGCCTGCAGCGCCGGCGCCACGGTTTCCAGCACCGAGGCGATGGTTCCCACAGGGGTAGCCACCACCACCAGATCGGAGCCGGCCACCGCCTCCAGGGGGTTGCGCTCCACCCGATCCACCGCCTTCAGCTTCTGAGCGCGCCCCGCTGCGTCGTACTGGTTGTCGTGGCCGACGACCAGTGGCGGGGGCTTCAGCTGCTTCAGGGCCAGCCCGAGAGATGAGCCGATCATGCCCAAACCTACTACGGTGACCTGCTTCATTGCTACGCTACCTCAGTTCTGGTTGTCTGCCCGGCGCAGGGTGGCCAGCGCCGCTCGAATCCAATGGGCGTCCGGTACGTTACTCACCCGCTGCGGCTCCAGTTGGTGCAACTCCACCAGCCGCCAGACCCTCTCCTCGGTGCCGGCCTGGGCCAGCATGCTGGCGCCGATCCGGGGATGATTCGCCAGGACGTAGAATGGCAACCACCAGCTCTTGCTGTCGCAGCGGGTCTCGAGGGCCGGAAGTGTGCCCAGCAGGGCCTCGAGCAGCACCGCCACCGTCCGGTGGACCAACGTGATCCGGCAGCGGGACTTCCCCACGTCGTGGAGGATGGCCGCCTTCAGGAGACTCTCGTCGGTGACCGCGGCCTGCAGCAGCGTTCGCAGCACCTGCGTGCTGTGGCGCTGGTCGGCGGGCTCCATGCGGGCGAACAGCGCCCGCTCCGCCTCCGAGAGGTACCGGTCCGCCAGGACCCAGTCCTCGGGAAGCATCCTGGCCCCCAGGTTGGCAAGCCCCTGCCGTATGCGGTAGATCACCCGAACCCCTACCTGCCGAACACCAGCGGCTGCAGCAGTCGATAGGCCGGATCCATGATGGCTCCCAGGACGCTGACCTTGAAGACGTAGGAAAGGGCGAAAAGTCCCAGCAGCGCGGCCGGCCCGTACTGGGCCAGGGGGGCGATGGATGCCGCCAACGGTCTCGGAAGGATGCCCAGCAGGACGGAGAAGCCGTCCAGCGGGGGCAGCGGTATCAGGTTGAAGACGGCCAGCAGCAAGTTGATGGAGGCCACAGCAGCGGCCAGCATCAGCAGCTCTCTGCCCGCCGCCACGTGCATCCTGAAGGGCAGGGCGAAGAGCAGGGCCAGGAGAAGGTTGGAGAGGGGCCCTGCGACGGCCACCAAGGCCATGCCTGCCCGCGGATTGACGCGGAAGTTGGCCGGGTTAACGAAGACCGGCTTGCCCCAGCCGAAGCCCATCAGGAATAGGGTGATGGTCCCCAGCGGGTCCAGATGGCGCAAGGGGTTGAGGCTCAGCCTACCCGCCGACTTGGGGCTGGGATCGCCCAGCAGGGTGGCGGCGAAGGCGTGGCTGGCCTCGTGGATCGCGATGGCGATAACGAAGGCCGGCACCACCAGCAGTAGTTCGTCGAGCGAAAGGTTCATCGAATCCCATCTCTGTAGGGGGCGATCCCTGCGATCGCCCGTAGTTCCGCCGATGCGCGACGGGGCGAACCCAAGGTTCGCCCCTTCAGGCAGATTATAGCACAGGAGGCGCCGCCAGCGGTGAATTGTCGCAAGTTGACGAGATTATTAGGAAACCAACGCGGTTAATCCTCGCCCTCGCCCATCAGATCCTCCCACATGCCCTCCACGTCCATCATCGGCTCCGCGGGGGAGAGTGCCGTCAGCGGCACGTGGGCGGGGGTCAGGAGGGGCACCGGCTCTCGGTGGAGGTCACGGCCGAGCTCTCCGGCCCTCAAACCCTCGGGGCGCAGCGCGGCGGGAGCGAAGCCCTCCAGCCCCTTCTGCTGGACGAGGAGCTTGACGCGTCCCAGGCCGTCGAGGTTCAGCAGCTCCTGCATCGCCACCCAGTTGGCCTGGTACCCCCGCCGCGTGAGCCCCATGGCATCCAGAGTCTTCAGGTAGTCGTGGATCCCGAGGGCCGTCAGAAAGGAACGCTGGGTGGTCAGGTCGAAGGGTCGCAGACCGTGCCGGGCGCCCGCCTCGGCGATGCTGGTGAAGTCCACGTGGGTCGTGATGTCCTGCCGGCCGATGCGGGCGTAGGGGTCGCTGTTGAGGGTGTGTCGGTAGAAGCAGAGCAGCGTGCCGTCGCAGTGGCGTTGGGAGTACAGCTTCTCGGCGGTGTAGCCGTAGTCGAACGTAAGGACGCCTCCCCTTGCCAGTGCCCGGGCCACTCGGGCAACCCAGTCCAGGGCATCCAGGTTCACCTCGGCCCGGCAGCCCTCCGGCGGCAGGAAGCCGAGCCGGGAGAAGTAATCGACCAGGCGGGGATCCGAAGGCTCGTCCATGCTCTCCGCCAGGCGACCGTCCTGGACCTCGACGTAGATCTCCCGCAGCTCGCCGCCCACCGTGGCTACTCGATGGACCGGAAAGGAGTCCGGCAGCTCGTTGGAGAGGAAGCAGCCCTCCACGGAGCCGTCCGGCAGATCGAGGCTTGCCCCCTGGAGCCAGGAGAGCCGACCGGCCACCGGGCCCAGCCTCTCCAGGGTTTCCTGCTGGCGCCGTATCAGGGCGGGGCTTCGCTCCACCATGAGGTAGGCGAGGGTTTGATGGAAGGCGGGGGCCTGGGCGGCGGCGTAGGAGAGGATGTCCCGGGCCAGGGAACCCCGTCCCGCCCCCATCTCCACCAGGGTGAATTTCGCGGGACGCCCCATGGCGATCCACAGCTGTTCCAGCTGTCGCGCCACCAGGGCGCCGAAGGAGGGGTGCAGCTCGGGGCTGGTGAAGTAGTCGCCGGCCGCGCCCATCTTCTCCGCCTCGGAGCCGTAGTAAGCCCCCGGGGCGGAGTAGAGGGCCATCTCCATGAACCGGCGGAAGGTGATCCTCCCATCCCGGGTGATGGCATCCCGTATGGCGGCTTCGGCTGGGGTCATACCGGCTGTGGCTCCCGGCGGTTGTTGCGGCGTCGCCTACGCTAGAGGTTACCACGAAGCTCACGGGACTGTCATGCCAGCCCTGCACACCCTGGTTCGGCACCACCCATTACCCTCGACCCTCCTCCCGCTCCCCTGGTATAATTAACAGATCGCCCGGTTCGGCTGAAGGCCGCGCCGTGCGTACTTTGGCTCGGATGCCTGGAGTCCTAACTTGCCTGAGTTTCGCCTAGCCTCCGATTACGCTCCCACCGGCGACCAGCCCCTGGCCATAGAGCGGCTGGTGGAGGGTGCGCAGGCCGGGATGAAGCATCAGACCCTGCTGGGCGTCACCGGATCGGGCAAGACCTTCACCATGGCCAACGTCATCGCGCGCTTGCAGCGGCCCGCGCTGGTGCTGGCCCCCAACAAGACCCTGGCCGCGCAGCTCTGCTCGGAGTTCAAGGAGTTCTTCCCCGACAACGCGGTGGAGTACTTCGTCAGCTACTACGACTACTACCAGCCCGAAGCCTACGTTCCCAAGTCGGACCTCTACATCGAGAAGGACTCCTCCCTGAACGAGGAGATCGACCGGCTGCGCCACTCGGCCACCAAGGCGCTGTTCGAGCGGCGGGATGTGGTCATCGTCGCCTCGGTCTCCTGCATCTACGGTTTGGGCTCCCCCGAGGAGTACGGGAAGGTGGTGCTCTCCCTGAAGCGGGGGGAGAAGCGGAAGAGGGACAAGGTCCTCCGTTTCCTCACCGACATCCATTACGAGCGGAACGACCACAACTTCGGTCGAGGGAAGTTTCGGGTTCGGGGCGACACCCTGGAGATCCAGCCGGCGGGCGAGGACGTAGCCATCCGGATCGAGTTCTGGGGCGACGAGGTGGAGAGGATCACGGAGGTGGACCCTCTGACCGGCGAGCTGCTGGTCGAGCGGACCCAGGCGGACATCTACCCGGCCAAGCACTTCGTGACCAGCCAGGAGAAGATGGAGGCCGCTCTCCAGGATATCGGGGAGGAGCTGAAAGCCCGGGTCGCCGAGTTGAAGGATGAGGGCAAGCTGGTGGAGGCCCAGCGGCTGGAGCAGCGGACCTGCTACGACATGGAGATGATGCGGGAGACGGGCTTCTGCAGCGGGGTCGAGAACTACTCTCGCCACCTGTCGCGGCGCGCGGCCGGCAGCATGCCCTGGACGCTGCTGGATTACTTCCCCGACGACTACCTGACGTTCATCGATGAGTCGCACCTCTCCATCCCTCAGGTGAGGGGGATGTACGCGGGCGACTTCTCCCGGAAGCAGACGCTGGTGGACTACGGGTTCCGCCTGCCCTCGGCCCTGGACAACCGCCCGCTCAAGTTTCCGGAGTTCGAGCGGCACGTCGGCCAGGCGATCTACCTGTCGGCGACGCCGGGGCCCTACGAGAAGGAGCACAGCCTGCAGGTCGTGGAGCAGTTGATCCGGCCGACCGGGCTGATCGATCCCAGCGTCGAGGTGAAGCCCATCGCCGGGCAGATCGACGACCTGCTGGAGCAGGTGCGGGTTCGGGTCGCTCGGGGCGAGAGAGCGTTGATCACCACTCTGACCAAGCGGATGGCCGAGGACCTGGCCGACTACCTGCGGGAGATGGGGATCAAGGTCCACTACCTCCACTCGGAGATCGAGACCTTCGAGCGGATCGAGATCTTGCGGGATCTGCGACTGGGGGTCTACGACGTGGTGGTGGGGATCAACCTGCTTCGGGAGGGACTGGACCTGCCCGAGGTCTCCCTGGTGGCGATCCTGGACGCCGACAAGGAGGGCTACCTTCGCTCGGAGGGGTCGCTGATCCAGACCATGGGGCGGGCTGCTCGCCACGTGGACGGCCAGGTGATCATGTACGCCGACAGGGTGACCGACTCCATGAAGCGGGCTATCGACGAGACCTACCGGCGGCGCGGTCTGCAGATGGAGTACAACGAAGAGCACGGGATCACGCCGGTGGGCATCCGGAAGGCGATCAAGGATATCTCCAACCGGGTGAAGGCGGTTGCCGAGGCAGCGGCCTCTTACGAAGCGGCCGGCATGGCGATGCCGAAGGACGACATCCTGCGGCTGATCAAGGACCTGGAGCAGCAGATGAAGCAGGCGGCCAGGGATCTGGAGTTCGAGAAGGCCGCCCTCCTCCGCGACCAGATCATCGAGCTGAGACGAGAGATCGCATGACGTATTCACCCCCTTCTTGGATACCGAAGGTAGGCAAGTGGGTCAAGACTACATAGAGATTCGCGGAGCCCGCGAGCACAATCTGAAGAACATATCGCTGAAGATACCCAGGGACAGGCTGGTGGTCATCACCGGCCTCTCCGGCTCCGGGAAGTCGTCTCTGGCCTTCGATACCATCTACGCCGAGGGGCAGCGGCGCTACGTGGAGTCGCTGAGCGCCTACGCACGGCAGTTCCTCGGCCAGATGGAGAAGCCGGACGTCGACTACATCGGCGGTCTCTCCCCGGCCATCTCCATCGACCAGAAGGCGGCCAGCCACAACCCCCGCTCCACGGTGGGGACGGTAACGGAGATCTACGACTACCTGCGGCTGCTGTTCGCTCGGGTCGGCAAGCCCCATTGCCCCAACTGCGGCCGGTTGATCGCTCAGCAGACGGTGGAGCAGATGGTGGATGCCCTCCTGGCCCTCCCGACCGACAGCCGGATGATGATCCTGGGTCCGGTGATCCGGGACCGGAAGGGCGAGCACCAGGGGATCTTCGAGGATGCCCGCAAGGCCGGCTTCGTCCGGGCCAGGGTCGACGGCCAGGTCCGGGACCTGGGCGAGGAGATCAAGCTGGACAAGAACCGGAAGCACACCATCGAGGTGGTGGTGGACCGGTTGACGGTGCCGGCCCGCGACGACGAGGAGTTGGACTCGAGTCGTAGCCGGCTGGCCGACTCCCTGGAGACGGCGCTGAAGCTGGGTGCCGGTACCGTCAAGGTGACCGTCGGCGACCACGAAGAGCTGATCTTCTCGGAGCAGTTCGCCTGCGTCGAGTGCGGCTTCAGCCTGGGCGAGGTCGCCCCCAGGAACTTCTCCTTCAACAGTCCCCACGGCGCCTGCCCGGAGTGCACCGGGTTGGGGTCCAAGCTGGAGGTGGATCCCGAGCTGGTCATGCCCAACCGCGACCTGTCCATCGCGGAGGGAGCCATCCAGCCCTGGAGCCGGGCCAGCACCAACGAAAGCTACTACTCCAGCATAATGGGGGCGGTGGCCAACGAGTGCGGCTTCTCCACCAGGGTTCCCGTGCGGGAGCTGACGCCGGAGCAGCTGGAGCTGGTGCTGTACGGAACCCACGGGCAGCGGGTCCGGGTGAAGCACCGCCATCGGGATGGTCGCTTCCACGAGTACACCATGGCCTTCGAAGGGGTGATCTCGAACCTTGAGCGCCGCTACCGCGAGACCGACTCCGACTACGTACGATCTGAGATCGAGCGGTACATGTCCAGCAAGCCCTGCCCGGCCTGCAGCGGGGCGAGGCTGAAACCCGAGATATTGGCGGTGTCGGTGGCCGGCCGCTCCATCGTGGACGTGACCAGGCTCTCGGTGTGGAAGGCGCTGGAGTTCTTCCGCTTCCTGGAGGGCGAACCCGGTGCCTTCCGTGGGGTTGCCTTCACCCCGGCGACCTATCCGGATGAGGACCAGCCCTTGGGACAGCGGGACATGCTGATCGCGCGGCAGATCCTGAAGGAGATCAAGGCCCGCCTCGGCTTCCTGGTCGACGTGGGGCTGGACTACCTGACCCTGGATCGGACTGCCGCGACCCTCTCGGGCGGCGAGGCCCAGCGGATCCGGCTGGCCACGCAGATCGGGTCGGGTCTGATGGGGGTCCTGTACATCCTGGACGAGCCCAGCATCGGGCTCCACCAGCGGGACAACCACCGGCTGATCCAGACCCTGACCCGGCTTCGGGACCTGGGGAACACCCTGATCGTCGTGGAGCACGACGAGGAGACGATCCGAAGCGCCGACCACGTCGTCGACATCGGACCCGGCGCCGGGGAGCATGGCGGCAGGTTGGTGGCGGCCGGTGGCGTGGAGGATCTGATCGCCTGTCCCGAGTCCATCACGGGCAAGTTCCTGGGGGGCGAGCTGGCGGTGCCGGTGCCGGCCCGGCGGCGCGAGGGCAACGGCAAGGAGCTGCGGGTCGTCGGTGCTCGGGAGAACAACCTCAAGAGCGTCGACGTGACCGTGCCGCTGGGGCGCTTCGTGGCCGTCACCGGTGTGTCGGGCTCCGGCAAGAGCTCGCTGGTTTCGGACATCCTTTACCGCCGCCTGGCCCAGGTTCTCTACAAGGCCAAGGAGAGGGCGGGGGACCACGACCGGATCGAGGGGCTGGAGCAGCTGGACAAGGTGATCGACATCGACCAGTCGCCCATAGGCAGGACGCCCCGGTCGAACCCGGCGACCTACACGGGAGCCTTGACCCCGATCCGGGAGCTGCTCGCCTCCCTTCCGGAGGCGCGGATGAGGGGCTACCTGCCCGGCCGCTTCTCCTTCAACGTGAAGGGCGGCCGCTGCGAGGCGTGCCACGGAGAGGGGATCATCCAGATCGAGATGCACTTCCTCCCGGACGTGTACGTTCCCTGCGAGGTGTGCAAGGGGAAGCGGTACAATCGCGAGGCTCTGGAGATCCGCTACAAGGGCAAGACCATCTCCGACGTGCTGGAGATGACGGTGGGGGAAGCGCTGGGCTTCTTCGAGAACATCCCCAGCATCAAGAACAAGCTGTCCACCCTGAACGACGTCGGGCTGGGCTACGTCCGGTTGGGACAGCCGGCGACGACCCTGTCGGGTGGCGAGGCCCAGAGGGTGAAGCTGGCCACGGAGCTGTCCAAGAAGGCGACGGGCCGAACCCTGTACATCCTGGACGAGCCCACCACCGGCCTCCACTTCGCCGACGTGGGACGGCTGCTGGAGGTGCTGAACCGGCTGGTGGATGGTGGCAACAGCGTCGTGGTGATCGAGCACAACCTGGACGTGATCAAAGTTGCCGACTGGATCATCGACCTGGGCCCCGAGGGGGGCGACGCGGGGGGCTGGGTGGTAGCCACCGGCACCCCGGAGGAGGTGGCGGAGAACGCCGAATCCTTCACGGGCCAGTTCCTGAAGCACGTCCTGCAAGGGGCTCCTGTTCCCTCCAATGGGAGGGCGTTGGCAGGGGAGTTCGCCAGGTAGGGGAACCGCAAGCGCCTCTCCCCCTGGGAGAGGGAAGCCGAAGGGCGGGTGAGGGCTTAAACGTTGCCAACCAAACAGCCCTCACCCTGACCCTCTCCCAGAGGGAGAGGGGAGAGGTAGCTCAGAAAGGCATCCGTCGAACGTGACTGAACAGGCTAGGAAGCATCCTCCCACCTACTTTCCTGCGTTCCTCGACCTTCGAGGCCGGCCGGCCATCGTGGTCGGTGGGGGCGAGGTGGCGCTTCGCAAGGTGGAGGGCCTGCTGGCATCGGGCGCGGCGGTGAAGGTGATTGCCCCGCAGCTGGAGCGGGGGCTGGAGGAGCTGGCTGCCCAGGGCAGAGTGACCGTGGAGCGGCGAGAGTACCGATCCGGCGACCTGGAGGGCGCCCTCCTGGTGGTGGCCGCCACCTCCGATGCCGAGGTCAACCAGGCGGTGGCCGCCGAAGCCTCCCGATCGAACCTCCTCTTGAACGTCGTCGACGTCCCCGACCTGTGCAACTTCATCGTCCCGTCGGTCCTTCGGCGGGACGAGCTCACCGTGGCCATCTCGACCGAGGGCATGAGCCCGGCCCTGGCCAAGCGGATGCGCCAGAAGCTCGAAGAGGTGCTGGTCCCGGAGTACGGGCCCTTTCTTCGGCTGCTGGGCACCCTCCGTGCGCGGATACGCCAGGAGCTGCCTCTGCCTGCCCAGCGGGAAGCCTACTGGGCGGAGGTTGTGAGCTCCAACGCCTTCGACGTCTTCCGCTCCCGGGGCGAGGAGGCGGCGGTGAGCCGGCTCGAGGAGATCCTGCGGCGGGTGCGAGACGGCGAGCCCTGTTCCATCGTGGCCGTCGGGCTGAACCACAAGATGGCCCCCGTCGAGGTCAGGGAGCGTTTCGCTTTGAGCGCTGAGAGGGTGGCGGAGCTGCTGGATCGTTTGGGCGACGTCGCGGGCGAGCGGGTGGTCCTCTCCACCTGCAATCGGATGGAGCTGTACGCCGTGCCGATCCACCAGAAGGCGGCGGCCGCCGAGATCAGGCAGTTCCTGCACTCCTTTCAGCTCCCGGGCCTCGCGGAATCCGAAGTGGCGCCCTATCTCTACACCCTTCACAACGACGAGGCAGCCCGGCATCTCTGCGCGGTAGCCTCGGGGATCGACTCCATGATCCTGGGGGAGCCCCAGATCCTGGGGCAGGTGCGCGAGGCCTACGAGTTGGCCGCCGGGCGAGGGGCCACCGGATCGGTGCTGAGCGTCCTCTTCCAGCGGGCGCTGGCGGCGGGAAAGCGCGCCCGCACGGAGACGGGCATCTCTCGCAACGCCGTCTCCGTGAGCCACGCGGCGGTGGAGCTGGCCCGCGGGCTCTTCGGAGAGATCTCCTCCCGCACCGTCCTGGTGGTTGGGGCCGGGGAGATGAGCGAGCTAACCGCCAAGAACCTGGTGGACAACGGTGCCGGAAGGCTGATGGTGGTCAACCGCAGCTGGGAGCGATCCCAGGAGCTGGCGGGCCGCTTCGGTGGGACGGCCGTACCGTGGGATGCCATGGGGGAGGCTCTGCTGGGGGCCGACATAGTCATCACCTCCACAGGGGCGTCCACCGCGTTGTTTGGACCTGATCTGGTGGGCGGGGTGATGGGGGATCGTCGGGGCCGCCCCCTCTTCTTCATCGACATCGCCGTGCCCAGGGACGTGGATCCCGCCGTCGGAGCGCTGGAGAACGTCCACCTGTACGACATCGACGATCTGCAGTCGGTGGTGGAGGCCAACCTCCGGGAGAGGGAGCGGGAGGTGACCGGAGTTCAGGCCATCGTGGAGGAGGAAACAGCCGGCTTCGTGTCCTGGTTGCGCTGCCAGGAGGTGGTCCCCACGCTGGTGGCGCTGCGGGACCGGCTGGAGCAGATACGGCAGGGGGAGATGGCCCGATACGGTGGGAGGCTGAATCTGGAGGAGCGAGAGCGCCAGGCCGTCGAGGCGATGACCCAGGCGATCGTCAACAAGATCCTCCACATGCCAACGGTGCGGCTGAAGGCCCAGGCCAACGACGGCGCCTGCGGGCTCTACGTGGACGCGGTGAAAGAGCTGTTCGACCTGGAGTAGAGGGTGACATAAGATGCGAGAACTGGTGGTGGGCACGCGGGGGAGCGCCCTCGCGATGTGGCAGGCCCGGTGGGTCGTTGGGCAACTGGCCGAGAAGAGGCCCGACCTGCGGCTGCGGATCGAGAGGATCCAGACGGAGGGAGACGTAAGGACCGGGGCGCCCCTGTGGCAGATCGGGGGCACCGGGCTCTTCGTCAAAGAGATAGAGAAGGCGCTGCTGGAGGGGCGAGTCGACCTGGCAGTGCACAGCATGAAGGATCTCCCCTCGACCATGGCCGGCGGTCTGCTGATCGCCGCCGTCCCGGAGCGAGAGGATCCCCGCGACGTGAGCGTCTCCCGCCACGGTCTGCCGCTGTCCAGGCTGCCGGCCGGTGCCAGGATAGGCACCAGCAGCTCTCGCCGTCGCGCGCAGCTGCTGGCTTTTCGCCCCGACCTGCAGATCGTTCCGCTACGGGGCAACGTGGACACCCGGCTGCGAAAGGCCGATGGGGAGGATCTGGACGCCGTCGTGCTGGCGGCGGCGGGTCTGGATCGGCTGGGCTACGCCCAGCGCATTACCGAGCACATCCCCCTGGAGGTGTGCCTTCCGGCCCCCGGCCAGGGGGCCCTGGCGGTGCAGGCCCGGGAGGGCGACCGAGATGTGATAGAGGCACTGTCGGTACTGGACCACCCAGCCACCAGGCGGGCGACCGAGGCCGAGCGAAGCTTCCTGCGGGTGATGGGCGGGGGCTGCCAGCTGCCCATGGCCTGCCTCTGCCGATCGGCAGAGGGTGGGTTGGTGATGGAGGCGCTGGTGGCCGGCCCAGACGGGGCGCAGGTACTGCGGGAGCGAGACGCCGGAGGGGCTGGCGACCCCGCCGCCCTGGGCGAGCGCATCGCCGGCAAGCTGTTGGCCCGGGGCGCGGCCCAGCTGCTGGGGGAGGTTCAGCCATGACGGGGAAGGTCTACCTGGTCGGGGGTGGGCCCGGGGACCCGGGACTCCTGACACTGCGCGGTGCCGAGCTGCTGGGCCGGGCCGAGGTGGTGGTGTACGACCGCCTGGCGAACGGCATGCTGCTGGACCGATACCTTCGCCCCGAGGCCGAGCGGATCTACGCGGGGAAGTCCTCCGACCATCACACCTATCCCCAGGAGGAGATCAACCGGCTGCTGGTCTCCAGGGCGCTGGAGGGGAGGATCGTCGTCCGGCTTCACGGTGGGGACCCCTTCGTCTTCGGACGGGGGGGTGAGGAGGCCGCTGCCCTGGCCGCCGCGGGGGTGCCCTTCGAGGTGGTCCCGGGTGTCACCTCAGCCGTCGCCGTGCCGGCCTACGCAGGCATTCCGGTGACCCACAGGGGCCAGAACAGCTCCTTCGCCGTGGTGACCGGCCACGAGGATCCCACCAAGCCGGAGTCCAGCCTGTGCTGGGAGAAGCTGTCCACAGGCGTCGGCACCCTGGTCTTCCTGATGGGGCTGACCAACCTGCCGGCCATCGTGCAGCAGTTGACCCGGAACGGTCTCCCGGAGGGCACTCCGGTGGCTGTGATCCGGTGGGGGACCTGGTCCCGCCAGAGGACCCTGGTGGGCACCCTGGCCGACATCGTCGCACGGGTCCGGGAAGCCGATTTCCGTCCGCCGGCGGTGATCGTGGTCGGAGGGGTGGTCGGCCTGCGAGAGACGCTGCGCTGGTGGGACAACCGACCTCTCTTCGGGAAGCGGGTGCTGGTGACCCGCAGCCGGGAGCAGGCCGGCAGCCTATCGGCGCTGCTCCGGGAGTACGGCGCGGATCCGGTGGAGGTTCCGGTGCTGCAGATCCTGCCCCCTGAGTCCTACGAGCCGCTGGATGGTGCCATCGCGCGGCTGAGGAGCTACGACTGGGTGGTGTTCACCAGCGCCAACGGGGTGAAGGCCCTCATGGAGAGGCTGGAGACCCTGGGGCTGGACGTGCGGGCTCTGGCAGATACTCGCCTGGCGGCCATCGGGCCGGCCACGGCCCAGGAGCTGCGCAACTACCACCTGAAGGTCGACCTGGTGCCTTCGGAGTACGTGGCGGAGGAAGTGGCTGCGGCCTTGCTGTCCACGGGGGTGGCCGGCAGCAGGATCCTGCTGCCCCGAGCCGACCTGGCCAGAGAGCTGCTCGCCGTGGAGCTGGAGAGGGCGCGGGCTCTGGTGGACGACGTGGTCGCCTATCGGACCGTGCCGGCCGCGGGTGACCTCACTCGATTGCGGGAGCAGCTATCGGCCGGCGAGATCGACGTCGTGACCTTTGCCAGCTCATCTACGGTGCGCTACCTGGTGGCAGGGCTGGGGGAGGGGGCGGTCTCGCTGCTGTCCCGGCCGTTGATTGCCTGCATCGGCCCCATCACAGCCGACACGGCCAGGGAGTCGGGGCTTCGGGTGGACGTGGTAGCCCCCGAGCACACCATGCCGGGGTTGGTGAAGGCCCTCGCAGAAAGAGTGCTGAGTGCTGAGTGCTGAGTCCTGGGGTATCCCCAAGAGCGGGTCCAGGGCGCAGCGCCTGGCGGGGTCTGGGGTGTCCCCAGAACTACAAAGACTCCTTGTTGCCTACTCAGTAGCCTCGCTCGTCGAAGAGGGTGGCGATCAGCTGATCCACCGGCGCGTATTCGTCGGTGAGGATCAGGTCGGTGCCCTGGGCCATGTAGTCGGCCAGCTCCTGCTCGGGCATGATCCTGGTCACCGGTTCCTTGCCACCGTACAGCCCCGTCAGCTCGTCCATGAAGGTGGGTGGGTCGATGGGGAGCTGAGAGGCCACCACGATCAGGGTGTTCTGCGCGGAAGCCTTCCACCCCTCTCCCACAGCCGCCACGGTGACGTGGGTGAACACCCGCTTCAGGGTGTTGACGTAGGGACGGAGGAAGGCGCCTCGCTTCGGGTTGTCGATGATGTTGACCAGATAGAAGCCATCGGGCTTCATCGACTCCTTCAGCTTCTGGGTGAACTCCAGCGTCGTCAGGTGGTATGGCACCGATAGATCGTTGAAGGCGTCTCCCAGGATGAGGTCGTACTTCCCCTTGGGTGTCGAGCCGTTGTCGAAGAACATCCGGCCGTCCATGTTGTGGGTGACTATCTTGCTGTCCCTCGGCAGTCCCAGCTCCTCGTAGACCACCCGGGTCACCTCCGGATCGATCTCGATCACTTCCTGGTTGCTGGTGGGGTACACCTTCTCCATGTACCTCGGGAAGGTGTATCCCCCACCGCCGATGAAGAGCGCGTTCATGGAGGGCCGGGTCTGGGAGAGGTACTTCACGATGTCGGCGTAGACCTTCTCGTAGGCGTACTCCAGGTGGGTGGGATCGTCGAGCGCGACGAAGCTGTGCACCAGGTGATCCAGCACCAGGACCCGCACCTTGTTGCCGTCCTGCCCGGCTCCCTGGTCGAAGAAGCGGATGGAGTAGTAGCTGCTCTCCTTCCAATAGGGTGACGCGAAGGCGTTCGTGGTGTTCAGGTAGTAGCCGAACCCCAGAAAGAGCAGCAGCGCGGCCACCGTCGCCGGCACCCTTCCCCTCTTCCACATCTCCCCGAAGACGATTCCCATCGACATGAGCACCACCGCGACCCCCGCCACGATCATTCGGGTCCCGAACCAGGAGATCAGGACGAAGCCGGTGGCGAAGGTCCCCACGATGCTGCCCGCGGTGGACCAGGCGTAGATCTTCCCCACCGTGGATCCTGCCGCGCTCAGGTCCTTGAGAGTGAGCTTCACCACCACGGGGGAGATGGTGCCGAGCAAGAGGCTGGGCAGGAAGAAGACGATGGTGGTGAGGAAGGCGATCTTCCCCATGAGGGGGAAGGGAAGGTTGACCGACTTGCTGCCGACGAAGCCTATCGTGGCGAGTATGCCGAGGCTGGCCAGTCCGCTGAGCAGGAACAGCACCCCCAGGGTCTGGGGCTTGGGCGCGCGGTCGGCGATGTGGCCACCCAGGTAGTTCCCGAGGCTCATGCCGGCCAGAATGACGCCGATGATGCTGGTCCAGGTGTAGAGGGATACGCCGAGGAAAGGCGCCAGGATGCGGCTGGCCACCAGCTCGATGGTCATCCCGCAGCTGCTGCCCACGAAGACGATGAAGTAGGACCTCCAGAGCAACCTTCTCCCGAACAAGGGCGGCCTCCCGAAGGGGTGAAGTAGGGAGACGTGGGACCGGCCGTCGGCGAGGCTGCCTTCTGGGGCGCCGTGGCGGCACCGTCGCATTCTATAGGAGGGGTGGCAGCTGCACAAGGGAGGATGGGGGGTTATGGAGAGTGGAAGCCCCGCTCCGGGTGCCGGCTTGAAGCAGCCGCGGCAGGGCATCCCCGTGCGTAACCCGTACCGGGAAGAGGGCTCCCCTTGGCAGGTTGGCGGCGATGGCATACACTTCACGGCGTTCAGCTCTCA
>DAHVXI010000018.1:0-4824 GCA_027356795.1 Chloroflexota bacterium | reverse complement strand
GATGCTGTGGCCGGGGAAGTTGCCGATGATGGCGCTGCGGATCAGCCGGTCGCTCAGGTCGTCGACCTGGGTCTTGAAGTTGGTTCTCAGCTTGAACTCCAGGGTCTGCATCCGGCCGTGGTGGTCCAGCAGCAGCTGGCCCGCGGCCTGGGCCACCTCTATGGCGAACTTGGTGAAGTGATTCACCGGGGGAAACCTCCAGTTCCAGTGCCGAGCCAGCCGCCCAGAGAGAAGTGGGGTGAAGTATACACCCTGGCATGGGGGTTGCGGCCCTTCGCCCGAGTCTTGTGCTGGGAGGCGAACCTTGGCCGATTTTCGTGATCTGGGATTGAGCAAGCCGGTGCTCCGCAGCATCGAGGAGATGGGCTTCGAGGCCCCGACCCCGGTGCAGGAGCGAGCGATCCCCTGTCTCCTGCAGGGGCGGGACGTCGTCGCCCAGGCCCTCACCGGCACGGGCAAGACGGCCGCCTTCGGCATTCCCCTGGTCGAGCGGATCGACGTCAAGCGGGTGGTGCCCCAGGCGGTAGTGCTGGCGCCGACCCGCGAGCTGGCGGTGCAGGTGTCGGAGCAGCTCAGCGCCATCGGCCGCGACCGGCGGCTACTGCTGGTGCCCATCTACGGAGGCCAGCCCATCGAGCGCCAGCTTCGGGCGCTGCGTCGGGGCGTCCACGCCATCGTGGCGACCCCCGGCCGGCTGATGGATCACATGCGCCGGGGCACAGTCGACCTGAGCTCGGTGTCGATGCTGGTTCTGGACGAGGCCGACGTGATGCTGGACATGGGCTTCCTGGAGGATGTGGAGTACGTGATGGCCCACCTTCCCGACAAGAGGGTGACGGCGCTCTTCTCGGCCACGATTCCCGATCCCATCCTTCAGCTCGCCCGTCGCTACATGCGCGAGCCGGAGATCCTCCGGCTGAGCCGGCCCCGGGCGCTGACCGTTCCAGAAGTCAGCCAGCTCTTCTACCTGGTGCCCTACAGGCGCAAGTTCGATGCGCTTTGCCGGGTTCTCGACGCCAGGCGGTCCGAACGGGTCCTCGTCTTCTGCGCCACCAAGCGAACGGTTGACGAGGTGGTCGAGGGGCTCCAGGGGCGAGGCTATCTCGCCGAGGGGCTGCACGGCGATATGAGCCAGCCGGTGCGGGAGAAGGTGCTCCGGGCCTTTCGCGCTGGGCAGACCGAAGTGCTGGTGGCCACCGACGTGGCGGCGAGGGGCCTGGACATCCCGGACGTGAGCCCGGTGGTGAACTTCGACCTCCCGCCCGACCCCGAGTACTACGTTCACCGGATCGGCCGCACGGCACGCTTTGGGCGACAGGGCGAGGCGATCACCTTCGTGAACCCCTGGGAGATGCGGGAGCTGAGGGTCATCGAGAGGATCACCGGAGCCCGCATTCGGCGGGAGGAGGTGCCCACGGCGGCCGAGGTCGAGGAGCGGGACGCGCAGATCCTGGAGGAGCGTCTCACCCAGGTCCTGGAGTCCGGGCGGTGGGGGCCCTATCGGGCGGTGGTCGAGGATCTGCTGGACGACCACGACCCTATCGACGTGGCGGCGGCGGCCCTGGCCCTGGCGGCGGGGGCGTCGGGTCGGGCTAAGCCGCGGACGGCGCGGGCGCCCCGCGGGGCCTAAGCTCGCGGCCCCACTCTTGCGGGTCTCGGCGCGGGCGCCGCTCCGTCGGCGGGAGGGTTCGTGCATGGAGTCGAGGCAGCCACTATACTGCGCAATCGGATTCTCGCGCCCGCCTGTAGATCATTTCTTGCGCTGTCCACCTGCCCGGACCAGACATATAGCCGTCGTAGCCGGTTGTGGTAGAGATGCCCCTTCGCCCGACTGCCGGTGGACGAGCCTCAGGTCCCCAACCCCCTCTGGAAGCTGCTAGAAAGGGTCAGGAATGCAGGAGAGGATCAGGCCGACCGGCATCGACATCGTGGGCAACGTCCCCTGGGGCACCCACTTCTGCCAGTTCTACCAGTCTCAGCAGGACCGGCTCGACCGGATCCTGACGAACCTCGTCTCCAACGCGCTGAAGTACTCGCCCGAGGCGGCGCCGGTCCTGGTACGGGCGGAAAGCGCGGACCGGGAGGTGCGGGTGTCGGTGGCCGACAGCGGAGTGGGGATCCCACCGGAGGAGCTGCCCCACGTCTTCGACCGGTACTACCGGGCCAAGGGGGCGGGGGAGTCAGAGGGGCTGGGCCTCGGCCTCTTCATCGCCAAGGCGCTCGTGGAGGCGCACGGCGGAAGGATCTGGGTGATGAGCAATCCCGGCGAGGGATCGACCTTCACCTTCACCCTGCCCACGGCTGGGGCCGCCTGACGTCGGCCTCGGGGTCAATGCCATCGCGGCGGACTCCCGGACAGCCACAGTCTGCAGAGGTTGGCCTGGGGACGCGACCGGTGCCGCCGGCGTCCGATGGTGCGCGGCGGCGGATGGTCGGTCGCAGGCCGGGGGCCCTGCTACCGGATGTGGCTCCAGCAGTGGCAGACGGCGGCGTAGTCCCCGCAGAGGGGGCACTGCTCCACGGCGCAGCCTCGGTGATGGAAGCCGCCGACCTCCACTCCGCAGTCGTCGCAATGCTCCTCGAAGGAGTACTCCACCGGCGGCCGTCGCTCCTCTCCGTAGCGGATCCGCGGCACGTTCTTGTTCCCCAGCCGGAAGTGCTGCCGGGTGCAGGTCGCCGTCCCGGGTACCTCGCCCCTGCAGTCGGGACAGATCGGCATTGTACGTCTCCCAGTAGCTCGTTGTGCCAAACACTACCAGCAAATCATAGGGACAATTCGTCGCGGCTGCCAGCCGGCCGAGCGATTGGCTAACCGCTTTCCCGCAGCCGCACTCAGCCGGTCGTCAGCCCGGCGGGCCGCCCGTCGTCGGTTACCCGTGGGAGAGCCACCGCAGGGGTCGGGTGAGGCGGTTGACCTCCGTTCCCACCAGCACAGCTGTGGGGCCAGGCTCGTCGCGGTTTGAGGTGATGGCTCCACGTGGTAGAGACGCGACATGTCGCGTCTCTACAGGACGCGTCCCGCCCCCGACCCCTGCTGCGGGTCGACCTCAATCCAGTAGCGGCGTCGAGACGACCGTGGAACACGGATCTTGCGGCTGAGGCTGTGCTACACTACCATCCACAACCTCCAGGAGGTATCGAGGATGAGGCATCTCTCCATGGGCCTGATCTTCCTCTGCACCTCCCTCTGCTCCACCCTCGTGGTGGTGGTCGCCGTGGCCGTCGCGCAGCCCGTCAGCGCCGCGGCCCAGGCGGGGCCGGAGTTCCGGCTGGGCTTCAAGGCGCTGGCCGACCAGATCCCCGAGGTGGTGGGCGAGCCGCTGGAGAACGAGCACCCGGGGCCCGACGACACCGTCGTCCAGGTAACGACCACCGGTATGATGGTGTGGCGCGCCCTGGACAACTGGACCGGCTTCACCAACGGCTCGGACACGTGGGTAGAGGGCCCGTCCAGCGTGGAGGTGCGGCCGAACGGCGAGCGGTTCCCCTGGGAGAGCGACCCGCCCGTGACCTACGACGATCCCTTCGCCTACTGCGTGGCGGTGGGAACCATCGACCAGACCGACGCCCGCTACGTGGGGCCCAGGTTCCCCGAGGCGGTGCGCGAGGGGCTGGCGGCGGCCCTCGGCGTGCCCGTCGAATCCTTCCGGCCGCCCGCGGCCGGCATCTTCCTCCGCTGCTACCAGGGGCAGCTGCTGGCCTGCACCGTGGGAGCCAACCTGAACTGCGGCAAGGCGGACACCAGCACGACGCCCAACCCCGGCATGGTCCAGTACTGCCAGGCGAACCCGGAGTCGGACTTCATTCCCCTCTACATCGCCGGCCACGAGGGCATCTACAGCTGGCAGTGCCGGGCCGGCAAGCCGGAGATCCAGAAGCAGGTCTTCCACGTGGACCCCCGGGGCTTCGTGGAGGAGTTCTGGCACCTGATCCAGCCTCCCGGTGACAAGGCGTGACCTTGTTCCAAGGGTTACATCCAGTAGCGGCCGGCTGCGGGCAAGATGCCCGCGCTCCCAGCAGACGTTGCAGGCCGGCTCTGCTATACTGGGCGACCGCAAACCCGGCTTAAGAAGGCTAAAGGTTGTTCTACTCTCTGGGTAGATTCGCCTACCGGCGCCGGTGGGCGATTATCTTTGTGTGGATCGCTCTGCTGCTGGCCAGCGCGCCCCTCGTCCCCCAGGCCGCCCGGCGGCTCCAGTTCGGCGGCTTCACCAGTCATCGGATGGAGTCGGTGCGCGCCCGGGACCTCCTGGAGCAGCATCTGGGCGTCCAGCCTAGCAGCCTGGTGGCGCTCTTCACCAGCCCCACCCTGACCGTCGACGACCCCGAGTTCTCCCGCCGGGTGGCCTACTCCCTGGCGGGGCTCCAGGGAGCGCCGGGGGTGGAGAGGGTGGTCGACCACCTCACCAACCCCCGCCAGATCTCCCGCGACCGCCACACGGCCTACGAGCTGGTGGTGTTGAGCTCGGGCGCCGAGGCCGCCGCCCGGCAGGTCGGGCAGATCACCTCCCGGCTGCGCCCGCCGGTGGCCGACGGGGAGAAGGGGCGAGGGGGCGACGGGGCGGGAGGGACAGAACCCCACCCCTCGCCCCTCCCCGCTGCGGGGAGGGGCGAGGGGTGGGGTGAGGGGGCCGGCACTCAACACTCGGCACCCAGCACTCAGCACCCAGCGCTCCGCATGCTGGTCACCGGCGGGCCGGTGTTCTTCGCCGAGGTGGAGCGGCTGAGCCACGAGGACCTGCAGCGGGCGGAGATTGTCGCCTTCCCCTTCGCCGCCGTGGCCCTGCTGGTGGTGTTCGGCACCCTGATGGCGGCCGGGCTCCC
>DAHVXI010000090.1:0-41763 GCA_027356795.1 Chloroflexota bacterium | reverse complement strand
CGCCTGATCCTTATGGTGCAATCCCAGAGAAAGTCACGGGGAGGAACCTCAATGCCTTACGACCTCGTTGTTGCAGGGGGCCGTGTCATTGATACTACACAAGGAATCGACCAGGAAATGGATGTGGCCGTCTCGGGTGGTCGCATCGCAGCCTTAGCTCAGCCGACGACCGTGCTGCCAGCAAAGCGTGCGATCAATGCCGCGGGGAAGCTCGTGGTACCGGGTTTGATCGACATGCATTGTCACGCCTACAAAGGGGTCACCAATCTCGGCCTTGACCCCGACGTGATCGGGGTCCGAAACGGCGTCACAACCATCAATGATACGGGTAGTTCTGGTGCGATAACCTTCCCGGGCTTTCGACACTTCTGGATCGACAGGGCTGCGACCAGTGTTTATTGCTTCCTCAATCTCTCTTCCATGGGAATCATCACAAGTCTCGTGGGGGAGCTGAAGGATCTACGCTTGATTGATGCTGAGGCGATCAAGGCTACCGTAGATGCCAATCGCGATGTCATCCGGGGCATCAAGATGAGGTCCAACTACTCTGCAGTAGGACCAAACGGAGCCGAGGCGCTGCGCAGGGCGTTGGAGATAGCTGGGGAGCTCGGCCTCCCAGTACTAGTTCACATCGGAGAGACCAGGCCAGAACTGGCGGAGGGAGGAGCAGTACAGATTGAGTCAGTTCTTCCTGTTCTTAGAAAGGGCGACATTCTCGCCCATGTGTACACGGCCAAGTTTGGAGGAGTGGTCTCGGACGATGGTACCGTCAGTCCCTTACTCAAAGAGGCCGTAGAACGAGGGGTGCTACTGGATGTTGGCCATGGGATAAACAACCTTAGTTTCAAAGTTGTGCGCATGCTTCGGCAGGAAGGCATCATCGCGGATACCATATCCAGCGATGTAACAGCTAACAACCGGAAAGGCCCGGTCTACGACCTCCTCACCACGATGTCCAAGTTCCTAGCCCTAGGATTCAGTCTCCCAGAGGTCATCGAACGCACTACTCTCCGTCCCGCTCGTGCCCTAGGTTTAGACGGTGAGATTAGTAGTCTGAAGCCCGGCTATCGTGCGGACATCTCCATCCTTAGGGTCGTCGACGGACAATGGAAGGCAGCGGACTCGGAAGGCGAAGTGCTGCAAGCGGGCCTGGGGCTTGAGCCGGTACTAACCGTGAAAGCCGGAACAGTCTATGAACCGCTGCTGATCTCTAGACCCTACACGCAGGTCTAGCATAGGAATCCGCGCCCATCTGCCGTAACAAGAATCGCGAGGCGTTGACAACTTCCTCGCCATCAACGTCCTGGTGCCTCCCGGCTTGGGGAGTAAGCTTGCTAAGCGGAAGCTTCGTCTCCGCCCACTCACCCAAGGCAGTGCCGAAACCTCTTGTGCCCGGGGTCGAGGAGTCCGCATGGAGCGTAGCCACACTAGATGCGGGAGTGTGGGCGATCCCAGGAGGGGCCACAAGAGAGCCATCGTGGCCCTGGCTTATCTGATCCTACTGATCTCCTATCACCTACTTCGAGACGGGACCACCTACCAGGAGCTGGGGGGCGACCATCTGGACAAACACCGCGAGCAAGCCGTCCTGCAACGCTCCGTCCAGCGTATCCAACGCCTTGGGTACAAAGTCTCGATCCAAGCAGCCTGAAGGCCAGCAGGGACGGGAGCATGGATTTTCGGGGGAACTGCGGGAGAATACCAACGAGATGGTACCTGGAACCTCTTCACGATGGTGTAGCTTGCAGGGTTAACCCGGACGCAGGCCTAAGGGCCGGGCCGGCGCCACCCACCTCGGGAAGCAGACTGTCACCATCTGGCGCACAGGATACTGGCCCAAGGTATGCTGCAGATACTAGATGCTGTTACTCTGCATGAGCAGCAACGCGCCCGTAGATGTGCCGCGAGAAGAGTTCGGGACGCCGCGAAGGTCGCCCGGTGGGGAGAGCAAAGAGATGGCCGAGGTGGCGGGACCCCGGAAGGGGGGCCACTGGACGGCATCGGCGATTCGGGTGCTGCGGGAGAGATACCTGCTGCGGGATGGCGAACGCGTCAGGGAGACTCCAGAGGAGATGTGCTGGCGCGTGGCGCTGGCCATCGCGAAGGCCGAGGCCGGATGGGGCAAGAGTCAGCAAGAGGTAACCGCGGTGGCGATCCGCTACCGGGACCTGATGCAGGGCCTCCTCTTCCTGCCCAACTCCCCGACCTTAATGAACGCCGGCAGAGAGGGCGGCCTCCAGTACTCGGGGTGCTACGTCCTCCCTGTCGAGGACTCTCTCGAGGGCATTTTCGAAGCGATCAAGCGGGCGGCGCTCATCCACAAGAGCGGGGGAGGGACTGGATTCGCCTTCTCCAGGCTCCGTTCCAAGGATAGCCTCGTGGAGAGCACCGGAGGAAAGGCGAGTGGCCCCGTGAGCTTCATGAGGGTCTTCAATGCGGCCACCGAGGCGGTGAAGCAGGGCGGGACCCGGCGGGGCGCCAACATGGGGATCCTCCGGGTGGATCACCCGGACATTCTGGAGTTCGTCGACTGCAAGCTTCAGGGCGGGTTGGCCAACTTCAACATCTCCGTGGCGATAACCGACGACTTCGTGAGGGCGCTGGAGGAAGGCCGAGAGTACGGCCTGGTGGACCCTCATCGCGGCCCAACCGGCAGCAGCCTGAGGGCCGAGGATGTCTTCGATCGCATCGTCCAGGCGGCGTGGCGGACGGGCGACCCGGGTCTCGTCTTCATCGACCGGGTGAACGCCGGCCCCGCGAATCCCACACCGGAACTCGGCCAGATCGAGGCCACCAATCCCTGTGGCGAGCAGCCCCTTCTTCCCAACGAGGCCTGCAACCT
This sequence comes from Chloroflexota bacterium, assembly GCA_027356795.1. GTDB lineage: Bacteria > Chloroflexota > UBA6077 > UBA6077 > UBA6077 > JAJYNT01. The sequence continues at coordinate 38,921 of DAHVXI010000090.1, read as the reverse complement.
GGGATCACTTAACCTCGCGCGCTTCGTCCTGGCTGGGAAAGGCAAATCGGAGAACGGCCGGTGGCGGGTGGACTGGGAGGGGCTGGAACGGGTGGTCCGGCTCTCGGTGCGCTTCCTGGACGACGTCATCGACGTGAACCCGTACCCGCTGCCCGACGTGGAGCAGATGGCCAAGGCCAATCGTCGGATCGGGCTCGGCGTCATGGGCTGGGCAGACATGCTGATCCAGCTCGGCATCCCCTACGACAGCGAGGAGGCGCTGGCGCTGGCCGACCAGCTGATGGGCTTCATCGAGCGGGTCGGCCACGAGGAGTCGGCCAGGCTGGCCGAGGAGCGAGGCCCCTTCCCCAATTTGTCGCGGAGCATATACAAGGATGGTCCGCCCCTGCGCAACGCCACCGTCACCACCGTCGCGCCCACCGGGACCATCAGCATCATCGCCGGCTGCTCCGCTGGGATCGAACCGCTATTTGCCGTAGTCTTCCGGCACATAGTCGGGGAGAGGCGCCTCACCTTCGTCAACCCCCATTTCGAAAGGGTCGCCCGGGAAAGGGGCTTCTACAGCGAGGGGTTGATGGAGAAGGTGGTCCGGCAAGGGACCCTGCACGGCCTGGAGGAGGTGCCCGAGGAGGTCCGGCGATTGTTCGTCACGGCCTACGAGATCGCTCCCGAGTCGCACGTCCGGATGCAGGCGGCCTTCCAGCGGCACACCGACAACGGGGTGTCGAAGACCGTGAATCTCCCCAATTCGGCTACCATCGAGGATGTGGCAAAGGTGTTTCGGCTGGCCTACCGGCTGGGATGCCTCGGGATCACCGTGTTCCGGGAGGGGTGCAGGGGCGTCCAGGTGCTGCACGTGGGCGCTGCGGAGGAGGAGGCCGGGAGGGAGGCCGGAGCCCCGGAAGCCGAGCGGGAGGCCATTCCGGCCGTCCAGGAGAAGGTGAAGCCCCGGCCGCGGATCGTCCACGGCGTGACCTACCGGGCAGAGACACCGCTGGGCACGGCCTTCGTAACGGTGAACGAGGACGGATCGGGGGAGCCCTTCGAGGTCTTCCTCAACGTGGGCAAGGCGGGCAGCGATACGGCGGCGATGTCGGAATCGATCGGCCGGCTGATCTCGATGATCCTGCGACTGCCGTCCCCGCTCTCTCCGACGGAGCGGGTGAAGGAGATCGTGGACCAGTTGTCGGGGATTGGTGGTGGCCGCCAGCTGGGCTTCGGCCGAAAGCGTGTGCGCTCGCTTCCCGATGCTGTTGCCCAGGTGCTGGCAGAGCACATCGGAATCGCCCCCTCCGAGGAGGCGGTACCGAAAGCCCCGGCGGTGGCGCCTGAAGGGGCGGCCGTTCCCACGCCTATCGGGGACCTCTGCCCGGAGTGCGGGCAAGCCAGCCTCGTCTACGAGGAGGGCTGCCGGACATGCTACAGCTGCGGCTACTCGGACTGCTGAGAGGAAGCTCCAAGTGCGTCGTTCCGCGAGTCCGTGGCGTAGGGCGGGGGACAAGCCCCCGCCGCCTCGCGGGCCACGAGGACCGGGCGGCAGGGGATGAACCCCTGCCCTACATGAGGAACGGTGCACTCAGTGAGTCGTCGTCGCGGATCCCGTTATGGCAAGGATCTCCCCCGTGCAATAGCGGGAGTCCGCCGACGCCAGAAACACGTAGCTTGGCGCGATCTCGGCCGGCTGGGCGGGGCGCTTCCAGAACGTGGCGACGCCGAAGCTCTCGACACTCTCCTCCCCTCGAGTCGACGGAATGAGCGGCGTCCAGCTATCACGCCGCCTTGCGGGTCTCTTCTCCCCGCCGCACCTGCTCCAGCAACTGCTGCCCAAAGGACTCGAAGGCCTCAGAGCGTCGCAAGGTGACTATGCCACTGTCCGCCGTCACGGGATCGGCGGTGTACTCGGCGCCCGCCTCCCTCAAGACGGCAGCCACAGAGAGAGGCCCGGTCGCACGACGGCCTCGAAGTAGGCCGGCGTAGGCCAGAATGGGCACGGCAGCCCCGCTGGCTCCCACCACTTTGCCGGCCGCCAGGGCCTCTCGACCCACCCGATGGGCCTCTGGGTGGTTCCACAGATCCCTATTGCCGTGCCCCGCGCTGAAGACCACCAGGTCGTAGTCCCCGCCTTTCGCCTGGGCGAGCTCCAGGTCCGGCGTAAGGATAAAACCTAGCTGCTCGATCTCCTCTCGGCGGGGGGCAGCTACCTGCACCTGAAAGCCCTGCTGGTCCAGCAGTCGCCTCGTTCGCCAATACAGGTTGACGGACAGGCCCGAATTGGGCACTACGAGGAGTGCACGCGCCATTTCACCCTCCACAGTTGGATTGGACCGTTGGATGGGCAAGGCTCGTGCCGTCGAATAACAGTCTGCTGCTGACTTCGGTTCATCTGGGTGTCGAGCGTACTGCGCTTGATCCGTCGTTGGGGGCTAGCTGGAGGTGTCAGGCTGCGCCTGTGTGGCGGTAGTAGGCGAGCAGGAGGATCTCGGCGAGGAGCACGTACAGCAGCGAGTAGCCAAAGATGGCCAACTGCGTCGCCGCAGGCAGGGGAACGAACCCGAGGACGGCTTGGGATGTCGGCAACTCGGCGAGGAGGACGCTAACCAGCAAACCGATGCCCGTCGCCGCCAGCACCTCCCAGCTGGGTGGCACGTCCCTCCAAAAGGGCAAGTGGCTCCGAACCGGAAACAGCACCAGGATGGCAGTCACGGCGAGCAGCAGGTACCAGGCCGTGCGCAGTTCCGGAGCGGGAGCCTCACGGAAGACGTACAGCAGCGCGAAGGCAAAGAGGGCGTTAAGGATGCCCAGGTAGAGCGCCGGCTCGAGGATATGCCGAATGACCCATCGTTGCGGCCTCTCCAACTGGTGGGAGGAGACGTGGTCGGTGGCTATGGAGAGCATCGGAAGGTCGGCCAGGATGGTCAGCAGCAGAACCTGATCCGGAAGCAGGGGCAAAAAGCTCAGCAGGAGGGACGCCACGGCAACGATCAGCACGTTGGCGAAGTTGCTGACCATGGTGTAGAGCAGATAGCGATTGAGATTGACGAAGATGCGCCTGCCCTCTCGCAACCCGTCGACCATCACGCCGAGATCGTTCTCCATCAGTATCAGGTCGCTGGCATCCTTGGCCACATCGGTGCCGCTCTGCATGGCGATCCCGACCTCGGCTGCTTTGAGGGCTGGCGCGTCGTTGATCCCATCGCCGGTGACAGCCACGTGGCGCCCTCTGTCCTGGAGGGCCTGCACGATGCGGAACTTGTCCTCCGGGACGACTTCAGCGAAGACGTGGGCTTGCTCGGCCACCCTGGCGACGTCCTCGACCTTCCGCAGGTCCTCTCCTGCCACGATCTCGCCCGGCCCCGTTGGCAGATCAAGGGCCCTGGCCAGTGCGGTAGCGGTGTAGCGAGAATCGCCGGTGATTATCTTGACGTCTAGCCCCAGGTTGTGGGCGCCCCGGAGGGCATCCCCGACACCCGGCCGAAGGGGATCGGCCAGCAGTATGAACCCCAGGAGGGTCAGGCCCTGCTCGTCGGCCTCGGTGATCTCTCGGCAAGGCGAGATCAGCCGTGAAGCGATGGCCAGCACCGAGTTGCCCGCTTCGGCTTCCGCCCGCGCCTGATCCGCCACCTCCTCCCGCTCGGGCGCTAGGTCTTCCGACTCGTGGCCGCGCCGAATCCGGTCGCAGCGTTGAAGCACGGGCAGTGCCGCCCCCTTGGTGATCAACTCGCACTCCTCCTCCCTCTCGGTCGCGCTCACAACCAGTACGCTCATTCTCTTCCGGGCGGAGGTGAAGGCGAGAGTGAACTGCCGGTGTATCACGGCCAGGGGAGCCAGATCCAAGCCGCGCTTCTGGGCCGCCTCGATTATGGCGTCGTCCACGGGGTGTTCGCCCAACTCGGGGAAGCTGGAGCACAACACCGCTGCCCGAAGAAGCTCGGACTCGGCGATCTCGGTCCTGAGGCCGGTGACGGCGATCCTGTTCTGGGTGATGGTCCCGGTCTTATCGGTGCAAAGGACGTCGACGGTGCTGAAGTCCTCGACGGAAGCCAGGCGGCGGACCACGACCTTCTTCCTCGCCAGGGCAGCGGCACCAATGGAGAGCGCAGCGATGGTGACTGCCGGCAGGGCTTCGGGTATCAATCCGAGGGCTAGGGCTAGGGCCAGGGTCAGCGAGGCGATGAGGTTTCGCCCCAGCAGGGCGTTGACCATGAAGACCAGGGCGGTCAGGGCGAGGCCGAAGCGCAGCAGAAAGCCGCCGAACCGGGTCAGATTCCGCTGAAAGCTGCCGACGCCCCGAATATCCTGTAGCAGGGACGCCGCACGGCCGAAGGCGGTGTGACTGCCGGTCCCGACCACCACGGCCTTTCCTGTCCCGGCCATCACACTCGTCCCTGAGAACAGCAGGTTCGCAGCGACTACTAGCGAGGGGGGTGGTGCCGGCAGGGGCGCCGGGCCCTTCTCCTGCCCCAGAGACTCCCCGGTGAGAGCGGCCTGGTTGACCATCAGGCTCTCGCCTTCGATTAGTCGCAGATCCGCGGGCACGAGGTCGCCAGCGCAAACCACCACGATGTCGCCTGGGACCAGGTCACGGACCGACATCTTTACCTCCCGGCCATCCCGCAAAACCCGGGCAGAGACCCGGACCAGTCGGCGGAGGTCCGCCAGGGCTCGTTCCGAACGGTACTCCTGGAAAAAGCCCAAGGATACGTTGAGGAGGAGAAGGATCAGGATGATCGCGCCGTCGACGAAATTGCCTAAGAAGATGGTAAGGATGCCGGCACCGAAGAGCATGAGAGTGATGCCATTCTCGAACTGCTCCCTCAGAATGACGAAGGCGGAACGCTCTTCCCTAGCGACAACATTGGGGCCGAAGGTGCGGAGCCGACGGGTAGCTTCCTCCGAGGTCAGACCCTCGAGGGTGGTATCGAGCAATTCCAGGCATTCTGGAACGGCTGCCAACGCGACCGTTTCCAGGCCAACCTGGGCATTCTGTTCTGGGAAACGGCTCGGCGCTCGCAGGAACCGTTACCTCCGGATGCAACCTGCAGATCTCCAGCAATCGCGCAACTGGCGCAAAGTCGGTGCCATCCTCGCGACTATTCGCTTTCGAGTTGGCGGGGTCGCCCCGACCCCGCCTACAAGGGCATCCCGCGCTTGAGCCCCTCGTACCACCGCCGGTTTACCCAGCGATGCAGCCTGCAAGCGCGGGGCGGCCCGGCGATCTGGCGCTCCTTGTGGTAGTCCCTGTGAGGGAAGGGGCAACGGCTATCGTCCGAGAGATTCTCGGGCGGGCGGCCCCAACGTATCACCTTGCTCGTCTGCTTCACCTCCGCCAGCTTCTGAGGCCATCAGCGTAGCATGTGGCGTGCCGACTGAACGGGCACCGCCGGCAGGGGGAGAGGTAGGGCATGGCTATTGCCATCGTGGAGCGGGGGTAGTATGCAACTTACCGAGCTGGCCGAAGCCTTCGCGAAGATCGAAGCCACGACTAAGCGCCACCTCATGTCGGCGCTCCTGGCAGAGCTGTTTCGACGAGGTCCGGAGGATGCCCACACCCTGCCCTATCTCCTCGAGGGTCGCCTGGGCCCACCCTACGCCGCCCCCGACCTCGGCGTGGACGAGCGCCGGTTGGCCCAGGCCATTGCAGCGGCTGCCGGTACCCCTGTCGAGGAGGTGTGGAGGCTGTACAAGCAGCGGGGGGACCTGGGGTTGGTGGCCGAGGGGCTGCTGCCGCCGGAGGGCCGGCCTGTCTCGGTGCAGCAGGCATTTCAGCAACTCCTGCGCGTCGCCGAGACGGGCGGCTACGAGGAGAAGGTGATGCTTTTCAGCGACCTGCTGCGCTGGCTGGGAGGCAGGGAGGCGCGCTACCTGGTTCGGATGGCCGAGGGCAGGCTCCGTCTGGGGGTGGGCGATGCGACCATCATGGACGCCCTCTCGGTAGCAAGCGTGGGTACCCGAAAGCTGCGACCCCGCATCGAGCGGGCCTACAGCTTCTGCTCGGACCTAGGCCTGGTTGCCCAGACGCTCCTATCCGGCGGATCGGACGCCCTGGATAGGATCCGTCCGACTCCAGGCCGCCCGATCCTCTCGGCCCTGGCCGAGCGGCTTCCATCGCCCGAGGCTATCGTACGGAAGCTGGGTCGCGCCATAGCGGAGCCCAAGTACGACGGCCTTCGCCTCCAGGCTCACAAGGACGGCGACCACGTCTGGCTGTTCACCCGCCGTCTGGAGAACGTCACGGGCGCCCTGCCGGACGTCGCCGAGGCGACGCGGCGGCAGGTGGCAACTCGCCAGGCCGTTCTGGACGGCGAGGCGGTGGGATGTGACCCCAGGACTGGGAAGTTCATGTCCTTCCAGGAGACGGTGCGACGCAGACGCAAGCACGGGGTAGAGGAGATGGAGGTCCTGTATCCCCTGCGCTACTACGTCTTCGACCTGCTTTTCATGAACGGCGAGGACCTCACCCTCCTGCCGCTCAAGGAGCGCGCCGCACGGTTGCGGGAGGTAGTGAGGGAGCAGCCCGAGGGGCCCATCTTCATTACCCCTCAACTCGAGACCGACGATCCGGCAGAGCTGGAGCGCTTCTTCGAGGAGATGGAGCGCCGGGGTCTGGAAGGGGCGTTGGTGAAGCGGCCGGACGCGCCCTACCATGCCGGAGCGCGCCGCTTCAACTGGGTGAAGCTGAAGCGAGGCTACCAGGAGGGGCTGGCGGGGGAGACCTTCGACGTGGTGGTGGTGGGGTACTACCGGGGCCGGGGTAAGCGAGCGAAGCTGGGCATAGGATCGCTACTGACCGCGGTGTACGACCCGGAGAACGACCGCTTCCGCACGGTATCTCGGGTGGGCTCAGGCCTCACGGAGGAGGAGTGGGTGCGCTTCCGTGAGATGCTGGATGCCGCTCGGGTGCCGGAGAGGCCCAGGCAGGTGGATTCAGAATTGGTGCCGGACGTATGGGTAGAGCCCATGCACGTGATAGAGGTGATCGCTGGCGCTATCACCCGCAGCCCGCGCCACACTTGCGGCAAGGCAGGGCGGCGGGATCGCGGCTACTCCCTCCGCTTCCCGAGGATGTCACGGTTCCGCTTCGATCGACGGGCGGAGGACGCCACCACGGAGGCGGAGGTAATCGAGCTATACCGCTTGCGGACCCAGCCGCAGGCTAAAGCGGCATGAGCGGAGCAGTCTCCCATCCACCCCTGGTGCTCCTTATCGATTGGATGCCGTCGGATCACCCGGGCGTACCAGCAAGGGACGTTCCTTCTGGCGCCCCCCAGGCGTCTCCATGGCACTGCTATTGCGGGGCTGCCATGCACAACTACTCGCCGGCGAGGCCCACTATGGTGAGAAGCAAGAGCACCATTCTCATCAGGGAATCGAGAGCTGGGGTTCTCCCCAAGCAGGATTTGCCCGCCCTCATCACCCTGCTTCAGGAGTCCCACGAGGTGGTCGCGCCCACTTACAGCCCCGAAGGGCGCTGCATCCTGTTGGAGCGGATAACCTCACCCCGGCAGATCGCCACCGGCTATCGGGACCACCAGCGACCGGGCCACTACACGATCCAGAAAGGTGATGGCGAGCTGCTGTTCGGGTACGCCAACGGCCCTCACTCCCCCAAGAGATTCCTGCACCCGGGCCGTCTCACCCTCTTCACCGGCGAGTGGAACGATCGCGGCTTCTCCCTCTCCGTCCCGCCCAAGCCGGACCGCCCCTACGCCTTCTTCGGGATCCGTCCCTGCGACAGCTTCGGCATCCAGGTGCTGGATAGGACCTTCCTGCGAGTGGCCAACGTGGACGTGCACTATCGGGCGAGGCGGGCGGGAGCCTTCATCGCCGTGGTCAACTGCACCGAGCCGAGCGAGGTCTGCTTCTGCGCCTCCATGGGCACCGGGCCGCGGGCGGAGAGCGGGTACGATCTTCGGCTCACCGAGATGGCCGAGGACTTCCTGGTGGAGTCCGGGACGGGCAGGGGGGCGGCCGTGCTGGCGCGCCTCCCGGCGAGAGCCGCGGCGTCGGTCCAGTTGGCGGAGGCCGATCGATTGATCCGGGAGGCTGTTCCTCGCATGGGGCGGACCCTCAACACCCGTAACCTGCCGAAGATCCTGCGGCAGGGTCTGGAGCACCCCCATTGGGACGTCATGAAGGACTGGTGCGTGGGGTGCACCAACTGCACCATAGTGTGCCCCACCTGCTTCTGCAACGACGTTCAGGATCACGTCGACCTCGAGCTGAGGAGGGTGCGCCGGGACAGGGTGTGGGACTCCTGTTTCGCCCTGCAGTTCGCGGAGATGCGCGGGGTGAACCCGCGCGAGGAGCTGAAACACCGCTACCGGCACTGGTGCGTCCACAAGCTGGGCTACTGGGTGGAGCAGTACGGCGTGTTCGGGTGCGTGGGGTGCGGCCGCTGTCTCACCTGGTGCCCGGTGGGCATCGACATCACCCAGGTAGCCGCTGAGATCAGAGGAGGAAGGCCATGACGAGGGGTCTGACGTCGGCGGGTAGACCCGAAAGCCGGGCGGCCACCTCCGCCGACCCCTGGCTCCTGGTGGAAGCCGTGATCCGGGACGTCCGCGAGGAGAGCTACGACACTCGGACCTACACCCTGAGCTTCAAGGATCCCGCCCTTAAGGAGGGTTATGCCTTTCGGGCAGGCCAGTACAATATGCTCGGCTTCCCCGGCATCGGTGATGCGGCCATCTCCATCAGCTCCGATCCCGGCGTTCGCACCACCTTCCAGCACACGGTCCGGGCTGTGGGCGGCGTGACCATGGCCATGGCGAGGATGGGACCCGGGGACGTGGTGGGGATCCGTGGTCCTTTCGGCAACCCCTGGCCCGTGGAGGAGGCCCGTGGCAGCGACCTGCTGCTGATCGCCGGGGGAAACGGCATGGCGACCCTGCGCTCTGCCCTGGAGGAGGCCCTTCGCCGCCGTGGGGAGTATGGCGAGGTCACCCTGCTATACGGGGCCAGGACCCCCCGCGACCTGCTGTTCACCGCCGACTTCGACCGCTGGTCGGTGCAGCGGGACACTAACCTGTTGCTGACCGTCGACCGGGCGGATGGCGAGCCCTGGACCGGCCACGTCGGCGTGGTGCCCACCCTTCTGGACGTCGCCAGAGTGTCGCCAGAGACCAGCGTGGTCCTGCTCTGCGGTCCGGAGGTGATGATGGAGTTCACCATCATCGCCCTCGAGAAGCGGGGCTTCCGCAGCGAGCGCATCTTTCTCTCTATGGAGCGGCGAATGCGGTGTGGCGTCGCCCAGTGCGGCCACTGCTTCCTCGGCCCGAAGTTTGTGTGCCAGGACGGGCCGGTTTTTCGATACTCCCAGCTGAACGGGCTGTGGGGGAAGGGGGTGTGAGGAGTGCTCGAGCGATTGCCGGCCCTTCACAGGCCGAGACTCTCCGTCCACAAGTTCAGCTCCTGCGATGGCTGCCAGCTCTCGATCCTGGATTGCGAGGAGGAGCTGCTGCAGCTCGCCGAGGCGACGGAGATCGCCTTCTTCGCCGAGGCCAGCAGCCACTTCGGCCCAGCCCCTTACGACATCGCCTTCGTCGAGGGATCGGTCACCACACCGGAGGAGGTGAAACGAACTCGGGAGATCCGGGCCGCGGCGGGCATCTTCATCGCCTTCGGGGTGTGCGCCACCGCGGGGGGCATCCAGGCGCTGCGGAACTCGGCCGATGTCGAGAGGATGAAGGCCCTGGTCTATCCCCGGCCCGAGCTCGTCGCAACCTTGCCCGCATCCACCCCTCACTCGGCCCACGTGACGGTGGACTTCGAGATCCAGGGTTGCCCGCCAAACAGGTCACAGATCCTGGAGGTGGTGACCCAGCTTCTCCTGGGTACGCCCCCGCGCCTCCCGACCCACAGCGTCTGCCTGGAGTGCAAACGGAAGGGCAACGTCTGCGTACTGGTGGCGCGGGAGCTGCCCTGCATGGGGCCGGTCACTCACGATGGATGTGGGGCCCTGTGCCCCAGCTACGACCGGGCCTGCTACGGCTGCTTCGGCCCCATGGACGACCCGAAGCCGGAACGTTTCTCCGAGGAGCTCGAGCTTCGCGGCCTTCCCGCCGAAGAGATCGTCCGCCGCTTTCAGGAGATCACCGCGGGCAAGGAGCCTTTCATCCGGGGGGTGGAGAGGTATCGGAGGCGATGAGCTTGAGATCGGGGGACCGGGAGATCAAGGTGCAGTACCTCGCCCGGGTGGAGGGCGAGGGAGGCCTGGAGGTGAGGCTGTCCGATGGCCAGCTCGTCCGTCTGCGGCTGAACATCTTCGAGCCGCCGCGCCTTTTCGAGGCCTTCCTGGCGGGTCGCAGCTACGAAGAGCTTCCCGACATGACGGCCCGCATCTGCGGTATCTGCCCCGTGGCCTACCAGATGAGCAGCATCCACGCCGCCGAGGACGCCTTTGGCATCAAGGTGGAGGGCCAGCTCAGGAAGCTCCGCCGTCTCATGTACTGTGGCGAGTGGATCGAGAGCCACACCCTCCACGTCTATCTCCTGGCGCTACCCGACTTCCTCAAGTACCCGAGCGCGCTCGCCATGGCCGCCGATTATCCGGAGGTGGTGAGGCAGGGGCTGAGGATGAAGCGGATCGGCAACGACCTGGTGGCGCTCCTGGGAGGCAGGGAGATCCACCCGGTCTCGGCCACGGTGGGTGGGTTCAGCCGGGTGCCGGCGGAGGGGGAGCTCCGGCCGCTGCTGGAGCCGCTGAAGCGGGCCAAGGAGGTGGCCGTCGAGGCCGTCGCCTGGCTGTCGAAGCTGCCATTGCCCGGCCTCACCCGGGACATCGAGTTCGTGGCCCTCTCCCACCCGGAAGAGTACGCCATGAACGAGGGCCGGCTGATCTCCAGCAAGGGACTGGACATCGCCGTCCGGGAGTTCGAGGATCACGTCGAGGCCAGGCAGGTGGCCTACAGCTCCGCCCTGCGCTACACCCTCAAGGGTGGAGGAGCCTACTCCGTGGGCCCGCTGGCTCGGGTGAACCTCAACTTTCCGCTTCTCACCCCCGACGCCCGGCGGGCCGCAAGGGATAGCGGCATACCCTTTCCCAACTCCAACCCTTTCACCGGCATCGTGGCCCGGATGGTGGAGGTGGTCCACGCCCTGGACGAGGCCGCGCAGATCATCGAGGGCTACGAGCGCCCGGAGCCCCAACTGAGGGTGGAGCCTCGGGCGGGAAATGGGTTTGGGATTACCGAGGCGCCTCGGGGCTCGCTCTACCACTCCTACCGGTTCGACGGGCGGGGCATCGTCCGGAGGGCGAACATCATCCCGCCTACCGCTCAGAACCAGGCGCAAATCGAGGCGGATCTGCGGGAATACATCCCGAGGCTGCTGGACCTGCCCCAGGAGGAAGCCACTCTCCGGTGCGAGATGGCAATCCGCAACTACGATCCCTGCATCCCGTGTTCGGTCCACTGAGGAGACGGTGGCTATTGCCGCGTCCCATGCCCGGTGGTATGATGCATGCTATTACATGAATCATGAATCATGTGTTCTCGTTGCGGTCGCGGCCACATCCCCGCGCCTGGAAAACGTCGACGGCGGCGGAAGCATTCTTGGAGGATGGATGGGATGGCTTCGTGGAGCTTTCTAACAAACTACGGGTTGGTGCTCACCTACCTCGGTCGCTACGCGGACAGCACCGGCTTAGAGATAGCGCAGGCGGTGGGGATCACCGAGCGTGCAGCCCGTAAGATCGTGGCGGACCTGCTGGCGGAAGCCTACATCGAGCGGGAGAAAGTCGGCCGGCGCAACCGATACCGGCTGAACACCTCCCTCCCGCTGCGGCACCCGGGCGAGCGCACTGCCACGGTTGGAGAGCTGCTCGGGCTGCTGTGGCGCGATCAGGACCCGGCACGAGAGTCCACGGGGTAGACATCGCCGCCATAGCGGGTGGATTGAAGATAGAGCCTCGGAGGAAGCGGCAAGCCCACTATCGAGGCCCCAGCCTTAGGAAGTATGGTGATACCCATGAGCACGAAAACCGTTCGCATCGATGTAACTAGCGAGCAGATCGGCAGGCTACGGCAGGAAGTGTTCTGTAATCAGCGATTGTCGGAAGTGGAGCGCCGGAAGGCGGTTAGGAAGGTCCTGCCGCTGCCCCTGGATGGCAGCCGCGTCGATCTGTACTGCGATGGGAAGTTCGTGGGGGCGGTATAGCGGGTCTCTCATGGGGACCTGTAGAGGAGAAGGTATGAGCAGTCAACTGGAACTGGCGGCGGAGGAGCGGGCCGTATCGGGAAAAGGGCAGCTGAGACAGCTTCGTCACCAGGGGATGGTTCCGGCCAACGTGTACGGCGGCCATCAGCCCTCGGTGTCGCTACAGGTGAACGGCGTGGCGTTTCAGAAGCTGTTGGGCCACGGCGGGAACACGGTCATCCTGTCGCTAAAGGTGGGCACCCAGCCCGCGGTCCAGGCCCTGATCAAGCAGGTGCAACACGACCCCCGCGGTGGGGGGATAACCCATGTGGATTTCTACCGGGTCGCGGCAACGGAGAAGCTGAAGACCTCCGTTCAGCTCCAGTTCATCAACGAGGCGGGGGCTGCCAGCCTGAGCGACATAACGGTGTTGCGGCCGCTGAACGAGGTGATGGTGGAGTGTCTGCCGGGCGACCTTCCGGCCGCCATCCAGGTGGATCTCTCCGAGTTGAAGGAGGTGGGAGCCGTGATCCGGGTGGGGAATCTGGTGGTGGGCCCGGGGGTTACCATCTTGACCGACCACGGCGAGATGGTGGCGGGCCTGCATCAGCGGACTCCCACAGAGAAGGCGGAGGGAGTTGAGGCGAAGGCTGAGACCGCCCCTGCGGCTGGGACCCCGGCAGGGGGATGAAGCGAGCGGCAGTAGGCCGGTCGATCGAATGGCGGACGTGGCGCGCAGTTGAGACTTCGTCGTGATCTTCCTGGCGAGGAACAGGACGATGCGCATTGCATTGAACAGCCAACTGTGGTATAAGAATATTGCTGGTAAAGTTCCGCAGTTCGCCAAGGCAGCAGGGTTAGTGGTTCGTTCGTTCAGACCCCTCCCCCGAAACCCATCGCGCTGACGGATCGTTCCAAGCACTAAACTCTATTGGGAGTCAGCGTAACCAACATGCAAGACAAGAGCCTCACCTGTCGCGACTGTGGCAACGAGTTCATCTTCACGGCGAGCGAGCAGGAGTTCTTCGCACAGAAGGGCTTCACCAACGAGCCGGGCCGGTGCCCGGAGTGCCGCGCGGCCCGCAAGGCCACCCGCGGCGGTGGCTATTCCGGCGGTGGCTATTCCAGCGGTGGGTACGAGCGCAGGGAGCGGGAGATGTTCCCGGCCGTGTGCGCCCAGTGCGGGAAGGCTACCCAGGTGCCGTTCCAGCCTAGCGGCGACAGGCCCGTTTACTGCTCCGACTGCTACTCCTCCCAGCGGTCCTCCAACGGGGGCGGGTACGGAGGCAGCCGCGGCGGCGGTCGCAGCCGCTGGTAGGCAGCTAGCCCAGCATCCCAGAAGGTAATAGCGTCTAACCCAGGGGGTGGCCAACCGGCCACCCCCTCTGCTGTCTGTGGGGCTCGAAGGGGCAGAAGATCAGCCTTTTGGCTGCCGGCCACGCCAGCCAGGAGAAGGGGAGGATCGTTTCCCCCGTCCGCGCGAAGACCGGGATAGAGTGAAGACGCGGATGTAGTGACAGTAACATCAACGCGTGATACACTGTGTCCCGAGCCGTAGACCCGGGGTTGGGGGGACCGGCCCATCCTGCCGGTTAGCGGCAGGGGAGCTACGACGAGACTCGAGGCAGGTGAGAACAGGGGTGAGCGGAAAGCGACCGATCGATCCCAATAGCGAGCGGCCCGGGTGCGAGGACGACCTGCCGGCGGTGGGAGCGCTTTCCGGCAAGTTGATGCGTGCCAGGGAGGGCAAGAACCCCGGTTTCAAGCCCCCTTACGGATACGGGAGCGACCCGGAGTCCGGTGCCTTCGTCGTGGATCCCGCCGAGGCCGGGGTGGTCCGCCGAATCTACGCGCTTCATCGCCAGGGTTGCGGGGTCATCAACATCGCCCGCCGTCTGAACGAGGAGGGGAGCTGCTTCCGACGTGGGAGACGGTGGGGCCAGGGCACGGTGAGGAAGATCCTGGAGAACCCCATCTACCGTGGGGAGTTGCAGTACGGGCGCAGCTCGCGAAACCCCAGCCACGGGAGGCGGGAGGGCGAGCCTTTCTACCTCCACCATGAGCCCAAGGTTGTGCTTCAGGATGCCCTTCCGGCCATCGTGTCGAGGGAGGAGTGGGCCGTGGCCCAACTGATCCGCGCCTCGCGACCGGGTGCGGCGAGGGGGACGTCGGGTCGGGCTTTCTCCAGCAGCCATCTGCTGTCCGGAATCGCCTGCTGTCGTTGCGGCCAGAGCATCGTGGGGCACAGGGGCCGGGGTGACGGCTGCGTCTACTACTGCTGCTCGGGCCGGCGGAAGAAGGGCAAACGAGGCTGCAACTGCGGGTACCTTCAGCAGGGCGTGGTCGATCGGATCGTTCTCGCTCGCTTCCGGGAGGAGTTTCTTCGAGGGCTGGAGACCAGGCAGCAGCGGGTCGAGGCGGATCGGGAAGCCGCGGCAAACAGAGCCCGTGAAGCGCGAGAAGGGGTGGCGGCAGCGGCGGCCTGCCGTGCCCGGCAAGGCCAGCAGCGAGCCGACTCGGATCGGGAAGGCCGGCGGGCGGGGGAGCCGGTCGAGGCGTTGGAGAGGGAGCTTCGGGAAGCCGAGGCGGAGATGGGCCTCTGGGCGTACGAGGCCGAGATGGTCGAACAGGCCCGGGACATTCAGGGAGTGCCCGTCGAGCGGCAGAAGCAGCTGCTGAGGCACTTCGTTCGATCCGTCCGGCTGTTTCGAGAAGAGGGCAGCCAACAGGTGATCTGCGACCTTCGACTGAAAGAGCCCGGGACGGGGCTCGGACGGCCAGGGATGCAGGCTCCAGCGAGCGGGTAGGCCGCGGGAGCCCACAGCGATAAGGAGATCGAGATGGTCGAAAGTCAACCAAGGATTGTCGTTTTCACAACACCCACTTGACCCTGGTGCCGCCGGGTCAAGCAATACCTCCAGAGCAAAGGCTTCAAGTTCCGAGAGGCGGACGTGTCCAGGGACCAGGCCGCGGCCCGGGACATGGCTCGTGTGACGGGGCAGATGGGGGTACCGGTGACCCTGATCGGCAGCCGACCGGTGGTCGGTTTCAACCAGGCGGAGATCGATAGACTGCTGGGCATCAAGAATTAGAAGGGAGAACAGAGATGCGCATCGAGCCCCTCGACGATAGGCTGTTGGTGCAGGTGGATGAGGACGGTGCGGAGCAGAAGACCGCCTCCGGCCTCTACCTGCCGGACACGGCGAAGGAGAAGCCTCGAACGGGCACGGTCCTGGCAGTGGGCACCGACGAGGACTTGCGGGAGAAGATCAAGGAAGGAGACCGCATCCTCTATGGGAAGTACACCGGCGACGAGGTCGAATTGAACGGCAAGAAGGTGCTGGTGCTGGCCCGCAACGAGGTCCTTGCCCTCGTGCGGGAGTAGCAGGGCACCGTGGGTGGGGGGCGCCCCGGCGGGGGCCTCCACCCAACTGCCGCCCGAGACGGTGCTCCGAACCAGGTCGCTGCCCAGGTGTCGGGACACGATCTGGGTAGCCAGATAGGTTGGCACCGGCCTGCTCACGTCCCCTGCCTCGAAGTAGGTGAAGGCCGAGGCGGAGCCCTCCGGAACCGAGATGGCGAAGTAGTGGGCGGAGGACACCCCTCTGTATTTGGCCAAGGCAAGCCAGCTTACAATGTGATTACAGATTGCTCTGCCGTGCGGACTCGGCGCAAGATGCTCGCCTACTGCTCCTTGCGTCCGAGCATGTGCTCCGCGATCTCCCGGCTGTCCAGCACGTAGCTCCCCTTCTCTATGGCCTGTTGGAGCTCCCGCACCTTGTCCTCGCGGACGTCGGGGGCTTCGTCGACGGCCTGCCCCAACCGGCTCAGAAGCCTCGCCCTCTCCGAGAGGGCGATCTGATCGGCAGGAGCGCTCTGGTTGTGCCGTTCGTGGCTTCCACCGACCCGAGGGTTGGGTCGGGGCGTCCTATGGACCGGGTCTCGCTGCGCGGGATCCACACCGGATTGCTCGATTCTATCCATCCCCCATCCTCGCGGGCCCCTGGGTTCCAGCGGCCCTTCCTACCGAACCGAGAGTGTAGCTACTGGGGATCGAAGGGCGCGGGGACCGACCCCGTTCAGACCCTCCGCGAGAAACGATGCTACAACTGTATCACTCCTACGGCCTAGCCGCAATGACACGCAGCGCTGCTCCCAGGGCTCATCGGCAAAGTGTGATCCATTTGCTTCAAGTAGGCGGGGTTGCCCCAACCCTGCGGTCGAGACGGGCGAGATGACGACGGGCGCGCGAACTCAGTAGACTCCGTGACATGTTGCGCCTCACCATAGAGTCCACGGCCGCTCGCCGCAACCCTTCGCCAGTCCTACTGTGGAACCTCCGCAGACAAGGAGCGCACCCAATCGAGACCTGGGTAGTCCGCCGGCGTGAGCCCGAAGACGTGGCGATCGGAGGGTAGCCCATAGCCGTCGGGGGCGCAGTTGCGGAGAGTTCCCTCCAGAACGAAGCCGAGCCGACGGGCAACGTTGCAGCTGCGGACGTTGCGGGGATCTACATGGATCTCCACCCGGTTGGCGTCGAGGGTACCGAAGGCCACGCGGGTCAGAAGTTGAACAGCCTCCTGCATGTAGCCTTGCCCCTCCGCTGAGGTGCGGAGCCAGTAGCCGATCTCGAAGGAGCGAATTCCCCAATCCAGATGGTGAAAGCCGCCCACTCCCAGAAGACGGCGACCATTCCGGTCGAGTATCCCCATGTGGAGGTTCTCTCGCAGTAGCCACTCGGCCTGAGCCCGAGCCACAAAGAGCCGCACATCCTCCACCGAACGGTCGCTCTGTACCCAGGGCATCCAGGGTTCCAGCCTCTCACGGCTCTCCTCGATGGCCTCCCAAAGGGCAAGAGCATCGTCGGCGCGGAAGGGCCGAAGCCGTATCCTGGGGCCGTCTAGTTCCTCGGGTACATCGATCAGGACTGGCGATTGTGTGCTCATGACCAGACTCCTAGAGGTCGGCTCGAGCGATCCACACGGGCAGGTAGCTCAGCAACTGTCTCATTACCTTGCCGGAGGAATCGAGGCACACACGTAGAAGAGCAGGGGATCATTATACACAACGAGGAAGCCCGGGGTGACACTCGGTCTCGCTAGACAGGCGTAAGTTCGGTAGGGGCGGTTCGCGAACCGCCCCTACGGCTTTGTCACCAGGCTACCGGCCTGCCTTCCCCAGCCGCTCGGCCACGGGCTCCCAGCTCAGGTTCTTCAGGAAGGCATCGATGTAAGGAGGGCGCTTCACGCCGTAGTCGATGACGTAGGCGTGCTCGTAGGTGTCCAGCACGACCAGCGGGGTCGCCTTCCAGATGCCGTAACTGTTGTGGGAGTCGGCCACGTAGTTGTAGATCTTGCCGTCCTCGTCCAGGGCCGTGACCACCCAGCCCCTGGCAGCGATGCCGGACGCCTTCAAGTCCTCGATGTACTTGTCGAAGGACCCAAAGTTCGCCTCCAACGCCGCGAGAACCTTCCCCGCAGGCTGGCCGCCCTTGCCGCCCAGGTTCTCGAAGTAGAGCTCGTGCAGCTTCACTCCGTTCCAGGCGAAGCTCAGCTCCACCTTCAGCTCCCGCAGATCGCTGAAGGTCTGGTTCGCCTTGGAGCGATCCGCGGACTCCAGTTTCGACCGGACCTCGTTGGTCTTGTTCACGTACCCCTGATAGAGGGTGTAGTGCTCCTCGATCTGGCGTTTGGAGATACCATCCATCTCGAAGAGTGCCGGGGCCAAGGGCTTCGCGTTGATCTCCTGCATCACTTACTCCTTTTCTGCATCCTTGCTGATTGTTGGAGGATCAAGTCGGGTGAACCCCGTCGGTCGCACGGACGTGCTGCTTGTCGCTCTTGGGGGACAACCACAACAAGAACATGGCGCCAGAGAAGCAATCGCAAAGACCGTGCCAGCGGGCGCCGGTTCGGGGTCCTCGGTCTACTTCTCTTCGAGCGCTTTGCCCGGCAGCCGGCCTGCCTCGATCGCCTTCTCGCGGACCTCGTTCCGGCGGCGCTCCAGCTCCAGGAAGTCGTCCAACTCCTGCTTGGTCAGCAGCCCCTGCCGGAACCGCTCCAGCATCCGCTCGACCGACTGGTCTTCCAGGTTCTTAGACATCGCTATCGTCGTCCCCGTCGAGGGTAGAGTCGCCGCCGGGTGGGCAAGTTGCATGCCCCCGGCTGGCTGGAATGGGTTGTGCACCGCCCATAAGGCTGCACTGGAGGTGCCATGACCCGCCATCACGACGACGGACAGGTCCACGAGCCCGGCGCACCGGAGGCCGGCCAGAAGCTTCGACTGGCCTTCTTCCTGACTGTCGGCGTCCTGGCGGCCGAGTTGGCGGGGGGCGTCCTGTCCAACAGCCTGGCCCTTCTGAGCGACGCCGGCCACGTCTTCACCGACGTGCTGGCGATCGGCTTGGCGTGGTTCGCCGCGGTTCAGGCGACCCGGCCGGCCACCCCACGGCGGACCTTCGGCTATCACCGCACGGGGATCCTAGTGGCCCTGGCCAACGCCCTCACCCTGCTGGCCATCTCCCTGGTCATCACCTTCGAAGCCATCCGCCGGCTGCAGTCGCCGGAGCCAGTGAACAGCATCCTGATGGTGGCTATCGCCGCCCTGGGACTGGTGGCCAACCTCTACGTCGCCCTGTCGCTCCACCAGGAGCCGGGGGAGAATCTAAACGTCAGGAGCGCCCTCCTCCACGTGATCGGCGACGTGCTGGCCTCGGCCGCCGTGATCGTCGGCGCCGTCATAATCACTTTCACCGGCTTCTACTTCGTGGACCCCCTGCTCAGCGTGTTGATTGCACTGATCATCGTGGGAGGCGCCTGGTCCATCGTCCTGGAGACCATCAACATACTGATGGAAGGCACCCCGGCGGGCGTGAACCTGAACAAGCTGATCCAGGACATCAAGGACACCCCCGGCGTGCTGGACGCCCACGACCTGCACGTCTGGAGCCTGGCGGCCGGTATCCACGCCATGAGCGGCCACGTGGTCATCGAAGACCAGGCGCTCAGCGAAAGCTCCCAGATCCTCGAGAACCTGTCCCACATGCTCGCCCAGAAGTATGGGATCGACCACGCCACCATTCAGTTCGAGCATCGCCTGTGCGGTTTGGCCTGCACCCTGTTTCAGAACCGACTCGAGCCGTGAAGCCTGGCGGCCGACATCTCTCATCTTTCTCGATGGCCATCTACGAGCGGGACGCCGCGATCGCCCTCGGGCGAGCCGTTGGGTCACCCTCACGTGAGGGACGTTGCCGCGTCGAGCCACGCCGCCCCGCGGTGCGGCCGCTGGCACAAGCCGTGCTGAGCAATAGGTTTCGACGGGGTGGGGTTACGGCTGAGGTCATCACCAGAGGGGAGCGAGAGATGGGAAGCAGAATGTCGACCGTACTGGCCTGGATCGGTGGGGCAGTCGCACTGGCCGTGGCGGCCTTCGCCCTGGCGTCCCCCCGCAGCCGGTACCAGCTAGCCTCTGCTGCTCAACAGTTGCTGGAGGCGGCCAACCGCGGCCTGGACGACCTCCAGGCGAGGATTCGAGGCGGCTACGGCAGGGACCTGGCGGCCCTGCAAGAACTCGGCCCGACCATGGACACGGCAACCACTCAGTTCGAGTCTTCCATGATCGTCTCGAAGGTGAACTCCGCTCTGGCCGGCGAGCCGAGGCTGCGGGGTCGGGACGTGGGGGTCCGCATCATCGGCGGCATCCTCCACCTGGAGGGCCAGGTGCAAAGCCCGGAGGAGAAGGCGCTCGCCAGCGAGGTGGCAAGGCGCTCCAGTGGGGCGGAACTGGTGGCCAACGACCTCAAGGTAGCCAGCACGGCCCCGTAGGGCAAAGGGGTCCGGCAGAGCGGCCGGCTCCTCGGGCGGGCATCCCACCCGCGCTCCCAGCCGTCGGGACCACCGTGGCTCACCCCCGGGTTGTCCGCCGACGAAGCGGAGGCGAAGCTGCTATCATTGAGATCGTCGAGGCGGCTGAGACGATCTCAGCCCCTCCGAAGGCAATCCACGTCACAGGCAGCCAACCGATGGTGAAGGATCGTCGAGACTCGCTCCGGGGAGCCTTCCTCGCCCACTTCGGAGCAGACCCCCTTTGGATGGCCGAGGCACCCGGCCGGGTCAATCTCATCGGGGAGCACACCGACTACAACGACGGCTTCGTCCTGCCCGTCGCCATCGATCGGTCGACCCTGGTGGCGGCAGCACCCTCCTCTACCCCTTTCAGCCGGGTGTGGTCCCTCAACCTCGGGCAGGAAAGCAGCTTCGGCCGCCGAGCGCCGCGCAGCCAGGAGCAGCCCTGGAGCGGCTACGTTCGGGGAGCGGCCTGGGCCCTCGGCGAGGCGGGGATCCGCACCGGCCCCCTGGATCTAGCGGTCGAGAGCGACGTACCGATGGGGGCAGGGATCAGCTCCTCGGCGGCGCTGGAGCTGTCGGTAGCCGCCGCTCTCGCGGCTGCCGCCGACGCCATGCCATCGCCACTGGATCTCGCCCTGATGGCTCACACCGCGCCGAGACGGAGTTCGTGGGGGTCCCATGCGGGATCATGGACCAGTACGTGTCGGCCCTCGGCGTCGAGGACCACGCCCTCCTGATCGACTGCCGGAGCCGGAGTTCAGAACCGATCCCCCTCGGCTTCCAGCAGCAGGGGGTCGCCCTGGTCGTCGTGGACAGCGGCGTCAGCCGCCGGCCGGCCGGCCGGCGCGGCTGCACCTGTGCCGGGCCGTCGGCGGGGTGCGCTGGGAGAGTGCCACGTAGGAGCGCCCTCACCGACTTCCGGATCGTTGCTTGTGCGCTGACGTCGACTGTGCTACACTCGGCTCAATTGGGCCGTGGCCGGAGTGCCCGGCCCGACAAACTGTAGTTGGCGATGACTGGGACGAGTAGCCGCCCCCCCGCTGGCAGAGAGCGAAGGTCAGAGGCTGGAAGCCTTCGCAGCGTGGATCGGCGAAAACCCCCCACGAGCCTGGCCTCGAAGGGCGCGAGCCCTAGGGTCCACGGCGGCCCCGTTACCGGCCGAAAGAGCGGCGCGGCGCAATGCCGGCCGGAAGGTGGGTGGAACCACGAGAGCCCCTCGTCCCATGACGAGGGGCTCTTTCTTTCCGTTTAACAAGGAGGTGTAACCATGCCGGACCTGGAGACGATGCGACACAGCGCGTCCCACGTTATGGCCGAGGCGGTCCAGCACCTGTTCCCAGAGGCCAAGTTCGGGATAGGGCCGGCCATCGAGAACGGCTTCTACTACGACATCGACCTCCCGCGCCCCCTGACGCCCGAGGATCTGGAGACGATCGAGGCGGAGATGCGGAAGATCGTGCAGGAGAACCAGCCCTTTCAGCGATCGGAGATGAGCCGCCAGGAGGCCCGCGACTTCTTCTCGAAGCGCGGACAGCTCTATAAGGTGGAGATCATCGACCAGCTGGAGGACGAAAGCCCCTCCATCTACCAGCAGGGCGACTTCATCGACCTCTGCCGGGGCCCCCACGTGGCCGGCTCGGGCGAGATCGGCGCCTTCAAGCTGCTGAGCGTGGCCGGAGCCTACTGGCGCGGCGACGAGAGCCGGCCGATGCTGCAGAGGATCTATGGAACCACCTTCCGCACGCAGCAGGAGCTGGACGAGTACCTCTGGCGGCAGGAAGAGGCCAAGAAGCGGGACCATCGCCGCCTGGGGCCGGAGTTGGATCTCTTCAGCGTCTCCGAGGATGTGGGGCCGGGCCTGATCCTGTGGCACCCCAAAGGCGGACGGGTCCGGATCGCCATCGAGGAGTTCTGGCGCAAGGCTCACTTCGGCGCCGGATATGAGGTCGTCTTCACCCCTCACGTCGGGCGGGGCGAGCTGTGGCAAACCAGCGGGCATCTGGACAACTACATGGATAACATGTACCCCGCCATGGAGCTGGAGGGTCAGCGCTACTTCGTCAAGCCGATGAACTGCCCCTTCCACATCGAGATGTATAAGACGAGGCTGCGCAGCTACAGGGATCTACCCCTGCGCTGGGCCGAGCTCGGCACGGTGTATCGGTTCGAGCGAAGCGGCGTGCTCCACGGACTTCTGCGGGTGCGGGGATTCACCCAGGACGACGCTCACATCTTCTGCCGGCCGGATCAGATCGAGGACGAGGTGCTTGGCGCCCTGGACCTGACCCTCTACCTCTTCCGCTCCTTCGGGTTCCACGAGTACGACGTCTACCTGTCCACTAGGCCAGAAGACAAGTACGTTGGGGACCCGGCCGATTGGGACAAGGCCACGGAGGCGCTCCGGCAAGCCGTGACCAAACGGGGTCTGGCCTACCAGATCGACGAGGGCGGAGGGGCCTTCTACGGTCCCAAGATCGACATCAAGATCAAGGATGCCCTGGGGCGATCGTGGCAGTGCACCACGATCCAGTTCGACTTCAACCTGCCCGAGAGGTTCGACCTCTCCTTCGTGGGCGAGGACGGCAAGGAGCATCGCCCCTACATGGTCCACAGGGCCCTCCTGGGCTCTCTGGAGCGCTTCTTCGCCATCCTGGTGGAGCACTACGCCGGTGCCTTCCCGATCTGGCTGGCCCCGGTCCAGGCAGTCGTCATCCCCATCGCGGACCGGCACCTGGAGTACGCCCAGCAGTCCGCCCGTCGATTGGGCGCGGCAGGGCTCCGGGTCGACGTCGACGGCCGCCGGGAGAAGGTCAACTTCAAGATCCGCGAGGCCCAACTCCAGAAGATCCCCTACATGCTGGTGGTCGGGGATCGGGAGCTGGAATCGGGGATGGCCGCCGTCCGCTCGCGCTCCCAGGGCGATCTAGGGGCGAGGCCACTGGAAGAGATCCAGGAGATGCTTTTAGCCCAGGTTGCTAACAAGGAGTAGGGATTCTAGCTCCTTTAACCATTGACAACAGGTCTGGCGATGACTATACTTTCCTTATAGGGGAGTGATTCCCTACGGGCCGACGACCAACGCCATAAGCGCCTGGCTGTCGGCTTCATACTATCAGTAATAAAGAGGTGGAAGAATAACCAAGGATCTGCGCATAAACGACAAGATCCGCGTCCGCGAGGTTCGACTCATCGGCGACGAAGGTGAGCAGCTGGGCATAGTGGCGACCCTCGAAGCATTGCGGATCGCGGGAGAGCGCGGCCTGGACCTGGTCGAGGTTGCGCCCACGGCAACTCCTCCAGTCTGCCGCCTGATGGATTACGGCAAGTACAAGTACGAGCAGACGAAGAAGGAGCGCGAGGCCAAGAAGAACCAGAAGATCGTGCTTCTTAAGGAGATGCGTCTCCGCCCCAAGATCGCAGAGGGTGACCTTGACTTCAAGACCAGGCTCGTGCAGAAGTTCCTGGAGGAAGGTGACAAGGTCAAGGTAACCATCGTCTTCAGGGGACGGGAGCTGGCTCATCCCCAGCTTGGTCGTGAATTGCTTGATACCATGGTGGACAAGCTCAAGGGCGTCGCCAGTTTGGAGCGCCAGCCGCTGATGGAGGGTAAGGCCATGTCTATGATCCTGGCACCCGCCGCCGGTAGCAAGTCCGCCCACGAGCAGCAGCCTGCCCCGAGCGCCAAGCCCGCTACCGAGCAGCAGTCTGCGGTGAGAACGACCGCCTAGAGCTTTACCCCACGCGGAACGATAATTGGCCCTGCCCCACGAGGGGCAGGGCTTCATCATACACTCGACCCACCGCGCACCCAATCACCGTAGGGAGCACCGTTCCATGGCAGCATCGAGGCTGTGGCCGAGGCCCTTTTCCCTCTACCTGGTGCTGCTGCTCGGCGCCCTTGTCGCCGTCGCAGTGGCCGCCGGCTCCTGGGCGGACCGGGACGCCCGCACCCGAGGGCCCGAGGCTCCCGTCACGGCGTACGTGGCGGCGATAGGGCAAAAGGATCTCGGTGCAGCCCAGGATCAGCTGGCGCCGGAGATCCGAGACCGCTCGGCCTCTTTCGTGAAAATGCAGCTGGGGAACCGATACACGATCCTGGAGAGTGCGGTGAGGGGTAACTCGCTGCTGGACCGTCTGACCGGCCACTCGATCGACTACGCTGAGGTGGTGGTGACCGTGGAGGTGCAGGAGCTGGAGACGGGCAATCCACCCTGGCGCACCACCGAGGGGCTACCGGTGGGCCTCATCGGCGGAAGGTGGTACCTGCTCAAACCACCCCTCCAGCCCTGAGCGCTGACTTCGTACGGCGCCCCTGACTCCCGCGGCACCTGGGCTTGTCATTGCCTCTCCCCCTGGGAGAGGCCGCCCGAAGGACGGGTGAGGGCTGAAGCATTACTGTCCAACCGGCCCTCACCCTAACCCTCTCCCAGAGGGAGAGGGAAAAAGCTCAGCTCTCTTCTTCGCTCGGATCTCCATCCTCGCCGGACTCCTCAGTCCGCACCAGCACCTCTCGCGAGCGTCCGCCCTCCGACGGGCCGACGACGCCCTGCTCCTCCAGCTCCTCCATCAACCTGGCGGCTCGGTTGTACCCTATCCGCAGCTTGCGCTGGAGCAGCGAGGTAGAAACCTGGCTGTGCTGGGAGACCACCTCCACCGCCTGGTCGAAGAGGTCGTCGGTTTCCTCCTCTTCCACCGGCTCGAAGGTGACGCTGTCCGCTGCGTCCCCCGAGAATCCGGCCGGCTTCGCGCTCTTCCAGTAGTCCACCAGCTCCCTGATCTCTCCATCCGAGACGTAGGTGCCCTGGAGACGCACCGGTTTGGCAGCGTCGGGAGGCAGGTAGAGCATATCTCCACGCCCCAGCAGCTTCTCGGCACCGGTCTGGTCCAGGATGACCCGGGAGTCGATCTGGGAAGTCACGGCAAAGGAGATGCGCGTCGGGAAGTTCGCCTTGATCAGACCTGTCACCACGTCCACGGAGGGTCGCTGGGTGGCGACCACCAGGTGAATGCCCGTAGCCCTGGCCAGCTGGGCCAGCCGGCAGAGGATCTTCTCCACCTCGTCTGGGGCCACCATCATCAGGTCTGCCAACTCGTCGATGATCACCACCATGAAGGGCAGCGGCAGGTCCGATCCCTTTCCGGACACCATGCGGTTGAAGCCCTCGATGTTCCTGGCGCCTCGCGCGGCGAACATCCGGTAGCGCCGCTCCATCTCCCGCACTATCCACTTCAGCGAGGGGACCACCTTCTCCATGTCCGTCACGACCGAGGTGAGCAGGTGGGGCACCCCGTTGAAGGGCATCAACTCCACCATCTTGGGGTCGATCATCAGCAGCCGCAGGTCGTCCGGGGTGCACTGGAACAGCAGCGCCGCGATGAAGCTGTTGAGGCAGACGCTCTTGCCCGATCCGGTCGATCCGGCGATCAGCAGGTGGGGCATCTTAGCCAGGTCACCGACGGTGGGCGAACCGGACACGTCGCGGCCGAGTGCCAGCCGCAGCCGCCCCTTCACCTTCTGATAGTTGGGACTCTCCAGCAGATCTCGTATGGCTACCACAGAGACCGAGCCGTTGGGGACCTCGATACCCACTACCTGCTTTCCGGGCACCGGGGCCTCCAGCCTGAGGGGCGCCGCCGCCAAGCGCAGGGCCAGATCGTTGGCCAGCCCCATGATGCGCGCCACCTTCACCCCTACACCCGGCTCCACCCCGAACTGGGTGACGGCCGGCCCCTGGTTGACCTCAACCACTCGGGCCTCGACGCCAAAGCTGCGCAGAGTGTCCTCGATCACCCTGATCCGCTGCCTGACGTCCACCTGCGACAGCTCCGACTCGGGGATCGACTCGAAGAGGGTGATGGGCGGCAGGGTCCATTCACCCCGTCGAGTCGAAGGCCCCTTCGAGCCACCGTCGGACCCCTCCTCCAGAAGCCGCGACTCGGCAGAGGGCTTCTGGCCCCTCCTCGCCGCCTGCTTGCCCTCCGCCAGGGCCTCGTCCAGGCTGGGGTTCAGCCGCACCTCGTGCCCTCGCTCCGCACGCCACAGGGCGAAGCGCTCCCAGACCGACCGCACCCACCCCGCGACCTGGTGAGGGTGTATCCTGAAGCCCAGGGCCGCGCCGGCCAGCATCCCCACCAGCACCACCACAAAGCTTCCCAGCTCCCCAAAGTTGCCTCGAAGCGGAGCGCTCACCAGGAGCCCCAGGTAGCCGCCACCCTGCCCGGCATCGGCCCTAGCTTGTAGGTCCAGGGCACCCAGCGGCAGCAGGTGGATGAACCCGGAGAAGGACGCCAGCAACAGCACGACGCCAGCGATCTGCCAGCGCCTCGGCTGGAATTCCGGGTCGAACTCCGCTCGCAGCAAGACCCCTCCGCCCCAGATCATGACCACGGGGACCGCCATCGCGCCCCACCCCGCCACCCGCAGGAACAGCCAACTGATGCCGCCGGTCACGGGACCCTGCGCGAAGAGGAGGCTCAGAGCCGTCCCAACGCCCCCCACCACCAGCACGACGCCGGTCAGCTTCCGCCGCATCTCGGGGCTCAACGACAGCCGCAGCTTGCGGGTTCCCTTCCGCCTGTTGTTTCTAGAACCTGAAGCCAATACGGAACTCCCACGAAAGGACTGAGGGTAAAGGGACCGGGGACTGAGTGAAACGATTACCGGTTCGGCGTAGGGCCGGGACCCATGACCCGCCGCAAGCGCGGGCCGGCAGAGCCGCCGGCCCCTACGACAGTGTGTTACATCTCCTGGACAACCGGCAGGATCATCGGCCGGCGGCGGGTCTGCTCGTACAGGAACCTGCCCACCGCCTCCTTGATCTTGGACTGGATGAAGCCGAGCTCGGCCTGGCCGACCCCGTCCACCTCCAGCACCTGGAGGGCGCGCTCCTTAGCCGCGTCCAGAAGCTCCTCTGAGTTGCGAGCGTAGACGAAGCCACGGGATACCACGTCGGGTCCGGCCACCACCCGCCCGGTCTGGCGATCCACGGTGACCACCACGATCAGCACCCCATCTTTGGCCAGCAGCTGCCGGTCGCGCAGCACCACCTCGCCCACTTCGCCGACGGTGACGCCATCCACCAGCACGTCCCCAGCCGAGACTCTGCCCGTGATCTTGCCGAAGTTGCCCTGCTTGAACTCCATCACGCTGCCGAGCTCGGCCATCAGGATGTTGGAGGAGGGTATCCCGCACTCCTCCGCCAGCCGCTTGTACAGCACCATGTGGCGATACTCACCATGAGCGGGCACCACGAACTGAGGTCGCAGCAGGTTGATCATCAGCCGCAGCTCTTCACGGCTGGCGTGTCCCGAAACGTGAACGGCCGACTCCGAGCCGTAGATCACGTCGACTCCCTGCCGGAACAGGTTGTTGATGGTCCGCGCCACCGCCTCCTCGTTGCCTGGAACCGGGGTGGCCGAGATGATTACCGTGTCGCCGGGCCTCAGCTGGATCTGGCGGTGCTCCTTGTTGGCTATCCTGCTCAGCACGGAGGTAGGCTCGCCCTGGGAGCCGGTGGTCACGTACAGGATCTTGTCCGGATCCAGCTTGTTCGCCTCCTCCACCCGCATCAGCGCACCGTCCGGGATGCTGATGTAGTCCAACTCCAGGGCGATCGCGATGTTGCTCTCCATGCTCCGGCCCACTACCGCCGCCTTGCGACCATAGCGGTGCGCGGACTGGATCGCCTGCTGGACCCGGGAGATGTTGGAGGCGAAGGTGGTAATCAGCACCCTTCCCTGGGCCTTCTGGAACACCCGGTCGAAGGTCTCGGTGACCAGTCGCTCCGAGGGGGTGAAGCCCGGCTGCTCCACCCTGGTACAGTCGGAGATCAGCACCAGGACGCCTCCGGCTCCCAACTCCGCGAGCCTGGCGAAGTCCGTCACCTTGCCATCCATGGGGCTCTGGTCGAACTTGAAGTCGCTCGTGTACACCAGGGTCCCGACCGGCGAGTGGACGACCACCAGCACGGCATCGGGGATGCTGTGGGCAACCCGAATGAACTCCACTGTGAGTTCTCCCAACTGGATGGTGTCACCGGCATCGATCACCACCTGCTCGACAGAGCCCAGGAGGCGATGCTCCTTCAACTTGACGGAAACCAGCCCCTGGGCCAGCTTGGTGGCGTAGACCGGTACGTTCACCTGGGGCAATACGTAGGGGAGGGCACCGACGTGGTCCTCGTGGCCATGGGACAGCACGATGGCTCGCACCTTGTCCCGGTTCTCGAGGAGGTAGCTGATGTCGGGGATAACCAGATCGATCCCCAGCATCTCATCCTCCGGGAACATGAGCCCACAGTCGAGGACCACCAGGTCGTCACCGAACTCGACGACCCACATGTTCTTTCCTATCTCGCCGACCCCTCCCAGAGGGATCACCTTCAACCGTTTCTGGGCCAACTGTCACTCACCTTATGCTTCGCAAGCAGGGACGGCCGGTCGGCCGTCCCCACAGGGTTCATCACTAGAACAGGTTCAACTGGGAGGGCTTCTCCGCCGGTGGCTCCTCGGTCTCAGCCGGACTGCTCGGTACCGCCAGGAGACTGGGAACCTTCAGCATGTCCTGCTCGATGGTTCGCCTGAGGGCCGGCTGGTGCAGGGCAGCAGCCGGATGGTACATGGCATAGCACAGCGTGCCGTTCTTCACGCAGGTAGTGCCGTGCAGCTCTCGAATGCCCTTGCCGGCGGCGAAGAACTTGCCCATGGAGTAGCGGCCCAGGGTGACGATCAGCCTCGGCTTGATAGCCTCCACCTGCCGATCCAGGTAGCCGGCGCAGGCCTCGATCTCCTCGGGCAGCGGGTCCCTGTTCTGAGGGGGACGGCACTTCACCACGTTGGCTATGAACACATCCGACCGCTTGAGGGCGACCGACTGCAGCAACTCCTCCAGGAACTGGCCGGCGGGCCCCACGAAGGGGCGCCCCTGCTGGTTCTCGTACCAGCCGGGGGCCTCCCCCACGAACATTATCTCTGCCTTGGGATTGCCCTCCCCGGGCACGGTCAATTGCCGAGACTTGGCCAGCTCGCATCCGTGGCATGCAGCTATCTCTTGCGCAATGGCTTCCAGCTCGGACATTCGGCCCTCCCTGTCGAGCGTACTGTGGTGAATTGATAGTACCATCGGCCAGGAGCCAAGTCAATTTGGTGGCCTGGACGGCTGTGTGATATACTCCTACCGGTCGAAATTCAATAGTAGGGCCTGCCCCGGGGACCGTTGCGAAGCCCCACTCCGGCAGCCCGGCGGCTTTGCCGCTTGCCTTTCTGCTCTTGCCCCGCCGACAGCCGCACTGGTCGGCAGAGTGGACAAGGGCAATCCCGAGGAAAGGAGGTGCGAATTTGCGTAACTACGAGCTCATGACCATCTTCAGGCCTGACCTGGAGGAGCAGCCCTTCCAGGAGGCGGTCGAGCGTGTTAGCGCGCTCATCGCGGCGCGGGGCGGCGAAGTCATCAGCAGTGACGCTTGGGGCCGGCGTCGGCTTGCCTACCCCATCCAGGACTTCCGAGACGGCCTATACAACATCACCCAGCTCAAGCTGGACCCCAAGGCCTCGGACGAACTCGAGCGAAGCCTCATGCTGAATGATCAGGTTATCCGCTATTTGTTGCTACGTGTAGAGTAACAGGAGGTTCGAGGGATGGCGGGACTGTGCAAAGCGACGATTATCGGTAATCTGGGACGTGATCCCGAGATGCGCTACACGCCTAGTGGCAAACCGGTCACCTCTTTTTCCGTAGCATGCAACCGCGTGTATACGGCATCCGACGGTGAGCGGCGCGAGGAGACCGAGTGGTTCAAGGTCATCGCGTGGGGAAAACTGGCCGAGACCTGCAGCCAGATCCTCGCCAAGGGCCGCAGGGTCTACGTGGAGGGCCGGCTCCAAACCAGGAGCTGGGAAGGTCAAGACGGGCAGAAGCGTACCGAGATCGAGATAGTCGCCAGCGACATGGTTGTGCTCGACTCCAAGCCTCGCGGCGAAGGCGGCGACGCGCCTGGCGAGGAGCATGGCGCCATCGACGCTGACCAGATCCCGTTCTAACCCAACACCTCTAACCGCGGCTCGACCGCGCCAGTAGAGAAAGGGAGAAGAACTTGCCTGCACCACAGGGAAGACCGCAAAGGCCAGGAGGGCGCCGCCCGGAGGGTGGTAAGCCCCGCTACACCCCCCGCCGCAAGGTGTGCGCCTTCTGCGTCGACAAGATAGACCACGTGGAATACAAGGACGTCGCCCGGCTGCGCCGGTACCTCTCCGATCGAGGCAAGATAGAGCCTCGCCGGAAGACCGGCACCTGCGCCAAGCATCAGCGCCGGCTGACCATGGCCATCAAGCGGGCGAGGCACGTGGCCCTGTTGCCCTTTACCGCGGACCATATCCGCGAGAGCGGCATTCCCATCCGGGGCTAGGGCATCACGGCCGACGCGATTCGACGACAACCGTGGGGGCGGGTCACAGACCCGCCCCTAACAGCTCAGACTGGACTACACTCTTTAGCTAAGCCAGAGGACGGCATGCCGAACAACCAGCCCGTCTCGAAACCCACCAGCGACCCTTCGAAGGCAGCAGCCAAGAAGCCATCAAAGCCTAGGAGGTTCCCTGGCCAGCAGCTATCCAGAGAGGAGCTGTCCCGCCACGAACGCGAGCTGCGAGCCACCAGGCTGCTCTTCGCCGGCATGGGAGCGCTCTTCGTTGTGGTGGCGTCCATCCTCGGTTTCGGCTGGTGGCGGGAATACGCGGCCCGCCCTTACGACTCCGTCGCCACGGTGGCAGGCCACAACATCACCCTCGACGGTTACGCCCGAATGCTGGACTTCCGCCGGAAGAGCCTCGAGCAGCAGATGCAGTACATGCAGGCACAGCTCCAGGCCAGCGGCTCAGATTCCAGCAACACGTCCCTGGCCGACCTGTTCCGCCAGCAGATCCAGCAGTTGCAGTTCAGCTTGATCCTTCTCCCCGACCAGACCCTCAGCGACATGATCGATCAGCAGCTGGTCCAGCAGGAGGCCGCCCGGCGCGGGATCACGGCGTCCGCCCAGGACGTGGACAACGAGATCAACAAGGAGTTTGGCGGCCAGCCCGCTCCTTCGCCCGAAGCGGCGCCCACGACGGCTCCGTCGGGAGTCCAGCAGGCGACACCGGAGCCAACCGCCAACTCGACCCCGGCAGCCGCCGCTCCGACCCAGGCGCCGGCCGCTGCCGCTGCGCCCACTTCCGCTCCGGCCCAGGCCGCTGCCACGCCCGCCCCCACCGCCGACGTGAAGAGCCGCGTGAACGGCTACCTGGCCGCCACCGGTCTCTCGGAGGCGGAGTTGAGGTCGCTGATAGAGTCACAGCTGCTCTACCAGAAGCTGCAGGACGCCATGGGCGCGGAGGTGCCCACCTCCGCCGAGCAGCTCCACGCTCGCCACATCCTGGTGGATAGCGAGGACAAGGCGAAGGAGATCGAGGACAAGCTGAAGAACGGAGCCAACTTCGAGGAGTTGGCCAAGGCGGAGTCCACGGATACCGCCACCAAGGACAAGGGCGGCGACCTGGGATGGTTCCCGCGAGGCAAGATGGTGACCGAGTTCGACGACGTTGCCTTCAAGCTGGAGCCGAACCAGATCAGCGATCCGGTGAAGACCGATTACGGCTTCCACATCATCCAGCTCCTGGAGAAGGACCCGAACCGCCCGCTCGACCCGCAGGACCTGGAGCAACGAAAGAGCGAGGCGATATCTCAGTGGCTCCAGAAGGCCGGCGCCGGTCCCGACGTCAAGCGCTCCCTGACCGACACGGACAAGGGCTGGGTGTACAAGCGGATCAACTGGGCCCCTCCGGCGTAAGGCTGGCGAGCCATCGCCTGCGCGTAGCACGACTCCCTGCTGCCGCGGAGTCGAGGCTTATGATGCTTAACGGCCTATGGGGAGATCCTACTGTTCCATCAGCTCCAAGAGGGGTCCGATGTCCTCCAGGCTGGGCAGTACCAGCTCCGCCCCTGCGTCGACCAACACGCTCGAGGAGAAGCTGCCGGTAGCTACTCCCACCGCCCTGCATCCGTTGTCCAGCGCACAGGCCACGTCCCGCGGCGTGTCCCCTACGACGAAGACCCGATTTCGGTCTACCGGCCGCCCTGCCACGGCTTCCGCCCGCGCGACCGCGATGGGAGGCAGCGCAGAGCGCTCCTCCCCCTCCGTCCCGTAGGCTCCGAAGGAGAAGAAGCGGTCCAGCCGAACGGAGGACAGCTTGTCCTGAGCAATCTCCGGGACGTTGCCCGTCACCAGTCCCAGCAGCGCTCCTCCACGCGACAGCATCTCCAGGGCCTCCAGCGCGCCCGGAAGGGCCAGGTAGAAGCCATCGGTTTCGTCCGGCGTCTGGTAGATCTCCACCATCCGGCGGCAGGCCTCCGTCGCCATACTTCGGCCCTTCCCGTCCATCGGGGCCAGCTCCTGGGCCAGGGTCAGGTAGATCTGCAGGTCGGTCATGCCATGCATGTCGACCGCAAAGCGGCACTCGCGACCGTACAGCTGGAGGAAGGCCGCGTGGAACGCACGGCTGTGGCGGGAGCGCCCCTCGGAGCGGATGAGGGTCCCGTCCACGTCGAAGAGAAGCACGTTGGGAGAGGAACTCAAGGACTGGGTTTCGAAGCGAGTCGATCCACTCATGGTCAGATGATAGCCCCCAGCGGGGCTGGAAGCAAGGCGTAGGCCAGGAGATGGAGGCGGCTCGGAGTCTTCCGGCGAGCCGCGATCGGCCACAGCGAAGCTGAAAGCCGAGGAGTCGAGGCTTCAGCCGGTGGGGTTCCTCGACGTCAGCTAAAGCCTCGACTCCTCGATTCCGACGGGATGCCGGCCACGAAGGGGATTACGCGGCGACAGCCTCGCGCAGCTTGCGTTTCTCGTCCCAAGAGAGCACCTTATCGAGGTCCAGCAAGATGATCAGCCGGCCTTCCAGCTTGGCGATGCCGCGGATGTAGTCCGACTCGATGGTGGTAACCACGGGCGAAGGCGGCTCTACGGCGCCACTGGGTACCCGCAGCACCTCGGACACGGCGTCGACCACCATCCCGATGGTGTGGTCGCCAACGTCCACTACCACGATGCGGCTCGCCTTGGTCCTCTCGCCCTCCTGCAAACCGAAGCGCTTCTTGAGATCGACGACCGGGATCACCTTGCCGCGCAGGTTAATCACGCCCTCCACGAACTCTGGGGCCCGAGGCAACCGCGTGATGGTGGTCATCCGGATGATTTCCTGCACTCGGCTTATGGCTACCCCGTAGACTTCATTCGCCAGCTCGAAAACGACTAGCTGCTCCTCGGCATCGAGCACCTGGGCTTTGTCACCCATTCCACTGTCTCCTTTCACCTGCTGTGGAAGCCGTGCATTCTATTCGTATAGAGTATCGGCACTTTTTTCGAATGCTTTACCCTGTCTTGCGCGGCTCCTATCGCAGAACCGCCCTAACCACCACCCGGCTGAGGTACTGCCTCGTCTTCTGATCGAATGCGCCGCCGCAGGTAATCAAGCTGAGCTCCGTGTCCCCCGCCTGCCTGAATACCTCCTCGACAGGCGCTTGGGCGGCTTCGTACCACCGCACCCACTGCACGGTGAACTCGTACTTGCGGTCGTCCGTGGCCGTGACCTCTACCGTGTCTCCAGCCTTGAGCCGGCTCAAGCCCCAGAAGGCCGCAATCTTGCCGCCCCAGTCCACGTGGCCGGCAATCACCGCGTTGCCGGACTCCCCTGGCCGGGGTCCCAGCCGGTACCAGGCAACCTGATTCGGATCCTTCGGCACGTCCATCGCGCCGTCGCTCGCCAGCCCCACATACTCGAATCCGGTGTCTACCGCGATGGCCGGGATCCTGAGCCGCTTGGGTAGTTCCACCGCGGGCTCGTGGACCTTGGCAGCCTCCTGCCCGGCCGCCGGCTTCAGCCTGGCCAGCAATTTGGCTGCCTGCTCTCGCGAATCGCCCTCGTCGGTGGAGGACAGGTCGAGAGCCCGGCTCCGCTTAGCGCTGTCGGGGCCCGCCGCTGCCTTCGTCTTGTCCGCGGCCGGTGGTCCCACAGATCCAACGACCACGGGCGCAGGGTAGCTGGCGGCCACCAGGATCAGCACCACCGCTACCACCAAGCCGGATCCGAGCCTTCTCATCCCCTTATCCCCCGAAAACGTCTATTAGCGCACTGTGATATTATGGCCCCCTCGGCCGAAGGGTAACGGACTAAAGGCCCGAAAGGCAGCGCATAACGTCCCTTTCTGCCGCCTCGGCCGGCCCCAGGACGCAACTCGCGTTGACTGGGGAAGCCGACATCAACTAGAATGCCCCCGGCTTGACTGTTGCTGCTCTTGGCCTCTTCCGCGTCGCTTCGGCGCTCCAGCGGCCACCTGCTTCAAGCCACGTCCCCTGAACCCGTCCGCCTGATCCGGCCGGTGCCGGCAATGGCTCAGGCGAGGGGTCCTTCTGCTGCTCTCTGCCGGACTCCGGCATTGCGCGCGGTTGGGGCATAGACGGAATCAACACGACTCGCGGAGTCGAGATGGCGGAAGCAAGCCCCACACCGGCTTCGGCAGTCTTGATCATCGACGACCAGCGGCCCCTGGCTGAGCTGCTGGCCGAGCGGCTGGCCCTTGAAGGCGTCGAAGCGACCGTGGCGACCACAGCCACCGAGGGGTTAGCCGCCTCGATCCGGCGGCCTTTCGACGTCGCCTTCGTCGATCTCAAACTGCCTGACATGAGCGGCATCGCCGCCGCGGCTGAGTTGAAGAAAAGGCTGCCGGAGCTGAAAATCATCTTGATCACCGGCTTCGCCGCCTCCATCGACGACGCCGAACCGGGCTGGACCCACATCGATGGCGTTCTGCCCAAACCGTGGAGGCCTGCCGAACTGGAGGCCATCCTTCGCACAATGGGAAGGGGAAAGAGATGAGTTCCCGAGGACGCCGGCTGCTCCTGTCCGTGGCCCTCCTGGCCTCCGTGGTCCTGCAGCCGATCACACCGGCAGGCGCCAACGGGGTTGGCACCGTATACGTCGCCAGCGAGGCCGCCAACTCCATCTCGGTGATCGACACCAACACCAACACGGCGGTCGAGGTGGTACCACTCAAGCTGCCGCCCCTTTCCCTCGCCTTCAGCCCCGACGCCCACTGGGTCTACGTGAGCCACCTCGACTCCAACGTCATCTCCTTTCTCGACACCTCCGTCGAGGACGTGACCTCCTCTCTCAAGCTGGGGGGCCAGGTGGGTCAACTCGCCGTTTCCTCGGGCGGGTCGTGGCTGTTGGCGCCCGATTCCAGGGAGGGCGTGCTCCGTGTGGTGGATACATCCTCTCGCACCGAGCTGTTCGCCATTCCGGTTGGCGGGCAACCGGAAAACGTCGCGGCCGCCTCCGACGGGAGCGTCGCCTTCGTGGCCGACCGCGCCTCCGGCGCAATCACGATGGTCGACCTGAAGAACCGCGCGGTGGTTCGAACCCATCAGGCTTCCTCCGGCAAACACTATCTGGCGCTCTCCCCCGGGGGCCAGGAACTGCTCGTGACCGGAGAGAGCGGGGACGACCTGCTGGTCGTGGATGCCAACAGCGGCCAGCTGAAGCGCACCATCGCTATCGGCCCGGCCTCCGGAGCCGCCGGCTTCTCTCCGACCGGAGAGCTCGCCTACGTTCCCAGGCTCGGCAGGGCCGAGGTCACCATCGTCAACACTGCCTCCGGGGTTCCGGGCGGATCGATCTCCCTCCAGGGCCAGCCCGCGGGGCTCGGCATCAGCCGAGACGGCAAGAAGGGATACGTCGCGCTGCGGGACAAGGATCAGGTCGCCGTGATGGATCTCGCTCAGAAATCGGTGATGGCCCACGTCCCCGTGGAGAGCGGACCCACCAGGGTCGCCGTCTCTCCCCTGCAGGCCAAACCCCAGCCGGCGGTCATGCCCGGCGCTCTCCCCAACACCGGAGGGGGCCCCGTGACCCCGTCGGGCTCCTGGGACTTGCTCGGCGGGCTGCTGATACTGATCGCCGGGGCGGCCGCCGGCACGTGGCGGCTTCGGTTGCGCCGCCGCTAGATCGGCCAGGGTCCCTCACCCCACCAGGGCTCCCACCGCCGCCGTCAGAGCGAGCAGCAGGTGGGCAGCCGCGTAGATCAGCAATAGGCCCGCCCCGGTTCCCACCACAAGGGTCGACCAATGGATCTCCAGGAGGGTTCTGGACAGCGAGGGGCGTCCGGCCCCTTCCGCCGTGAGCCCCTGTAGATCGTCGACCCCAGCGTGGCGGAACACCATCTCCGCTCCCACCGCCCGCACCAATCCCAGTCCCCGCCGCCTCCACCCACCGGGCGCATCGGGCACCACCACGTCGATAATCGGCAGCACGGCGGCCAGACCCAGGCCAAAGCCCAGAAGCAGGCCGGCCCCCGCCGCGAGGGCCATCAGCGACGAAGCCAGGCTGGCCGGCGGCAGCGCCATCAGGGGCGACGTGCCGGCCCCCGTGGACCCGCCGAGCAGCAAGCTCGCGACCCTCCGGGTACCCAGGCCCCAGTCGATGGCCGCCGTCAGCGCGACGGCGAACCCCGCGACGCTGGAGGCCACGGGCACGATCCCCCAGAGGAGACCAGCCATGCCCCTTCTCTCCTCGCTCCGCAGGTCCGGGTTGCGAGCCAGCGCCACGGCGCACCCCACCAACCAGCCGGCCGCGGCGCCGGCGGCGGCTCCGCTGCTGCCCACCACCGCCTGGGCGAGCAGCAACCCCAGCACCGTCCAGGCGCCGCCCGCCACCACGCCCAGGATCCCCAACCTGAGCTGCCCGCCCCCGTTGGCCCCTCCGAAGGGCACGGGGAGCTTTCCGTTTCCGGCCGACACGCTCAAGAGGGCCACGCCCCCGGCTACTGCCCCACCCCACACGACCGTTGAAGCCGGCATGCCGCCGGTTGCCCACCTTCCGGAGGTGACTCCCAGCAGGGCACCCAGGGTAGCCCACGCCAGAAGCAGGAGCCACAGTCGCAACCCGCCGCCTCTTGGCCCCACCGCCCATGGGGTGGCCTCTTCGGCGGGCCCCCGGGACAGGACCTCCTGGTGCCCGAGGCTCCGAACCAGGGGGGGCAGCGCCGCCCCGACCAGCAGAGCCGCCACCAGCGCCAACTGCCACAGCTCTGCCAGCAGAGCCAGGGCCGGCATGGCCGACGCGACCCCGGTCAGCAGCTGTCGGGGCAACCGGCTCGGGCCCGATGCCGTGGGCCTTTCGGCGAGGGCGTCGCCGGCGACCAGAGCCACCTCCAGTAGATCGCCCTCCTCCGTCGCCACCAGCACCCGGCCGTCGCGCCAGCCCGAGGCCGCCCACGCGTCGCAATCAAGCTCGATCGCAACGTGGACCGGGGCGGTCCCGCCTTCAAGAGGCCCGAACTGCCGAGGCGCGATCCGCATCCAGGGATCCCCACGGACGGCACCCGTCACACTCCCTCCACCCTCGTTGGCAAGGAAGAGGTGCAGCAGAAGGGAATGGGGAGCCCCCTGGCATTGGCAGGGGCCAACCACCCAACCTCCCGGCTGCGCCTTCAAGCGGGGTGGTTGCTTCGGGGCCACCGTCAGAGAGACCGTCACCCTCTGCTCGAGGCTGCGCAGCCCCTGCGACGGGGCAGCCAGCCGAAAGACCAGCTCGGTCCGGTGGCGTCGTCGCGGCTCGAGCTTGCAGGTATCCACCTGCACCGACATGGCCACGGGAAAGGTGATGGCCGCTCTTCTCGGCTCGGATCGAGAAACGGAAAGCCAGGAAGGAGCGGTGTCGAGCCGCTCCACGGCCGTCGCCGGACCGCCCCGACTGTGCAGACGCACCAGCCCGGTGGCTGCATCTCCGCGTTGCACCCGTCCCAACTCCAGTGTCCGCGGCTGGATCTCCAGCACCGGCTCCATGTGGGCGGGGTGATACTCCCCGCGCGGGGCGGACGGCTCAGCTTCGCCCGGCAGGTGCACCCTGTCGTAGGCCGATCGCCTCGTGGGATCCCCGAGTACCCTCCAGGCCTCCACCAGCTCGGCGACGCGACGGCCGGTGTCGGGGTCCGATCTTCCCCTGCGGGCATCCGGGTGCACGGACTTCATCAGTCTCCGATACGCCCTGCCGATGGTCTCCTGATCGGCCGAGGCTGAGACGCCCAGAACCCGGTAGTAGTCCCTGTTCTCCTCAGGCTGTTCCATTCCCTTACTCAACCATGCCGAAAGCTTGAGGCGCCCGGCACCATTCACGCCGGGTGCCGGGCGCCTCACCGAGCAGCCTCTAGCCCGTTAGAGGCTATCTCTTCATGCTGATAAGGTCCTGAAGCATCTCGTCGGAAGCGGTGATGATCCTGGTGTTGGCCTGGAAGCCTCGTTCAGCCATGATCATTCGGCTGAACTGCTCCGCCAGGTCCACGTTGGATGCCTCCAGGGTGCCGGACATCAACGTACCCATGCCCCTCTTGTTGTCGCCAGGAGGGGCAATGATGGGATCGCCGCTGTTCAGCCCGGCCTGGTACAGGTTGCCTCCCGCCCTCACCAGGCCCTCGGGGTTGTTGAACTTCGCGATCAAGACCCGGGGACGGTGAAGGGTGTCGGTGGTTCCATCGGTTTTCACGCCGGTGACCTTCCCGTCGTTGGATATGCTGAAGTTGGCCCATCCCCAAGCGGGGTCGATCTGGACCCTGCCCACATCGTAGGTATATACGCCGGTGGTGACGTCGCCCGCTGCGAGCCGGTTGCCATCCGCGTCCACCCAGTGGCCGTCCGCGTCCACATAGTCAGTCACACCGTCACCATCGAAATCCGCGGCTCCCGCGGCGGTAGTGCTGGGCCCGGTAACGGTGCTGTCGAAGAAGCCTATCTTCGCGCCAAGCACGTAGTTGCCGCTCACGGGGTCCACCAGGTAGCCCTCTTGGTCCTGGGCAAAGGCGCCGTCGCGGGAGAAGTAGGAGGGGGTGTACACGTCATCGGTCACATCGGGGACGCC
>DAHVXI010000048.1:0-15890 GCA_027356795.1 Chloroflexota bacterium | reverse complement strand
GGGAGGTCCAGCTCCACCCGGGCGACGTCGTCGCCATCGGGCAGGTCAAGCTGAAGCTGGCGCGATGAACGAGCTTGCACTTCCTGCGCGACGAACCCGGTGGACGGAGCTCTCGCTCCTGGTTCTGCCCATCCTGTTCCTCGCCCTGGGACTGGAGCTGCTCAGCCTGAACCGCCCGGACCTGATGGGTGGGTGGCCCTTTAGGGAGGCCATCGCCCTGGCGGGGCTCCTCATCATCGCCCACCTGGTGCTCCTCTGGAGGAGCCCCCGGGCCGACCAGATCCTTCTGCCCATCGTGGCGATGCTGGTGGCCATCGGCCTGGTGGTGGTGACCCGCCTCTCGCCCGAGCTGGCCCTCCGCCAGACGGTGTGGATCACCCTGGGGATCACCCTGATGATCGGCACCGTGCTCTTTCTCCCCAACGTTGCCCTCCTCCAGTCCTACAAGTACAGCTCGGCGACCCTGGGGCTGCTGCTGGTCGCCGCTACCTTCGTCTTTGGTAGGGACCCCAACCAGAGCGGCGTCCGCTCCTGGTTGGCTTTCGGCGGCATCAATTTCCAGCCCTCGGAGATCCTCAAGGTGCTGCTGGTTATCTTCCTGGCAGGCTATCTCGAGGACAAGCGGGAGCTGCTGACCTGGAGCTCCAGCCGGTTGGGCGGACTGAGGGTCCCTCCCCTCCCCTACCTCGGCCCCCTGGTCGTGATGTGGGCTCTCTCGATGCTGATGCTGGTCGGTCAGCGCGACGTCGGCGCCGCCCTGCTCTTCTTCTGCATCTTCCTGGCCATGCTCTACGTGGCCAGCGCCCGCGCCGTCTACGTCTGGGGCGGACTGGCGGCCTTCCTGGTGGGCGCCTACCTCTGCTTTCTGCTCTTCTCCCACGTCAGGCTGAGGGTGGAGGTGTGGCTCGATCCCTGGTCCCACGCCCAGACGCAGGGCTACCAGGTGGTGCAGGCCCTCGTGGCCCTAGCCTCCGGGGGGATCCTCGGCAGCGGCATCGGCTTCGGATATCCCGGCTACATTCCCGCGGTCGAGACCGACTTCGTGATCGCGGCCATCGGCGAGGAGATGGGTCTCGCCGGAACCCTGGCGGTGGTCGCCCTCTTCATGCTGCTCGTGTACCGGGGGTTCCGGATCGCCCTGGATGCCCGCCACGACTTCTCCACCCTGCTCGCCACGGGCCTCACCACCGTACTCGGGATCCAGGCCTTCGTGATCCTGGCGGGCACCACCAAGCTGATCCCCCTCACCGGCATCACCCTGCCCTTCATCAGCTACGGGGGCAGCTCCATCGTCACCAACTTCATTCTCCTCGGCCTGCTGCTGCGGGTCTCGGCTGAGAGAGGTAACGATAATGCAGCGTAGCATCCGCCGGCTGGCGGCCATCCTGCTGGTGTCCTTCGGGGCTGTTGCCCTCGGCCTCACCTACTGGCAGGCGGTCCGGGCCAACGACCTGGTCTACGGCCCCAACAATGCGCGGCTCATCGAGGAGGAAAAGCAGATCCTCCGAGGGCGAATCCTGGACGCCGGCGGGCGGGTTCT
Organism: Chloroflexota bacterium; assembly: GCA_027356795.1. Taxonomy (GTDB): domain Bacteria; phylum Chloroflexota; class UBA6077; order UBA6077; family UBA6077; genus JAJYNT01. The sequence continues at coordinate 14,350 of DAHVXI010000048.1, read as the reverse complement.
AGCTTACAGCGAGCGCACCCCCCAGGGCATCGTCCGGCACTACACCGACCCGTCGACCGCCCTGGTCACCGGCTACACCAGCGATCGCTACGGTAGCTCGGGCCTGGAGAGCAGCTTCGCCCGCTACCTGCGGGGGGACGTCCAGGCGAACCCCCTGGATACCCTGGCGAACCAGGCGCTGCACCGCCCCCAGGTGGGGGCCGACCTGCAGCTCACCCTCGACTCCCACCTCCAGGCCGTGGCAACCCAGGCGATGGGCTCCGACAAGGGCGCCATCGTAGCCCTGGATCCACGTACCGGGGCCGTCTTGGCGATGGTCTCCACCCCCCACTTCGATCCAAACAACCTGGAGGCGCAGTGGGATCGGCTGGAGAAGGACCCCGCCAAGCCGTTGTACAACCGGGCCACCCTGGGGCTCTACACGCCGGGTTCGGTGTTCAAGATCGTCACCGCCAGCGCCGCCATCGACCTGGGGCTGGTGGATCTGGATAAGCACTACCGCTGCACCGATGACCTCACGGTGGACGGCTTCGTCATCAAGAACAAGAACCACCCCGGCATCTCCGACGTCACCTTCGTGGACGACTTCGCCTACTCCTGCAACGTGACCTTCGCCAAGACCGGGCTCGGACTCGGGTTCAACCCCCTCCCGGTGGGCGACGACGTCCCCAATCCGGCCCCCTGGACCAACAGCATCGACGAGAGCCGGCGCCACTTCCTGGATTACGCCAGGCGGTTCGGCCTGGAGGCCCCGCTACCCTTCGACCTTCCTACCTCCGCCAGCCGCGTGGGCAGCCAGAACCTCTCCCGGGTGGAGCTGGCCAACAGCGCCTTCGGGCAGGGGCAACTGCTGGTTTCCCCCCTCCAGATGGCCCTGGCCTCCGCGACCGTGGCCAACGGGGGCAAGATGCCGGAGCCCTACCTGGTGTCTGAGATCCGCGACCAGTACGGCAACATCCTTCAACGCCACACCCCCAGCACCGTTCGGCAGGTCATGTCGCCCGAGAGCGCCCGCTCCATGAACCGGCTGATGGTGGCCAGCGTCCAGGAAGGGTACGCCAAGCCGGCAGCCATCCCGGGAGTCCAGGTGGGTGGAAAGACGGGGAGCGCCGAGGTGGCCGCCGGCGAGAAGACCCACTCCTGGTTCATAGGCTACGCACCGGCCGACGATCCTACGGTGGCGGTCGCCGTCATCATGGAGAACAAGGGCCCCGGCTCCGACTTCGCCACCCCCGCCGGCCGCAAGGTGATGGAGGCGGCCCTCGGCCGCTAACTGGCACCGAACTTGCTCCTTCCATGCCCCCTAGCGTTACTAGGGTTCCAGGCTTAGGACCAGGAGGTACCCCATGCAGCCGGATGTTACTACCCCGCCTACGGAGGGTGAGGGTCGAGTGCGACGCAGGGCGGCCCGGAAACGGGAGACCACCAGCTACGTCTCCGAGACCATGGGCGGTATCGGCCAGACGATCGGCTACTACCTTCGCCAACCCATGGTGATCGGATCCCTGGCCATAGCCATGATCGGCGCCACGGTGGGCGTTCGCGTGGCGCAGATGCAGGCCATGCAGAGGCGCAGGAGCTTCTTCGAGCGATCGATGGAGACCCTGGGCTCTCTCGGCGCCATCGCCCTGACGGTCATGAGGATTCGGAGGCGCAGGATGATGATGCGGCAGATCCTGCGAGAGAGGGGACAGGACATAGCGGAGACCACCCGCGGCTGGCGCGGCATGATGATGCAAAACGTGCCCCCGATGGGCAGGGTCCGCATGCGAGCCCGGGGGGCCAGGAGCATGGCCCGGCAGGTGGGGTTTGCACTCAGTCTCGTCCCTGTGACCATGGCTTTCCTGCGGAACCCCTTGGTTCGGGACGTCGGGTTCCGAATGCTGTCCCGCCGCGCGACCCGCCGTATGGGGCTCGGCATCGCCCGCGGACTGATCCGCAGGTAATCTCATCGAAGCCGGTCCAGAGGGGGTGATCGACACCAACGTCACCCCCTCTGCAACAGACATCGCTACAGCTGTTGCTCCTCTACCACTTAGCTGGTATACTGCGCCCACTCCAGCTTGTTTCTCGCCACAGGGGTATCCTCGGCGCCGCATCGGGAAGAATCTTCCGGTCCTTCCGGCCGCTGGCTCCGTGGGGATAGATCGTGCCAAACCTTTGATGCCACCGCGGCACGGACGGGCCGCCCGCGTCGCTGCCAGGCTCGGGAAGGGCAAGGCTGTTGCAAAGCAACTGGAACGCACCCGCCGAAAGGGCGGAGTCGTGTCACGATACGGTCCTTTTGGTCGGGCAAGCTCCCCTGCCGGGGAGTCTGCGCCCTTATGCCGCCTCCCCCATGCTCTCCCTGGAGATAGAGGTGGATCCCCAGAGCGGCACGGCCTGCAACGTCCTCTGCCACGACCTCTCCCCCTCGGCCGCCGTGCTCCTGGAAGGTCTCTTCCTGGGCAAGGAGCTTGAAAGCTGCTGGGAGACCGCTCTCTCCTCCCTAGAGAGCCGCTACTTCGCCCCCAATCGCCTCGCTTTGCTCCAGGCAGTGCGGGCCGCCCGCGGGCAGTTCCTTCGATGGAAGCAGGCCCCGAGCAGAGGTGAAGCTGCCGGTGCGCCCGAGGCGGCGACCCCCGTCGCGCTGGGCGAGAGGCTGTCGCCCAACGCAAACGGTACCGGTTCCCGCAGGGGCACCAAGCACCAGTTGGCAACCCTGCTGGTGACCCTGCTCGCCCATTCCCGGCTGCTGGACGGACACGAAGAAGCTCACCTGGCCGGTCGACCCATCCCCACCGAGGCTCGCCGCCAGGCGGTGCAGCTGTACGCCGTCCTCCAGCAGATCCTGCACAGCGTCCAGGCCGAGCAGGGGCTGCTGGAGCCTCAGATCGTGCCGGTGGCGATCCCAGCGTTGCTGCAAAGGGCCTTGCGCCGCTGCTCTTCCCTGGGGCGAGAGGTCCCGCTGGAGCAACGCTTGCCCGCGGACCTGGATCCGGCTCGAGGCGATCCCCTGGTGCTGGAAGAGGCGCTGGCCCTGCTCTTCGACGAGGTCGCGGCCTACGCACGGGCGGCGAGCGCCGGAGTGGAGATCGCCGCCGAACGGCGAAGGGCCGAACTCCAACTCACCATCGGGCTTTGCCGGCGGGAGAGCGAGGGCCTGGCCGAAGCTATCGGGAAGGCCGAGTCCGGACAGGCCACGGATCCCCTGGAGCAGATGTGGGAGGGTGGCCTCGGCACCCTGGCAGCCCGCACCCTGGTGGAGCACCAGGGCGGGAGGCTGTGGATGCAGGATAGCTTCCCCCAGGATCATCACATCCTTTGCCTGGCGCTTCCGGCTCACGTCATCCAGGAGGAGATGGAGATGCGCCCCTCGGATTGGCGCAACGACCTCCCCATCACCCCCAAGAAGACGACCCGCGTCACCGCCGCTTGGCGCTGACAGCCCAGGGATGCTACAATGGCCTCAGCGCCGCTCGCACCGTCGCGAGTGTGATATCGAGGAGACTCCTCAGGATAGCCACCGTTAGCTCCGGCCTGAGCCCCAACGGAGGCGGCTCCCTAGCAAGGATCGCGGGGTGGAGAGCTTTGTCGCCCTCGACCTGGAACTAACACCCTTTGGCGGCGACCAACAAAGGATCATAGAGATCGCTGCGGCCAGATTCCGCGGCGGTCAGTTAGTCGACACCTTTTGCACCCTGGTGGACCCCCGCTGCGACCTCACTCCTCGCGTAGGGGCGCTCACCGGCATTTGTCAGAAGGAGGTGAACGCAGCCCCTCGTCTGGCTGAGGTGGTGCCCTCCTTCCTCGGCTTCGTCGGCAACGACCCCGTGGTGGGCCAGAGCATCAACCTCGACCTCGAATGTCTGGCCGCCGCCGGGATCCGTCTCTTCAACCCCCTTCTCGACACCTTCGAGCTGGCCTCGCTGCTGCTGCCGGGACTCCCCTCCTACGACCTCGGGACCATAGCGAGGTCTCTGGGAGTGGTGGTCGAGCAGGAGCACCGGGCACTCGGCGATGCGCTGGTGGCAGGCCGGGTCTTCCTGGCACTCCTGGACCGCGCCGCCGGGCTGGGACTTCCCGTGCTCACCCAGGTCAACAGTCTGGCCGCCCAGCTGCCGGCCTGGCCCTTCGCCCGTCTGTTCAGGGAGGCGCAGCGGCGGCGGCTGAAGAACCACTTCGCCACTCAGCACTCAGCACTCAGCACTCAGCACTCAGCACCCCACGCCGAGGAACCCGACCTCTTCACGCCGTCGGTTCGGCCCGCTCCGCGGCCATCCCTCCACCCCGCACCGGACCCGCTGCCGGTGGATCCCCACGAGCTGAAGGCCCTGCTGGAGCCTGCCGGTCCCGTGGCCTCTGCCCTCCCTGGCTACGAGAAGCGGGAAGAGCAGATCCGTATGATGGTGGCCATTGCGGAGGCGCTGAACGACGGTGAGCATCTGCTGGTGGAGGCGGGGACGGGCACAGGTAAGTCCATGGCCTACCTGCTGCCCGCCATCTATTACGCCGCGAAGAACGGTCGCCGGGTGGCTATCTCCACAAACACCCTCAACCTCCAGGACCAGCTTTACCACAAGGATATCCCCGCCCTGAAGGCCTGCCTCCCCGTGGAGTTCAGGGCGGCCCTACTGAAGGGGAGAGCCAACTACCTCTGCCTGCGACGCTGGCTCGTCCTCTCCCGATCGCCCAGCCTGAGCGCCGGAGAGACCCTGCTGTCGATCAAGACCCTGATCTGGCTCTCCACGACCGAAACCGGCGATCGAGCGGAGCTCAACCTGTCGCCGGCCGAGTCGGAGATGTGGTCGCGGATCTCCGCCCAGGCAGAGTCCTGCGCCCTGGCCGGTTGCCCTCAGTTCCGGAGGGGCGCCTGCTTCGTCCTGAGGGCTCGCCGGAATGCCGAGAGCGCCCACCTCCTGGTGGTGAACCACGCCCTGCTCCTCAGCGATCTGGCCACATCCGGCGGGGCGCTGCCCGAGTACTCCCACCTCATTGTCGACGAGGCCCACCACCTCGAGGAGGAGGCCACCCAGCAGCTCGGCTTCACCTTGAGTTGGGGCGACCTCCGCTCCTTCCTGGCTGCTCTGCACCAGGTGACCTCCGGCCAGAGAGCCGCCGGCTTCCTGCCCGAGCTGTTGGGAGCCCTGCGAGGCTCGGGACTCCCCCCTGAGACCGCGGCCACCTTCCGCACCCTGGTGTCGACGGCCGAGAGTGCCGTGGAAGTGAACCTGCAGGAGAGTGGCACCTTCTTCGAGACGCTCTGCTGCTTCGTCCACGACCACGTCGAGGAACACCCCCGCCCGGGGGCTCGTCTCCGCATCACCCCTTCGCTCCGCGCCCAGCCCGGATGGTCGGAGATTGAGGTGCGCTGGTCCGAGCTGGTTCAGTGCCTGGAGTCGCTGCGCCGGCAGTTCCGCCGGCTGGAGGCAGCGATCCAGGACCTGGAGGAGGGGCAGCTGCTGAAGCGAGAGGGCACCGTCGCCGAGTTGGCGGGCTTTCAGAGCTACCTGGACAGGTTGGTCACCCAGGGGGAGGAGATCGTGTCGTCGCCCGGCTCCAACGGGATCTACTGGATCGGCGGTGGGACGGGCCTGGAGGACCTGGCGGTCAGCTCAGCGCCCCTCCACGTGGGAGAGGCGCTGAACGCCGCGCTCTTCGGCGCCAAGGACTCGGTAATCCTCACCTCGGCGACCCTCACGGCCGAAGGAAGCTTCGACTACATCGCGGAGCGGCTCGGCCTGGAGAACCATCGTGAGCTGATGCTGGGCTCCCCCTTCGACTACCAGCGATCCACCCTGCTGTACGTGGTGAAGGATATCCCAGAGCCGGCCCGCCCCTCGAGCCAGCGAGCGGTGGAGTCCGCCATCACGGAGCTGGCGCTGGCCATGGAGGGCCGCACCCTGGTGCTCTTCACCTCCCACGCCCAGCTCCGGCTCACCAGCAGCGCCATCCGGTCCCGTCTCGAGGATAAGGGGATCCTGGTGCTGGCCCACGGTGTGGACGGATCGCGCCGGAGGCTGCTACAGGCCTTCATGAGCAGCCCCAAAGCCGTCCTCATGGGCACAAGTAGCTTCTGGGAGGGGATCGACGTCGTGGGGGAAGCCCTCAGCTGCCTGGTGATCGTCAAGCTCCCCTTCTCGGTGCCCACCGACCCCATCTTCGCGGCCCGCAGCGAGGCCTTCGACGAGCCCTTCCGCCAGTTCTCGGTGCCTCAGACCATCCTCCGGCTAAAGCAGGGGTTTGGGAGGCTGATCCGCAGCAATGCCGATCGGGGGGTGGTGGTGATTCTGGATAGTCGAGTGGGGAGCAAGTTCTACGGGCCGGCCTTCATCCACTCCTTGCCCCAATGCACGGTGCGCATGGGTCCCGCCGCCCACCTGGCCGAGACGGCCAGGGGTTGGCTGGAAGCCGCTGAATCGAGAACGTCTTAAGGCACGTTGCCGGGAGCGCGGGCCCCCCGCCTGCCCCGTTTCTACCCTGCTGCAGGCTACGCCTGCGTTTCCTCCTCCTCAGGGCCGAAGGTCTCGATCTCCAGGGACCCGGCCACCCGCGTCGGCTTGGAGCCTCGCCGCCGGAACCTGGCCGCATCGATCAGGCGATCGATCATCTCGGTATCGCGACCTTCCTCCTTCAGATCGTCCACGTAGACTGCTTCTCCGTCATCGGTCAGCAGGTAATGCCGGTCACCGTTCAGGTCCACGTACAGCTTCATCGGTGCCCTCCTTCTCCGATCGGCGGATATTCTGGTCTTCCGGACGGAAACGGATAGCCCGGGCCGCCGGCGCCCCCCCCCCGTGTGCAAACGAGAGCAGCGCCTGCAAAAGGATTATAAGCCGTTAGCTACCCGAACGGAACCCCCGCGTCCCCGTGGGAGGCCCATCCTGGGGCCGAACCGGGGCACAATCGACCGAATTCGCGCCCGGGAGGACGCTCCTACGGGAGGCCGCATCGCTCCAGGTACTCGACGACCGGCTGTTGGGGCTCCTGCAGGATAGAATAAGCATGCAAGACCTCTGCCACGGCCCGCTCCCCCCGGGCGCCATCTCGAGCGTGCACCTCCGCCAGGGGCTCGCCCCTCTCCACGGCGGCCCCCACCTTGGCCCGCAGCAGTACGCCCACCTGCGGGTCCACGGAGTCCTCCTTCGTGGCCCGCCCGGCCCCCAGAGTCAGGGCCGCCTGGGCGATGCCTCGCGCATCCAGACGGGAAACCCACCCGGAGCGATGGGCCACCACCGGCAACACCAGGGGCGCCCTGCCCATCAGGCCGGGGTCCTCCACGACCCTGGGATCTCCACCCTGGAGCAGCAGCAGCCTCTGCAGCCATACCAGGGCCTCACCGGAGGAGAGCGCCCGAAGGGCAGCCTCTTTCCCGGCCGTGGGACTGGAGGCCTTCCCCACCAGGTGGAGCATCTCCCCCGCCAGGATGGTGGACAGCTCCACCAGGTCCGGAGCCCCCTCCCCCCGCAGGGTCTCGATGGCCTCGGTCACCTCCAGGGCGTTGCCCACGGCTCGGCCCAGAGGTTGGTCCATCGAGGTCAGCAGCGCGCTCACCCGCTTGCCGGCCGCAGCACCGATGTCAACCATGAGGCGGGCCAGTTCCCGCGCCTCTTCACGGCTCGCCATGAAGGCGCCCCGGCCCACCTTCACGTCCAGTACCAACCCCTGGGCGCCGATAGCCAGCTTCTTGCTCATGATGCTGCTGCCTATCAAGGGAATGCTGTCGACGGTCCCGGTGACGTCCCGCAGGGCATACAGCTTCCGGTCGGCCGGTACCAGTTCTGGGGTCTGCCCGGCGAGGACTATCCCCTCCTTCTCCAGCTGTCGCACGAACTCAGCCGCGGAGAGATCCACCCGAAACCCGGGGACCGACTCCAGCTTGTCCAGGGTCCCGCCGGTAAAACCGAGCCCGCGACCCGACATCTTGGCCACCGCGGCGCCGCAAGCACGCACCAGGGGTGCTACCACCAGGGTCGTCTTATCCCCCACGCCGCCCGAGCTGTGCTTGTCGGCCACGGGAAGGCCAACCCTGGAGAGGTCCAGGATCGCGCCGGAGCCCACCATCACGGAGGTCAAATCCAGGGTCTCCTGTCGGGTCATTCCCCTGCAGCACACGGCCATCAGCCACGCCGAGACCTGATAGTCGGGGATCTCCCCCCGCACGTAGCCCGTGACCAGCCGTTCGATCTCCCCCCGGGAGAGCGCCTCGCCCGCCCTCTTCCGCTGGATGATCTCCACCACCCTCACCGCTGCCACGGTACCAGCCTCCCCTCGTCCAGGTACCCGACGGCCACTACGGCACCCCCGCTCCGATAGACCCTCGGCAGCCGGTAGCCCAGGGAGGTCACCACCTCGTAGCTGATGGTCCCCGACCGCTCGGCGAACTCGTCGCAGCTGATGCTCTCCTCGCCCTGGGAGCCGATGGCCACCACGCGGTCCCCCTCGCGGACGGATCCGCAGTCGCTCACGTCCACGACGCACTGATCCATGCTGACCCTCCCGATCAGGGGCGCCCTCCGCCCGTTGACCAGCATGAAGCCTCGGTTGGAGTGGCTTCGCGGGAGGCCATCGGCGTACCCTACAGCTATCAGCGCTACCTCCATCGACCGGCGGGCCACGAAGGTGCGACCGTACCCCACGCTCTGTCCGGTCTCCAGCCGGAACACCCTCCCCACCCGGCCGTGCAGCGACAACGCCGGCCGCAGCGCTGCTCGGGCGGCCAGGTGGGGAGAGGGGTAGAGTCCGTAGAGGGAAAGGCCTATCCGCACCATGTCCGTGTGGCTCACGTCGATCCCCAGGATAGCCGCGCTGGCAGCCATGTGAGCCAGGGGCAGGGGGAAGCCGGCCTCTTCCACCTTCTGACGGGCGGCCTGGAAGGCCGCCATCTGGGAGGCGGCGTAGCCGCCATCCTCCTCGTCGGCCGTGGCGAAGTGGGAGCAGAGCCCCTCCAACCGCAGCCCCGGCAGCCCTGCCGCCCGGGGCAACCAGGACAGCAACTCCTCCACCGGCACTCCATAGCGCCCCATGCCCGTCTCCACTTTGAGATGCACGGGGACCTCTCTACCGGCCTCTTGGGCCGCCGCCGACACCGCCTCCGCCTGCTCGAAGCTGACCAGGGTCGGCCGCAACCTCCGCTCCACCAGGGTGGGGATCTCGGGGGGAGCCACAGGCCCCAGCAGCAGGATCGGTGCGTTCAGCCCTGCCTCCCGAAGCTGCACCCCCTCCCGCACCCGGGCTACCCCCAGCCAGGTGGCCCCCGCCTCCAACGCCGCCCTCGCCACAGCCACCGCCCCATGGCCGTAGGCTTGCGCCTTCACCACGGCCATCACCCGGCAGCCGGCGTGAAGGGCGCCGCGCACGGCGCTCACGTTGTGGCGGATCGCATCCAGATCGACCTCCACCCAGGAGGGCCAGGGCATCCCGGCCGTCTCCCCCCCGAACGTCGAATTCTCCATGTCCCCGCCTCGCCATGAGTTGTCTGATGGGATTATAGCCCCAGACACCCCTCAGGAACAGAACACCCGGCATCGCCTGTCGCCTCTCCCTCTGGGAGAGGCCGCCCGAAGGGCGGGTGAGGGCTGCTTCGATGCTCGCGACAAAGCCCTCACCCCGACCCTCTCCCAGAGGGAGAGGGGGATAACCTCTCCCCGTCTCCCCCTCTCCTCCTCACCTCGTCGGTTCTTCTTGCTGCCTGGCGCACCCTTTGAGTAGAATGAACGCATGGAGTGCGCCGGCATATCCAAGAGGAGACGACGATGAAGGCAGTAGTGATGGCCGGGGGTGAGGGCTCGAGACTCCGGCCCCTGACTCTGGGTCGACCCAAGCCGATGGTGCCGATAGCCACGAAGCCGGTGATGCAGCACAACCTTGATCTCCTCAAACGGCACGGCATCACCGAGGTGGTGGTCACCGTTCAATACCTGGCCTCCATGATCCAGGACTACTTCGGCGACGGCAGCCAGCTGGGGATGAAGATCGTCTACTCCGTCGAAGAGACCCCCCTTGGCACCGCGGGCAGCGTCAAGCTGGCCCAGAAGTACTTGACCGACACCTTCGTCGTCATCAGCGCCGACGCGCTCACGGACTTCGATCTCACCCAGATAGTCAACTTCCACAAGGATAGGAAGGCCCTGGCGACTCTGACCCTTTTCCGGGTGCCCAATCCCCTGGAGTACGGCGTCATCATCACGCGAGAAGACGGCGAGATCGTCCAGTTCCTGGAGAAGCCCAGTTGGGGCGAGGTCTTCAGCGACACGGTGAACACCGGCATCTACGTGCTGGAGCCGGAGATCCTGGACAACTTCGAGCCCAACAGGGCGTTCGACTTCAGCCAGGAGCTGTTCCCCATGATGCTGAAGAAGGGGGACCCCCTCTACGGCTTCATCGCCCCGGGCTACTGGTGCGACGTGGGGAACCTCCAGGAGTACCTTCGAGCCAACGCGGATCTCCTGGCGGGGAAGGTAGCTATCCCCTTGCCCGGCAAGCACGTGGGCGGGAGCGTCTGGATAGAGGAGGGGGCCGAGGTCTCACCGGACGCCCAGCTGTACGGCCCCGTGTGCGTCGGCCGCGAGGCCAAGATCAAGAGCGGGGCGGTGGTCCATGGCCCCAGCGTGATCGGCGAGTACGCCGTCGTGGACAGCCGCTGCCACGTGGTGCGCAGCGTCATATGGAACAACAGCTACCTGGGCGAGCGGGTGGAGCTGCACGGCGCCATCGTCGGGAAGCAGTGCCACATCGAGAGCAAGGCGGTGATCTTCGAAGGGGCCGTGATCGGCGACAACACCGTGGTTCGGGACAGCGCCATCATCCAGCCCAACGTGAAGATCTGGCCCAACAAGGAGATCGAGACGGGCGCCACGGTGGCGACCAGCATCATCTGGGGCGCCCAGGGCCGGAGGGTTCTGTTCGGTCGGTACGGGATAACCGGCCTCGCCAACATAGACCTGACTCCCGAGTTCGCCGCCAAGCTGGGCGCCGCCTTCGGCGCAACCCTTCCCAAGGGCTCCGTGGTCACCGTCAACCGGGATCCCAACCGCACCCCCAGGATGATCAAGCGGGCCATCATCTCCGGGCTACCCTCGGCCGGCGTCAATGTGGCCGACCTGGCCTCGGTCCCCATACCGGTGGCCCGTTACGTCACCCGCACCTCCGAGGCCCAGGCGGGCATCGACGTGCGGCTCTCCCCTTTCGACAGTCGGGTCGTGGACATCAAGTTCCTCGACCAGAACGGCATGGATATCAGCAAGTCCACCGAGAGGAAGATCGAGAACACCTTCTTCAGGGAGGACTTCCGCCGCGTCTACCTGGACGAGGTGGGGCTGATCTACTACCAGCCCAGGGTGCCGGAGAGCTACTCCGAAGGTTTCATCGCGGCCCTGGACAAGGCTGCCCTGCCGGCCCCTCCCGATGGCTTCGGCCTCGTGGTCGATTACAGCAACTCCATCTCCTCCACCATCCTCTCGCCGATCCTGCGGCGGGGAGGCGCCAGGGTCGTGGCCCTGAACGCCTCGGTGGAGGATGCGCGCCCCATGGCCTCGCCCGAAGAGCACGAGGTGGCTCTCGCCCAGTGTGCATCCATCTCGTCGGCGCTGCGAGCCGCCATGGGCGTGCGCATCGACCCAGGAGGTGAGGGGGTCTGGCTGGTAACCGGCCGAGGGCAGATCCTTCCCGGCATGACTGCGTTGGCGGTCATGGCCGACCTGGTGTTCAGGGCGAAGCAAGGAGCCGTCGTGGCGGTCCCGGTCTCAGCCTCCAAGGTGATCGACGAGGTAGCGGCCAGAAATGGAGGGCGCGTCGTCCGCACCAGGGTGAACCCCCACTCTATGATGGAGGTGGCCGCCCGGGAGAAGGTGGCCATGCTCGGCGACGGCAACGGGGGCTTCATCTTCCCCGCCTTCCACCCGGGATTCGACGGCATGTTCGCCGTAGCCCAGATGATGGGGCTCCTGGCCAGCGCGGGCGCTACCCTGGACGACGTGGTGAACGCCCTGCCGCCCTACTACATGTCCTCCACCAAGGTGTCCTGCCCATGGGAACGCAAGGGCAGGATCATGCGCATCCTGCACGAGCAGTACAGGGACGGCCAGTCCAGGCAGATCGACGGCGTGAGGATAGACCTGGGGGAGAAGGAGTGGGTCCTCATCCTGCCCGATCCCGACCGGCCGATCTTCCACGTCATCGCCGAGTCCACCTCCGCCGACCAGGCTCGGGTGCTTCAGGACAAGTACGCGGCCCTGATCAGCGGCCTGCAGGACTAGCCGCTCTCCGTAGGGAGGGGCCCTGTGCCCCTCCGCCCGGACGATGACCTCGACTGCGTAGGGAGGGGCCCTGTGCCCCTCCGCCCGGCGAGCGATGTTGGGCCTGGCGGCAGGGCAGAGCGCCCTGCCCTACGGTACTCCCAGCCACTTACGTGCAGAAGGTCCCCACCGCCGACCTGTGGGTCGGGCAGACCGACGAAGGGGGGACGCGGCCGTCTCCCACCACCTGGCCGGCCGTGTGCTATACTTGGTGATTGATCGCGGGATAGCTCGCGACCAACTCGCCGGCTTGGGGTGCGCTTCGGAGGCCGTCGATCGCGTCGCGGGGGCGGCGGCCGCCTTCGAATTCGAGCGGTGCCTGCCGCCGGTAGCCACCCTGGAACGGCAGGACGCTTTCCGCGGTACGCGAGGCGTGAATACTGCACCCGTGAACCCAAGGAGGCCCTCTCGAGGCCTCCTTTTCGCCCTTTGGGCGTTGTCTGGCCTCGGCCGCATTACCAATCGCAAGCATGGATGAGGGGTGAAGATGTCCGAGCAGGATTCCTTTGTCGAGGAGCTCACCGACAAGAGCGACGACTACTCACGCTGGTACACCGAGGTGATCCTGAAGGCCGAGTTGGCCGACTACGCCCCGGTGCGCGGCTGCATGGTCATTCGCCCTTACGGGTACGCTCTCTGGGAGAACATGCAGCGTCTGCTGGACGCCCGATTCAAGGCTACCGGCCACGTCAACGCCTACTTCCCGCTGTTGATACCGGAGAGCTTCCTGGCTCGGGAGGCTGAGCACGTCGCCGGCTTCGCGCCCGAGGTGGCCTGGGTTACCCAGGGCGGCAACGAGCCCCTGGAGGAGCGGCTGGCCATCCGGCCCACCTCCGAGGCGATCATCGGCCAGATGTACTCCAAGTGGATCCACTCCTGGCGTGACCTGCCGGTGCTGATCAACCAGTGGTGCAACGTGCTGCGATGGGAGAAGGTCACCCGCCTGTTCCTCCGCACCACCGAGTTCCTCTGGCAGGAGGGGCACACCGTCCACCGCACCGAAGAGGAGGCCCAGGAGGAGACCCTCAAGATCCTCCAGGTCTACCGCGCCTTCGTGGAGGAGGACCTGGCCATACCGGTCGTCTACGGCCAGAAGACCGAGGCGGAGAAGTTCAAGGGCGCCGAGCGAACCTACTCCATCGAGGCGATGATGGGCGACGGCAAGGCGCTCCAGTCGGGCACCTCCCACATGCTGGGCCAGCACTTCGCCAAGGTGTTCGACATCACCTTCCAGGACATGGACGGGGAACGCAAGTACGCGTGGCAGACCAGCTGGGGGGTTTCCACCCGGCTGATCGGTGCCATCATCATGGTGCACGGCGACGACTCCGGCCTGATCATGCCGCCCAAGGTGGCCCCCACGCAGGTGATCGTGGTACCGATCTGGCGGAAGGAGCAGGAGAAGGAGCAGGTAGCCGAGTTCGTGGATCGTCTCAAGGCCAACCTGGGGAGCGAGCTGCGATTCCAGGTGGACTGGGACGACGAGCACACCCCCGGCTGGAAGTTCAACGAGTGGGAGCTCCGCGGCGTCCCGCTGCGGCTCGAGGTGGGCCCCCGCGACGTCAAGAACAACCAGGTCGTCTTGGTGCGACGGGACACTCGAGAAAAGGAGATCGTACCGCTGGACAACGCCAAGGACCGGGTAGTCGGGCTGCTCGGGCAGATCCAGCAGGACCTGCTCCAGAAGGCGCGCGACTTCATGGCCCAGCGGACCCGCCGGGTGGAGAGCTTCGAGGAGTTCACCACCGCCCTGGAGCAGGAGAGAGGCTTCCTGCTGGCTCACTGGTGTGGCGGCGCCGAGTGCGAGGCCAAGATCAAGGAAGAGACGGGGGCCACCATCCGCTGCATCCCGATGGATGCCGAGGTCGAAGAGGGAAGCTGCGTGTGGTGCACTCGACCAACCAGCGGCAAGCGGGTGGTCTTCGGCCGAGCCTATTAGTGTCTAACCGATGGGATTGATCGCAAAATGTGCATGATCTCAGGCGTTGGCCGGGAGCAGGCCGGCCAGGGATGGAATGACCACCAGGTGGCGGAGCTTCAGGGCGGTCAAGATGACCCGTCGGCCGATGTCGGTC
>DAHVXI010000014.1:0-19516 GCA_027356795.1 Chloroflexota bacterium | reverse complement strand
CATCGACCTGATCGAGGGGATCAAGGGTGAGAAGCCGGTGGCCAGCCTGAAGGGCAACTGCGAGACCTGCCGCTACTCCTGCCGCTTCAAGGGCGTGAAGGAGGCGGAGCTGCCCGCGTGGCTCCAGGCCGGTAGGTAGGCGGCTGCGACACGCGAAAGACAAAGAGGACGGGCAGGGGGCGGCCGCAAGGCCGCCCCTTTGGGAGTTGCCCATGCGCCTGGTGGGTATCAGTGTGAAGTGGTATTCTGTAACCCATTTGGATTATAATCCAAATGGGTTACAGAATACCACAGGATGCGCAGAAGGGTGGTGACCAGCATGTCTGCCGCAACCACTATCTTCGTGAATCGACGGGCACAGCTTGCACTTTTCGACGAGTTGCTGGCAGCTCTGGAGCAGGGCGACCAACGCCACCTTGCTCTCCTCGGCCTGAGGCGCATAGGCAAGACTATGCTCCTGGACGAAGTGCGAGTGCGCCACCCAGGGAAATGCATGCCCAAGCTCCCTTTGGATGTGGTTGTCTCCACGCCAGAGGACTTTGCACTGGAAATGATGGCCACCGTATTGGAGGCCGCGTGCTACTCGCAGGGGATCAAGAGAAAGGTGACAACGCAGGAAACATCGATCACCGCAGCAGCTGCCTTGCTGGGTGAGGCGGTTGTGCCGAGCGTAGAGGAGATCGTCGACCTCTTAGGCCGCGCCAGCTACGGTCGGCTGATCCCCAAGACTCTTCTTTTCCCGTGGGCTGTCTCCGAGGCTCTTGATCTACCCATGCTGGTGATCCTGGACGAGTTCCAGAGTATCCGGAAGATCCAGAACTTCAAGAACACCGACAACCTGTGGGCGGCTCTGCGAGAGGCGCTGGACCGACGGGGGCGAGTGGCCTTCGTCATCGCTGGGTCAGTTGTAACGCTGATGCGCCAAATCCTCCACGAAGGAAACGATCCCCTGTTCACCCGTTTCAGGGAAGTGGAACTGCCGCCCTTTGAGGAGCCTGACACTCACGAGCTCGCTGCCGGTTTATGGGAGCGAGGCGGAATGACTTGGACCCAGAATGCAGTCCAACGGCTCCATGCCCTGTCGCAGGGCTTTCCCTTCTACGCACACACGCTAGCTCTGGCTGCTGCGGATCAGGCTAGACCCGCGACCTCCGCCGTGGATGGAGATCACGTCGATGCGGCCTTTCAGACGGAGATGCTGGATCCCAACCGCACGCTTTCGATCTACTGTCAGTATCTTTACCAGCAGGCTATCGGCGACGTCCGGGGTGAGAACATCCCAGACGCCATACTCAGACACCTCGCGGCAGCAGAAGGAAGTACCAGGACCGACATGGCACGAGCGGTCAGGCGAAGCGAGGGACGGGCGCAGGTAAACCGGGTCATAGATGAGTTGGTACGGATTGATGTCTTGGCCAGTAGAGACGGCCGATTATGGTTCGTGGATCCTGTGCTGCCGATCTGGACCGCCTTGGAGCGGGAGCGGCGGGATCCCGCTGCGGTTCTGCACAACCCTCAGGCAAGGGCCAAGGTGATCCATTCGTACGAAGAGCGGCTCCAGGGCCTGCAGGAAGCCATGGGCAAGATGTTTGAGAAGAGGGTGCACAACGTCCTGCGGCAGTTTCGAGGCCAAGTGGTTTCGGGCAAGCTGTTTGGAGCCGCGGACCGGCGAACGCTGCCGGTGATTGGCGAAGTACACAACGTTGAGTTGCCCGATCCGGAGGGTAAGTCTTCAGGCGAACCTGGGAGCGTCGAGATTGACGCCATTGCCCCCGGTAGTGAAACTTGGGCGGTGGAGTGCAAGCATAGAGCGGGGGGTGCCACGGTCGCCCAGGTGGCAAAGTTCCTGCGGGCGTGCGAGTTCTATGAGGAGAAGACATCTCAGAGAATCGACCGTCGGTGGTACATCTCACAAACAGGGTTTAGATCGGAGGCTCGGGAGAAGTGCCTGACGGAGGGGATTTACTTCTCCACTATTCGAGATCTCCAGCGGCTCGAAAGAGCAGTGGCACACCGCGACTGATCGACGAGCCCGTCTTTGGCCAAAGCCTGTGGGGTCCACGGCTCCAAGGCCGTAGATGGGTTGGCACGGAGTGTCGAAAGCGGGTCAGCATGGTGAACGCCGTTATTTGCAGGGAGGTGGAGCGTGGCTGGGAAGAGCGCATTGGTGGTGGTGGACCTGCAGAACGATTTCCTGCCGGGCGGCGCCCTGGGAGTGTTTGAGGGAGATCAGGTCATACCGGTGCTGAATCGGTATATCCAGCTGGCTCTTGCGGCCGGCCTGCCGATCTACGCATCGCGGGACTGGCATCCCAAGGTCACCAAGCACTTCAAGGAGTATGGGGGGATCTGGCCGCCCCATTGCATTCAGGGAACCAGGAGCGCCGAGTTCCATCCCGATCTGCGGCTGTCGAAGGATGCGATCGTCGTGTCGAAGGGTGCGGACCCCGAGCGGGACGCCTACTCGGCCTTCGACGCCCTGGAGTCCGACGGCACTCCATTGGCCGAGTCACTCCGGCGTCGGGGGGTCGAGCGGATATATGTGGGCGGCCTGACCACCGACTACTGTGTGAAGTGGACGGCCATCGAAGCGCCCAGGCAGGGGTTCTCGATGACCGTCCTGGTGGATGCGAGCCTGGGAGTCAACCTCCAGCCTCACGATGCCGAGAGGGCCATCGCGGAGATGGTCAGACAGGGCGCCGATATGACCACCATCGAGCGGCTTCGGCTGTGAGGTCAGCAAGGGCGAAGCATTTCGCGCCAGGCGCGAAATGCTTCGCCCCCTACGACCCTGCCAGCAGGGCCCCCGGCGCTTCCTGGGCCAGCGCCACCACGTCCTGCCGGTTCAGCAGCCCTTTCTCGGTGACGTATCCCTCGAGGTAGCGGGCCGGCGTGAGGTCGAAGTAGACGTTCCGGACGGTTACCCCCGCCAGCGGCTCGGAGAGCACCTCCCGTGCGTCCTTCTCCTCCAGCGAAGGGGTTCGCCACCGGCCCGCGTTCGGCGCGATCTTGTGGGTCTCCGCCAGGGTGTAGAAGGGCACCCGGCAGCGGCGGGCGGCCAGGGCCAGCAGCAGGGTGCCCGCCTTGTTCACCAGGGAGCCGTTGGGCCGAAGGGTGTCGGCACCCACCACCGCCGCCCTCGCTTCGGAGGCGAAGAGCCCCACCTCGGCATCGGTGATCAGGGTGGTGGGGATGCCGCGGGAGGCGAGGGCGGCCGCGGTTCGGCGCCCCTCGCAGAGGGGCCGAGACTCGGCCACGATGACCTCCTCCAGCACGCCCCGCGACCAGCACTCCTCCAGGGCCTGCAGGACGGTGGAGGAGAAGCTGAGGGTGATGACCGCTCCGGCCACCATCTCGGCGGTGTGGTCGGCGATGACGGAGGTCGCCGTCCCCTGTTTGGCCACCCACCGGCGCGCGGCCTCCTCCGCGGCGGCGCGAGCGGCTCCCACGTTGCCCTCGCCACCAGCCTCCAGCCAGGCGGCTACCACGGCCCCCGTCGCGTTGAGGGGGGAGGCCATGCTGGGGCGGGCGTGGGCAAGCTTCCGGGTCGTGTCTCGGAACAGCTCTGGGAAGATGGTGCCGGGCAGGGCTGGATCGGCGGCCATCTCGGCCAGCAGCTGGACGGCCTCCCTCGCCAGCTGGGTTGCGCCCAGCTCCTCGTTCTCCCGGATCGCCTCGACTCGCTCAGCTATCTCGTTGACGTTCATCCCTTGGCAGCTTCGCCCCCTTGCGGTAGTATCGATTGGCACATGATAGTTCGACTGCAGGATAAGTACCTGAAGAACGTGCCGAAGCTGGAAGTCGAGATCCCAAAAGCGGTATCGAAGGGCGAGACCGCCTCGCAACCGGAAACCGTGCGGCGAGGTCAGCTGCTGCCGCCATACGCGGTGATCCTCCACAACGACGACGTGAACGAGATGGGTTACGTCACCATGGCGTTGTTGAGGAGCGTCCCGAAGCTCACCGAGAAGCAGGCGGCGGAGATCATGCTGACGGCCCACCATCGTGGCCAGGCTGTGGTGATCGTCTGCCCCCTGGAGCTGGCCGAGCTGTACCGCGAGCGGCTGGAGGGTTACGGTCTCACGGCGACCATCGAGAAGGCTTAGCTCAGGACAAAGCTCGACATAAAGTCACCCTTGACCCGTCCCACCCCTTGGGGTATATTCTCCAAGCTGTCCCCTGGACGGCCTTTCTGACTTCCCCAGCCGGCTGAAGTCCATGCCTATTTCGGTAGAGATCCTTCGATCGCGGTCGGGGTGACACCCATCGGGACGTATTAGGTGATGGTGATCATGAGAGTACTGGTAAGCGATCCGGTTGCCGAGGATGGGGTGGCCTACCTCCGGCAGCAGGCCAAGGTAGATGTGAAGACCGGGATGAGGCCGGAGGAGCTGATCCGGATCATCCCTGAGTACGATGCCCTGGTGGTGCGCAGCGAGACCAAGGTGACCGCCGAGGTGATCGAGGCGGGAAGCAGGCTTCAGGTGATCGGTCGGGCCGGCGTCGGCATCGACAACATCGACGTTGCCGCCGCGACGCGCCGGGGCATCGTGGTGGTTAACGCCCCCACCGGCAACAACATCGCCGCCGCCGAGCATACCCTCGGCATGATGCTGGCCCTGGCGCGCCAGATCCCTCAGGCCTACGCCTCGCTCCGGGCGGGGGAGTGGAAACGATCCCGGTTCATGGGGGTCGAGCTGAGGGATAAGCTTCTGGGCGTGGTAGGGCTGGGCAAGATCGGGACGGAGGTGGCCCGTCGCGCCCAGGGGCTGGAGATGCGGGTCATCGGTTACGACCCCTACCTCTCGGTGGAGCATGCCAAGAAGCTGGGCGTGGAGGCGATGGGTCTGGACGACCTGCTGCAGCGGGCCGATTTCGTGACACTGCACGTGCCCCTCACGCCCCAGACCAAGGCGCTGATCGGCCCCGAGCAGCTGCGGCGCATGAAGCCCACCGCCCGGTTGGTCAACTGCGCTCGAGGAGGGATCGTGGACGAGGCGGCCCTCCTGGAGGCCCTGGACCAGGGAGTGATCGCCGGTGCCGCCCTGGACGTCTTCGCACAGGAGCCGCTGCCGGCCGACAGCCCGCTGCTGCGCCACGACAAGGTGGTGGTGACTCCCCACCTGGCCGGATCAACCCACGAGGCCCAGGTGGAGGTGGCCCTGGACGTTGCGGAGCAGATCGTGGCGGTGCTTCAGGGCCGATCGGCCCGCTACGCTGTCAACGCGCCGGTCATCCCGCCCGAGGCGATGTCGGTCCTGGGCCCCTACATGGAGTTGGCGGCCAAGCTGGGAAGCCTGGTGACCCAGCTTTCCGAGGGCCAGCTGCGCTCCATCGAGGTGACCTACGCGGGAGAGATAGCCGAGCTGGAAACGGCACCCCTCAAGGCGATGGTGATCAAGGGACTGCTGCAGCCGATCCTGGCCGAGGAGATCAACCTGGTCAACGCACCGGTCATCGCCCGCAGTCGGGGTCTGGACGTGGCGGAGCGGAAGACCGCTCACGTCAACAACTACAGCAACCTGATCACCATTCAACTGGACACTGACCGCTCTTCCCACGTGGTGGCCGGGACGACGATGCTGGGTGAGCCCCACCTGGTGCGGGTGGATGAGTACTGGGTGGACGTGGTGCTGGCCGGCGGGGTAATGCTGTTCAGCTACCATCGAGACCGGCCGGGCATGATCGGCCACGTGGGAACGGTGCTGGGGAAGGCCAACGTCAACATCTCCTTCATGGCGGTGGGGCGGCTGGCTCCCAAGGGCGAGGCTTTGATGGTTATCGGCGTGGACGATCCGGTGGGATCCGACCTGGTGGAGCAGCTGCTGGCGGTGCCCGACATCCACGCTATTCGGACGGTGAAGATCTAGCGTAGGGGCGAATACAAGATTCGCCCCAGGGCGATCACAAGGATCGCCCCTACAGTCGCAGGGGTGTTTCCGTGGACAGACTCCGAGAGTTCTGGCGCTGGTTCGACCGGCTGAGCGACGTGAAGAAGGTGGCGACGGGAAGCGCCGTTGCGCTCTTCCTCTTCTCCTCGTGGCTTTACAGCCTCGGCTTTCTGGGGCTGGCCGCCTCGAGCCGCCACGCGGAGGCCGCTCGGATCGTCCCCACCCCCTCCGCGACGGAGGCGACCGCGACGGCGCCGACGGCAACCCCTCTGCCTCGGTCGCTCGGCGGACCGGCACCGACGGCGGGTCCGGAACCCACCTCCTCCATCTACCACGCCAGCCCGCCCCCTCCGACCTCCAGGCCGGCGATCGAGCCTGCGGTTCGCAACACGCCGGTGCCGGCCAGGACGCCGGCAGCGAGCCCGTCGGCGGCCGTCACGGGGACGGCCACGCGGCCGACTCCGAGGGCGGGGACCCCGGGCCCGGTCTTGACGGTGTCGCCCACTCCGATGCCCACGTTCTCGATGTGGGTAACCCCCGGCCTGCCCCCCACGGCAACGGCAGGGGCTCCAGGGGCCACGCCGACGGCGGTGCCCCAGCCCGCCAACCCCGTCTACGTGCCGCCAATGCCGCCCACCTGGACGCCGACCCGGGCCCCCGAGGTGGCCACGCCGACGCCGTCTCACTAGGAAAGGATCGTGACGATGGTGTCTGAACTGGAAGCAACCAGCGGAAATGGATCGAAGCCGGTCGTGACCCTGGAGATGGTTCGATCCTCCCAGGAGATTCGCTGCTATCTGGAGGGGGCGGACCAGCAGGCCATCCTGAAGGGCTATACCGAGCACGGGCTGAGGCACGCCAGCCTGGTGTCCACCGTCACCCAGGGGATACTGATGCAGCTGCAGGTAGCGCCGCGGCGGGCCGAGCTGGGTGCCATCGCCGGCTACCTGCACGACGTCGGGAACCTGGTGGGCCGGAGCGGGCACAACTCCACCGGCGGAGCGATCGCCATGGGGCTGCTCCAGAGGCTGGGGATGCCCCCGGAGGAGATCGTGGACGTCGTAACCGCCATCGCCAACCACGACGAGGGCGATGGGGAGCCGGTCAGCGACCTCAGCGCGGCCCTGATCCTGGCGGACAAGTCGGACGTGCATCGAAGCCGCGTTCGGAACCCCAACCCCGCCACCTTCGACAACCACGACCGGGTGAACTACGCCGCGCGCCGCAGCTACGTGCGGGTGGATGCCAAGCGGCAGGCGATTGCCTACGATCTGTCCATCGAGACCGAGGCGCTGCCCGGCGGGGTGCTGGACTACTTCGAGATCTTCCTCCCCCGGATGCTGATGGCACGAAAGGCAGCCCAGTTCCTGAAGTGCCAGTTCGAGTTCTACATCAACAACACCCGGGTGTTCTAGCCTGCGGCCGAGGTGGTTCTTGCCCACGAGGGGTCGAGGCCTACGATCATCGACGGCTCGGTGGTCCAGAACCTGCAGGCTGCCAGGGCCGAAGCTAGATCCCCGGGAGGTGTATGTTGGCTCACATACCGATGGATGACGTCAACCTGCTCTGGGAGGAAACCCCACACCACAACTGGTCTGCCCTCCACGACACGCTGGAGCAGCAGAGAACCCTGGCCATGGGGATTGCCGATAGGTTGCTGGATGACCTCTTGTCCGTCACCGATCGCTGGGCACGGTCGGGCGAACCATACCCGGAGTCCCCGGAGGCGCTGTACGAGCTGCTGAACCAGGAGATCTCCGCGCGTGCCTAGAGGATCACCCCTATGCAGACTTCCGATAGGCTTACCGGCGGAGGTTGGGCCGCCCGTTATCGATCCCCTTTGGCGGGGTTATCGCTGCTTTTCGTTGCCCCACATCTGGGCGATCCAGGTGTCGTTGTAGACGTAGCGGGACACCATGTCGTAGTTGTACTGCACCTCGTCGTGGCGGCGAGCGTTCTCGAGGGCGATGGCACCGAGGTTCGCGACGGCTTCGACGAACTCGATCTCGTCGGAGGTGAACTCCCTGGGCTCGGAGGTGTAGATGCGCATCACCCCGATCACCTCACCCCGCAGCCGGATCGGCACGGAGAGTATGGAGGCGATACCCTCCCGAAGGTTCTGGGGCGCGTACTGGACCCTGGGATCGCGGCCGGCATCCAGGATGGCGACGGAGCGGCCTTGCAGCGCCTCGGCCATGCTGAGGTCCACGCTGACCGGTCCCTTGCGAAGGTACCAGTCGCTGAGTCCGAAGTCCACCCCGTGGCGCAACTCCCGGCGGTCCGGACTGAGCAGCATGATCGAGCAGGCCTTCGTCCCCAGCGCACCTGCGGTGCTTTGCACCATGGCCTTGAGAACGTCCCTGGGCTCCAGGCTGGAATTGATGGTAACGGCGACCTGGTAGAGTGCGCGAAAGAAGCAGGACTCTTTCGTTTCCATCACAACGTCCCCCCTTTGGTCTGGACCTGATCGACCTACCGCCGGACCTGCAGATAGACATCCCGCGCCCCGAGCTCCCGCTTCCCCCGAAGCCGGAGCGGCGCCGGCGGTTGCCAGAACAGCAGCTTACCCCACGATCAGACTCCTCACCGCCGTTTCTTCTCGAGTCATCCTCCCTTCATAAGAGCGATGGCCGGCTCGAGCCGGATCCCGTCGATCCGGCAAATCCCCGTGCACCAGACCGCTGGTGTGGAGTAAAGGGGAACCCACAACCTTACCGGCGCTCAGTATAGCATCTCCTGTCTTCGTGCCAAGCACCCCCTTTACCCCCGTCGACAGAGGGGACGATTATCCACAAAATTACTGAATTATCCACTCAAATATCCCCAATCGGTGGACGTGGGAAGTTGAGAGGGGTATCTAACGCCGTTGGCGACGGGCCCAGAGTCGGCGGAGACGGCTGGGCTCGTTGACCCTGGCTGCCGCTTCGACATAGAATGCCGTTGTCGTACCCCGTGTTTACCCTTCGTCTGAGGTTGCCCTTTCGGCCGGCGAGACCCCGACCCCTTTCGCCGGACCGGAACCGGGCAGCCCAATTCTCCATGTTGTGGTGCTCGACGATGAGACTGTACGAGTTCGAGGGCAAGCAGCTTCTTCAGCAGAACGGCATCCCCGTGCCCCGAGGTCAGGTAGCCACCAGTCCGGAGGAAGCGGCCGTGGCGGCCGCTGCCCTGGGGGATGTGGTGGTGGTCAAGGCCCAACTGCTGGTGGGCGGCCGCGGCAAGGCAGGGCTGGTGCAGCCGGCCTCCAGCCGCAGGGAGGCGGGCACGGTCGCCGCGAAGATCCTGGAGTCCAGCTTGGGCGGCCAGAGGGTTCGGAGCGTCTTGATAGAGGAGCGGTTGGCGATCGCCAGGGAGACGTACGTCAGCATCTCCGTGGACCGGCTGGCGGGAGGCCCCCTGATCCTGGTCTGTGCCGAGGGGGGCGTGGAGATCGAAGAGGTCGCCAAGACCCGCCCCGAGGCCGTGGTTCGGTTCCACCCGGACGTGCTGAGAGGGCTGAGGGCCTACGAGGCCCTTCGGGTGGCCAAGGCCGCGGGCATGGCGGGGGAGGAAGCAGCCTCCTTCGCGCGTTTCCTCCAGCGGCTCTACTCCGCCTTCTGCCGGATGGATGCCCACCTGCTGGAGGTGAACCCTCTGGTGGCGACCCCCGACGGGCAGCTGTACGCGGCCGACGCCAAGGTGATCCTGGACGACGATGCCGCCTTCCGGCAGCCCTTCCTGCAGAGCCATCGCGAGGAGACCGGCCTCACCCCCCTGGAGCGGGAGGGCCGGGAGAAGAAGGTCAGCTACGTCGACCTGGAGGGAGAGGTGGCCATCATGGGGAACGGCGCCGGTCTCGTGCTCTCCCTGCTGGACCTGGTGCGCCACTACGGGGCCCGGCCGGCCAACTTCCTGGATACCGGCGGCGGGGCCAGTCGAACCAAGGCCAAGGATGCCCTGGGCCTGGTGATGAAGAAGGCGGAGCAGGACCCGAGGGTCAGGTCGATCCTGCTGGCTTTCAGCCTCTCCATCTCGCTCCCTGAGGACGCTGCCGGAGGGGTGCTGGACGCCGTGGCCGCCCGGAAGCCCAAGGTGCCCATCTTCGCCGTGGTTCACGGTACGCGGGCAGGGGTGGGAGAGGAGATGCTCCGGTCGGCGGGGATCGAGGTCTTTCCCTCGATCCAGGAGGCGACCCGCGCGGCGGCCCGTGCGGCCGTCAGCGCTGAGGACCGAGGACCGATCGGGACGGCTTTACCCAGTCCCCGGTCCTGATACTGGA
The DNA here is from genome assembly GCA_027356795.1 of Chloroflexota bacterium. Taxonomy (GTDB): domain Bacteria; phylum Chloroflexota; class UBA6077; order UBA6077; family UBA6077; genus JAJYNT01. Next base: position 9,367 of record DAHVXI010000014.1, on the reverse strand, counting down.
GGCCTGCATGTCTATTCTCGTCGATGCGAGCACTCGGGTCCTGGTTCAGGGGGCCACCGGGCGCTTTGGACAGATCCAGACCAAGCTGATGCTGGACTACGGCACCAAGATCGTTGCCGGAGTCACGCCGGGGAAGGGCGGCCAGGAGGTGCTGGGAGTCCCTATATACGACACCATCGCCGAGGCCAGGACGGAGCATCCCTTCGACGCCTCGGTCATCTACGTCCCCGCCCCCTACACCCTGGACGCGGCGGTGGAGGCGATCGAGAGCGACATCCCCCTGGTGGTGGTGATCACCGAGGGGGTGCCGGTGCACGACGCCATGAAGGTCCGGGCCCTGGCCAAGGAGCGGGGTAGCTGGGTCATCGGCCCCAACTGCCCCGGGATCATCACCCCCGGCCAGACCAGTCTCGGGATGTACCCCCCCACCTGTGCCATGCCCGGTGTGGTGGGCGTGGCCTCCCGCAGCGGCACCCTCTGCTTCGAGGTGACCAAGCTGATGATCGAGGCCGGGATAGGGCAGACCAGCTGCGTGGGGATCGGGGGCGACCCGGTCATCGGGACCAACTTCGTGGAGTACCTGAAGCTGTTCGAGGAGGACCCCGAGACCAGGGCGGTGGTGATGATCGGCGAGTTGGGCGGCAACCAGGAGGAGCACGCCACCCGGTTCATCGCCGAGATGACCAAGCCGGTGATCGCCTTCATCAGCGGCAAGACGGCGCCCGCGGAGAAGCGGATGGGCCACGCCGGGGCGATCTCCTCCGAGGGGAGCGGGGTGGCGGCGGACAAGGTGAAGGCGCTGGAAGCCGCGGGGGTGAAGATGGCCGACACCCTGAACGACATCGTCCGCCTCACGGCCGAGGCGCTGGGAAGATAACCGAACTGCCTGAACCACGGAGGTTATCGCAGGTGCCATTGATCGCCTATAAGGGCATAATGCCGAAGGTGGCCGAGGACGTCTTCATCGCCGAGGGAGCCCTGGTGATCGGCGACGTCACCATCGGACCCGGCAGCAGCATCTGGTACAACACGGTGGTCCGGGGCGACATCGCCCCCATCACCATCGGCCGGGACTGCAACATCCAGGACAACAGCACGATCCACGTGGCCCCTGGGGCGCCGACGGTAATCGGCGACGGTGTATCCGTCGGCCATAACGCGGTTATCCACGGCTGCACCGTGGGCGGCGGGTCGCTCATAGCCATCCACGCGGTGGTGCTCACCGGCGCGGTGATCGGCGCTGGTAGTATGGTGGGGGCCGGCGCGGTGGTGGGCGAGAACAGGGCGATCCCGCCCCGCAGCCTGGTGCTGGGGGTGCCCGGCAAGGTCGTGAGGGAGTTGACGGAGGAGGACGTGGCCCGCATGGCCCACACCACCCAACACTACGTGACCCTGGCCCGAGAGCACAAGCCGTAGGGGCGGGCTCCTGCCGGCGAAGGCTGCCGGCGGCAGGGCACTGGGAATGGCTGCAGGAGCGACCGGCCGGTCGACCCCGCTAACCGACTTAGTGCGCCGTTCCTGAAGTAGGGCAGGGGTTTTATCCCCCGCCGCTGGCCGCACATGTGACACCGGGCGGCGGGGCATAAGACCCCGCCCTACAGCATTGATGGAGGAGCTTCGAATGTGCCGGAAGTACGGGTTCATCGCCCCCCGCAGTGGGATCGCTACCGAGGCTGATGAAGCGGCCGGCCTGGCGGCGAGGCTCGGCTTCCCGGTGGCCCTCAAGGTCGTTTCCCCCGACATCCTCCACAAGACCGACGTGGGGGGCGTCGAGTTGGGCTGCGGTTCGGAGCAGGAGGTGAAGGCCGCCTTCGCCCGCATCACGGAGAACGTTCGGCGGAAGGCGCCCGATGCCCGCGTCGAGGGGGTCAGCGTCGAGGAGATGGTCCGGGAGGGGGTGGAGGTCATCCTGGGCCTGACCCGCGACCAGCAGTTTGGCCCCGTGCTGATGTTCGGACTGGGCGGCGTCTTCACCGAGCTGCTCCACGACGTCAGCTTCCGGACGCTGCCCGTCTCGGCGGTGGACGCCCGGGCCATGATCCGGGAGATCGAGGGGCGCCCGCTGCTGGAGGGCTACCGCGGGCAGCCGCCGGTCTCCGAGGAGATGCTGGTGGATCTGCTGATGAAGGCCAGCCGGATGGGGATGGACCTGGGCGACCGGCTGGAGTCGGTGGATCTGAACCCCATCGTGGTGTGGGGTGACCAGCACCGGGTGCTGGACGCCAAGGTCCTGCTCCAGCCGGAAGACAGGGTGGTGCCCGTCGCCCAGCCCAACAGCTCCCACCTGGAGGGCTTCTTCTCCGCCCGGTCGGTGGCCGTGGTGGGGGCCTCGTCTACCTGGGGGAAGGTGGGCAACTCCGTCTTGGACAGCCTGGTCAACCACGAGTACCGGGGCAGGGTGTACCCGGTGAACCCCACCAAGACGGAGATCATGGGGCAGAAATGCTACCCCAACCTCTCGGCCATCCCCGAGCCGGTGGATCTGGTGGCGGTGACCGTCGCCCTCTCCGTGGTGCCGGACATCCTCCGAGAGTGCGCCGCCAAGGGCATCCACAACGTGGTCATCCACTCCGGCGGGGGCAAGGAGCTGGGCGGGGAGAGCCTGGAGCTGGAAGCCACCATCAAACGGGTGGCTCGCGAGAGCGACGTGCGGATCGTGGGGTGCAACTGCATCGGGGTGTACGACAGCGAGACCAAGCTGGACACCCTCTTCCAGGTCCACGAGCGAATGGTGCGGCCGAAGAATGGTCCCATCGCCATCCTCACCCAGTCTGGGACCGTCGGCGCCGCCGTGGCGGAGTCGCTGGCTGACGTGGGGGTCTGCAAGTTCGTCAGCTATGGCAACCGGATCGACGTGGACGAGGCCGATCTCATCAGCTATCTGGCCGAGGATCCCAGCACTCGGGTGATCGCCTGCTACGTGGAGGGGTTGGCGGAGGGGCAGAAGTTCCTGGCGGCGGCCCGGCGGGTGGCGCCCAGGAAGCCCATCGTGGTGTTCAAGTCGGGTCGCTCCCAGCGGGCCGCGCGGGCCTCCATGTCCCACACCGGTTTCTTTGGCGGCAGCTACGGGGTCGCCGCAGGGGCATTCCAGCAGGCCGGAATCATACCCGTCGATAGCTGCGAGGAGCTGGCGGCGGTGGCCCGGGCACTCGCCATGCAGCCTCGAGCCCGGGGCAGTCGGCTGGCCATGATCAGCAACGGCGCGGGGACCATGGTCCAGGCCATGGACCTGATGGAGGGGACCCACCTGACCATGCCGCCGCTGACCCCCGAGACCGTGTCGCGGTTGAAAGAGGTCTATCCTCCCTTCTACCTGGCACAGAACCCGGTGGACGTGACCGGCTCGGCCAACAGCGCCGACTACGAGGTGGGGATCGAGGCCCTGATGGAGGACCCCAACGTGGACATCGTGATGCCCTGGTTCGTCTTCCAGGACACGGCGCTGGACGAGCGGATCGTGGAGGTGCTGGCGAAGGCCTCGGAGCAGTACGACAAGCCGATCCTCTGCGGCTCCATGGGCGGCCCCTACACCGACGGGATCTCCCAGACCATTCAGGGGCGGGGGGTCCCCATGTACCACACGGTCCGGGAGTGGGTGGCGGCGGCCAAGGGCATCGCGCCGAGGCAGTAGGGATTCCCTCTCCCCTTGGGAGAGGGTCGGGGTGAGGGCTTGCTCTGAAGCGTCGAACCAGCCCTCACCCGCCCTTTGGGCCTTGACGGCACGCTCGCTACCGTCAAGTCTCCCAGAGGGAGAGGCGCTACTCTACCTGGCGATCTGCTCCAGGGTCTTCCCTTTGGTTTCCTCACCCAGCAGCGCCACGTTGATGGCCCCCACCAGCAGCACCGCCGAGAACATCAGGAAGATCGTCTCGTAGCCTACCCCCCAGCTCCCCAGCATCTGGCCCACTACCAGGGGTGCCACCACGCCGCCGGAGCGACCGCAGGCCGCGGCCCATCCGGTGCCGGTGCCCCTGACCCGGGTGGGGTACATCTCAGGGGTGTAGGTGTAGACCACGCCCCAGGCCCCCAGGTTGAAGAAGGAGAGGAAGCAGCCCCAGAACAGCACCATCGACTCGGTCCCCGCGTTCCTGAAGAAGAAGGCGCCGACGGCGGTGAGGAACAGGTAGGAGGCGAGGGTCCACTTCCTTCCCAGCTTCTCCACCAGGTAGGCGGCGCTGAAGTAGCCCGGGATCTGGGCCAGGGTGATGATCAGGACATAGCCGAAGGACTTGGTCAGGTCCCGCCCCGCCTCGGACAGCAGGGTCGGCATCCAGGTGAAGATGCCGTAGTAGGAGTAGACGATGGTGAACCAGAGGACCCACAGCATCACCGTACGGCGACGGTAGGGCAGCGACCACAGCTCCGCGAAGCGGCTGAGGGCACTCCTGGCCGGCTGCTCCTTCCGGTCCGCCCGGGCCAACCGCACAGCTTCAACCGGGGCCACGCCGGAGGCCTTCTCCACGCTTGCGATCACCTGCTCCGCCTCGGCCACCCGGCCCTGGCTCAGCAGGAAGCGGGGCGACTCGGGCAGGGATCGCCGGAGCACGAAGACGTAGAAAGCCGGCAGGGCCCCCACCAGGAAGGCGGCGCGCCAGCCGTACTGGGGTATCAGGAAGAAGGCGATGAGGGCGGCCAGGACCCAGCCGTAGGCCCAGAAGCTCTCCAGCAGCACCATCAGCCGGCCCCGCCACCTGGCCGGAGAGAACTCGCTGACCAGGGTGCTGGCGATGGGAAGCTCCCCACCCAAACCGAAGCCCACCAGGAATCGGGCGGCCACCAGGGAGAGGTAGCTCCAGGCGATCGCGCAGAAGCCGGTGGCGAAGCTGAAGATCAGCAGGGTGGTCTGGAAGACGGTCTTGCGGCCGAAGCGGTCGGCCAGGGTGCCGGACGTCGCGGCGCCCACCAGCATCCCCAACAGGCCGATGCTGAGCATCCAGGCCACCTGGTCGGGGGCCAGCTTCCACTCCTTAGCCAGGGTGGCGACGACGAAGGAGATGATGCCCACGTCCATGGAGTCGAACATCCAGCCGATGCCGCTGACCCCCAGCAGCCGCCAGTGGAAGCGGCCGAGGGGCAGCTTGTCGAGCCGAAGGGTGGGGTCCACCGCGGGCTCTTGGGTCTCGCGCTCTGTTATCAAAGGAACAGCCTCCTTCAAGGGCAATTAGCCGCACCCCATATGGGTGGGCTCAACCTCGCAAGGTAGTCGCAGCCGTGGTAAGGATTAGCGAAACGAGGCCGGATGTCAGTCCTCGAAGAGGAAGCCCCGCTGGCGCAGCGCGGACTTGGCCCGCTCCAGCAGCTCGAGCCGTGGCGCCTCCACCGTGTGGAGATGGATACCTTCGGTCAGCTCGGAAAGGAGCCGGGCCCGCTTCTCCCGCATCCCCGCCAGCCACTCCCGCAGATCCTCCCGGGAGTCCAGCATCAGCATGCCTCGGATCTCGCCGTAGACCGGGTGGTCCACGGTGACGTCCACGATCCTGATGCCGAGGTCCAGCAGGAGGGAGAGTTCCTCCTCCGTCTGGTCGGGCCGGTGGCGCACCGCGAGGATGGCCCGGTGGCTGCCGGGGCCAAGGGCCGTAGCCAGCAGGTAGCCGCGAGCGGCGCCCACGATGGGGTGGCCGCCGGCCCGCAGCAGGGCCACGTCCTGGGCCACCGTCTGCCTGGTGGCGCCCAGCCGCTGACCCAGCTCGGTGCCCGACAGGGGCTTGGGGGAGTTGGACAGCATGTCCACCAGCCGCCGCCGTCTCTCGTCGCTCAAAAGGGGACCTCCAGTAGGGCGCAGCGTCGCGAACTGCGCCAAAGGCTACTACCAGGACAGCTGTCTTGTCAACTGTCTTTACAGCTCTGCCTCGAGATCGCGCGGCATTCTGGAATCGAGCAACCCCTGCACGGATGCCGTCCCCAATCCGTGGATGGCCGGCCCTGGCGACGAGGGGGGGGGGGTGGATTACCGGGGCCGACGCCGTCGGGGAGGGCGGCAGGGGGATCGAGGCTTCTTCCGCCGCGGGGTTCCCCTCGGGCGCGGGACGGCGGCGGAGGGGCTACAGGGCCTTCACTATCTGGGCTATCTGTTGGAGCTTTAGCCGCACCTGGTAGGCCTGGAAGCCGATCTCGGAAACGGTGTTGGCGATGGTGGCAAGCAGCCGGGTGATCAGGAATACCCTCTCCTCCCCAAACACAGGGACGCTGCCCATGGTCTGCAGCAGTTCGGAGGGAGCGAGGCCGCACTCCGCCGCCAGCCGCCCGGCCATAGCCGCGGCCCGCTCCGGATCCGGGCGTTCCGACCAGAACTGTCCTCCGACCACCAGCCCCATCCGTCTTCCGTGCAGCTGCACGGGCGCCACGGCGTAGCCGATCCCAGCGTGGCAGAGGTGCACCTCCGGCTGCTCCTCCCTCACGTCGGCAAGGCTGGCCCACGAGGCGGAGCAGCGTCGACGGAACTCACCGGAGGAGCGTCCGAGGCGGCAGAAGGCGCAGGCGTTCGATATGGTTGTCAGGGGGTCGCCGGCCAGGTCGATCACCAGGGAGGCCACGCCCACGGCCTCGGCAAAGCCATCCTGGACGTTCTGAAGGCACACGGTGCTGACCAGGTCGGTCAGTCGAAGGGAGTGGTCCGGCACCTCAGCCGAGGGGATCTCACCCGCCAGCGCCGGGACGGAGCAGGAGACCCCATCTGTGAGGCCCCGCTTGGCCTTTACCCCCTTCAGCCAATCCTGTACCTCTCGCTCGGGGAACCTCCACTGGCCGCCGATCTTGATCCCCGGCAGTTCGCCCGCCTCCAGCATTCGATAGACGGTGATGCGGTCCACCTGGAGGATCTGCTGAAGGTCTCTGGTGGTAAGAAGTCGATCCACAAGCCCCTCCTCTCCCCGAATTCTACCACAAGCCTCCCGCGACCGAGCAAGTCGATATGTCATGAGCGCAGTTGTTATATCTTGTCACAACAAGCTGGTGCATCCACTGCCCGGGTATGGTATGCTCGGCTCCGCGGAAAACGGCTTGGCTGATGGTTGGCCGCCCGGCGCCCGAGGCTCAGCGTGGAGGCGACCCGACGTAGAGGTTGGGGGATAGGAGATGGAGATGGACAAGATCTCGGTCGAGAACGCATGCTCCTTCGCACGCAGCATGGACGAGGAGCTGTCCGATCCCGAGCAGTTCTTCCTGGCCACCAGCCAGTGGCTGAAGGAGAGCCAGCCGGTGGTGGCCAAGATCAGCTACGAGATGAGCGTGCGGCTTTGCGGCAAGGAGGCTCCCGCCGCTGCCGTGCAGGCGGTGGTAGGTTACGTGCTGCGGTTGTTGGAGCACAGCGAGGCGAATCACGACCTCCGCTGCCGCTGGGCCGGCGAACAGTGCCCCCACGTCAGCTTCCCTCTTGGCGAGCCCGAGGAGGGGCTCAGGAAGTACTGCTGCAAGCGGAACGACTAGCGGCTCAGGCCTGGAGGTCAATTCCCCGGCGGCTCAACCCGAGGCTGTAGATGGCGTGGGGGCTGAGGCGAAGGGCCAGGAATCGACTGGTCGCGCAGGCCAGGATCAGCGGCAGAGTCAGTGGGTAGCCGCCGGTCAGCTCCAGGGCGATAGCGACGGCGGTGATGGGGGCGTGGCAGGTGGCGGAGAAGACCGCCGCCATTCCGACCAGGGCGTAAGCTCCGGAAGTCGCGACGGTCCACGGCAGAAGGGTGTGGAGCAGGATGCCCACGGTGCCACCAGGGCGGCGACCCCCGCCGATAGCGCTGCCAGACCAAAGGCGCCGGCGCTGAACTCCTTCAGGATCACCTCTTGAGCGAAGAACAGGCCGGCCAGGGGTGCCATCCGGAGGGCAGGATGATCGCGCAGCGATCCCGTGGACCGCGTGGAGTGGGGGACGTCCGGTCGAGGTGAGACACTGGGGGCGTCCTTCCTCGATATGAGTTCCTCTCCCATCGAAGGAAACCTCGCCTGTAGGAGATGATGCCGGCGCGGGAAATGCTGCGGCTGCAGCTGCACTCTGGCACCTCATCGGGTGGCGTTCAATCGTTTTCGACCGCATCGCCACGGGGCTCGGGGTGCTACACTGGCGGCAATGGGTCTCGAAGATCCTCGCCCTGGGAGGTGGGATGCATGGAGCTGCGGAGGTTGGGTCGCACCGGCTTGAAGGTGTCGGCCGTCGGGTTGGGCGGGAACACCTTCGGAGCCACGGTGCAGGGGGAGGAGGCGGTGGCCGTGATCCGCCGCGCCCTGGATCTGGGGATAACCTTCGTCGATACCGCCGACAACTACTCCAATGGCCGTTCCGAGGAACTGGTGGGCAGGGCCGTGGCCGGGCGGCGGGCCGAGGTGGTCATAGCGACCAAGGTGGGCTGGGCGCTGCCCGCGGAGCATCGCGGCGGCCGCCTCTCCCGCCGGTGGATCATGCAGGCGGTGGAGGACTCCCTGCGTCGCCTGGGCACCGACTACGTCGATCTCTACCAGGCCCACCGGCCCGACGACGAGACTCCCCTGGAGGAGACGTTGCGGGCCATGGACGACCTGGTGCACCAGGGAAAGGTGCGCTACATCGGCTGCTCCAACTACGCTGCCTGGCAGTTGGTCCAGGGGTTGGGGATCAGCCGGCAGGAAGGGTTGACCCCCTGGGTGTCGGTCCAACCCCGCTGGAACCTCCTGGAGGGGCTGGACGATCCCCACCTGCTCCCCGCTTGCCGAAGCTTCGGCGTCGGGATCATCCCCTACACCCCGCTGGCCTCGGGCATCCTCACCGGCAAGTATCGGCCGGGCGAGGCGCCTCAGGCGGGGACTCGGGCCGGTGACGTCCCTTCGGTGCGGCAGCGGCTCACCGAGGAGAAGTTGGCCGCCGTCGAGCGGCTGCGGCCCTGGGCCGGGGCGCGAGGCCACACCACAGGGGAGCTGGCTATCGCCTGGCTGTTGAGCCACCCCGAGGTCTCCACGGTGATCGTGGGTGCCCGTTCGCCCCAGCAGGTGGAGGAGAACGTCCGGGCGTCCGAGTGGCGGCTCAGTCCGGAGGAGATGGAGGAAGCCCGGCAGCTGGTAACGGGGTAAAGGGGTAAAGGGGATAAGCGCGTTGCAGGCAGCTTCCAGAGCCATCGCCCGCATGCCGCTGGGCCGGATCGACCAGGAGACCACCGCCAACGTCGGGCTGATCCGGGTTGGTTCGGGCCGGAGGTGCCGGTGGTGGTGATGGCCCGGCGAGCCCTGGAGCGGACCTGTCCCCTGCGGCCCGTAGGTCTACGTGTCGATCCATATTGACAGCCGCCGGGTCGCCGTGTACATTCCCGTCACATTGAGATCGGTCCGGTCCACTCTCCGTGGAATGCCCAGGTCGTTCTCCTGCGCCCTTTCGGCGCGGTTGGTTGGACTTTTCCTCTGGCGATAA
>DAHVXI010000092.1:0-17246 GCA_027356795.1 Chloroflexota bacterium | reverse complement strand
GCCCGCGGCCACAACCGCGCCGGGTGCCACCGCGGCTCCTACGAAGCCCGCGGCCTCCCCGACGACGGCGGCCACCAGCGCACCGACGGCCACTTCAGCGCCAGCAGCCACCAAGCCCGCCGCTTCTCCGGCGGCGACGAGCGCGGCCGGCGGAACCCCGGCCGCCGCGGGAGGGAATGTGGCAGCGGGCCAGACGGTCTTCCAGCAGAGCTGCAACTCGTGCCATCCCAACGGCAACGCGGGCGTGGGCCCGGCCCTGAGGGGCAAGAACCTCTCGGCAGACCGCATCACGACCCAGGTCCGCAACGGTGGAGGTGGAATGCCCGCCTTCTCGTCGAGCCAGATCGGCGATCAGCAGTTGAACGACCTGGTGGCGTACGTTCAATCCCTTAAATAACGTGGGGTAAGAGATGAGATTCTGGAAGGCGGCAGCAACGACGGCCTTTGGGGCACTCACGGTGGCGCTGTTGACCACGGCAGTTGCCGGGTGCCAGGCCGGGGGAGCCGCAGTCCAGGCCGCAGCGCCCACCTTGGCTCCGGCCCCCTCCGGGGCCAAGGTGGTCTGGGCCGGCCACTACGCCGAGAACGTACAGCCGATCTTCGATCGGCGCTGTGTCGGCTGCCACGGCTCGGCCAGAGCGGACAACGGACTGCGACTGGATAGCTACCAGGGGGTGATGAAGGGCACCCAGCATGGGCCGGTGGTGGTGCCCGGGTCCTCCGCCAACAGCGCCCTGATATCGGTGGTGGAAGGGACGGCCGATCCCAGCATCAGGATGCCCCATGGCGGGCAGCGGCTGAGCGAGCAGGAGTTGCAGAACATTGCCCTGTGGATCGAGGCAGGTGCAACAAACCAGTGAAAGGTGATGAGCAGTGAGTAGCGAGAGCTGGGTGAGCGGCCAGGGCAGCCGCTCGTGACTCGTGACTCATCACTCCCTGGCTATCGGGAGAGAATCGCGATGCAGAGCGAGACTGCTGAGAAGCAGGAAGATGCCGCTCGAGAGCAGGTCGACCGGCGTACCTTCCTGAGCTACGTTATCGCCTCCGTAGGCGCCTTCATCACCACCGTTGTGGGCATTCCCCTGGTGGGCTCCCTGATCCTGCCGGGGCTCCGTCAGAGAGAAGCCAACTGGGTGACCGTGGGCTCGGCGGCCGACTTCCCCGTGGGCCAGCCGAAGGCCGCCACGGTGACCATCACCAATAAAGACGGTTGGATCGAGCAGCAGGAGTCCAAAGGCGTTTGGGTTATCAAGCAGGGGGAGAACGCCTTCACCGTCTTCAACGGCCGCTGCGTTCACCTGGGCTGCGCCTTCAGCTGGCAGGCGGCCCAAGACGAGTTTGTCTGCCCCTGCCACGGCGGACGGTACTCTCTGGATGGGAAGGTGCTGGGAGGACCTCCCCCCAGGCCCCTGGACGCCCTCCAGTGGCGGTTGGACCAGGGGAACCTGGTGATCCAGTATCGGGATTTCCGGCTCGGCGTTCCCCAGAAGGAGGAGGCATGACGACTCTGGTTTCGCCGGAACCGAAATCCAGCGGCCCTGTGGCCCGTGTCCAAGGCTGGCTTGCCGAGCGATCGGGGGCAGGCGTAGTGTGGGAGGCCTTCTTTGCCCGCAAGATACCCCTGGGAGTGGGCTGGCTCTACACCCTCGGCTTCGCCAGCATGTTCTGCTTCATCCTTCAGGCGGCCACGGGGCTCTTCCTGGCCGTTTACTACTCGCCCAGCCCCGACCACGCCTACGACAGCGTCCAGTTCCTGACGTACGAGGTCCCCTTCGGGGCGGTGGTCAGGGGGATCCACCACTGGAACGCCAGCGTCATGGTGGTGCTGGTGGTCCTCCACATGGTGACGGTCTTCACCCTCGGGGCCTACAAGTATCCCCGCGAGCTCACCTGGATGGTCGGGGTGGGGCTGCTGCTCACCACCCTGGGCTTCGCCTTCACCGGCTATCTTCTTCCCTGGGATCAAAAGGCCTACTGGGCGACGGTGGTAGGCACCAACATCCCGGGCACCCTGCCGATCCTGGGTGACTTCATTCTGAGGGTCGCCCGGGGCGGCACCCAGCTTGGGGCATTGACCCTCACCCGTTTCTACGCCTTCCACGTCATGCTGCTGCCGGCGGCCCTGGGCGGTCTCCTGGCGGTCCACCTGTATCTGGTGGTGCACCACGGCGTCAGCGTGCCGCCCTGGCTGTGGGAGCGGGTCAGCCCTCGCGTCCGGGGCGTCGCGGGTGGCGCGGCGGCGCGGGCTCGCACCCGTGAGGAGGATTACCACCTGCGGTACGATCGGGCCAAGAGAGAGGGGCATTCCTTCTGGCCCTACGTCATCGTCGAGGATGCCATCGTCGCGGCCGTGGTGCTGCTGGTGGTCATCGGGTTGATGGTGTCCATGGGTGTGCCCACGGAGGGCAGAGCCGACCCCACCGATACGTCCTACGTGCCGCGCCCGGAGTGGTACTTCCTGTTCCTCTTCCAGATGCTGAAGTACTTCCCCGGCAACCTGGAGTGGGTGGCAGCGGCGATCCTGCCTCCCCTGGCCCTGCTGCTGATCCTGTTGCTGCCCCTGTACGATCGCTCACCGTGGCGATCGCCGCGGCGGCGTCCTCTGGCCATGCTGGCCGGGGTGGTCGTGGCGATCGTGATCGGTTTCCTGACCTACGCGGCCTATCAGTAGGAGCCGGCTCCTACAGCAAGCAGATCACACCCGCGGTATTGGAGCATCGATTATGAGATCCGTCCACGCCCTGGGCCTGGGGATGCTGGTGGGGGCCATCGCCCTGGGCGGCATGCTGTCCGTCATGACCTACCGGTGGCAGGCGGAGGCCTTCCCGGAGTCGGGCCCCAAGACCGCCACCACGGCCCCCCAGGGCGGGACCGCGGCCGCTGCATCCGCCCAGGACGTGGCCCGGGGGAAGACCGCGTTCGAGAGCCGGTGTGCCGGTTGCCACACCATCGGCGGGGGTAGGAAGGCAGGCCCCGACCTGAAGGGGGTGGCCGCCAGCAGACCCCACGACTGGCTGATCGGCTTCATCACCGCTCCCGACCAGGTGATCGCCGGCGGCGATGCCACAGCGACGCAGCTGGTGAAGGAGTACGGGATGCCTATGCCCAACCTGGGCATCTCCAAGAGCGACGCCGAGGCGATACTGGCCTACATATCATCGCGGTAGCCACGGACTGTGTGGCGAAGCACTAGCTGGGGGGCGGGGTGCCCCCGTACACCCTGTCCCAGAAGAGGGCAAAGGCGTCCGCGAGTCTCAGACCCTGGATCTCCATCCGACCCAGGTCCCACTCGCCTGCCCCCAGCCTGGCTGCCTCGGCCAGGTGCTGCACGGCATGAACGTTGAACCCGAGGATCCGGGCAGCTACTACGTCGGTGGCCAGGGGATCGGTGCCGGCGACGACCAGTCCCGTGTCCACCGTCTTGCCACCCAGGGGGCCAATCCCCACCATGGCCGGATGTCCGGCAACGATGGCGAGATGGATGGGGAAGCGCTGCACCATGGCCGCGATGAACCGGTGAAACCCACCCGTCGGTTTCCGAGGGTGAAGGGTGGGGATCCTGGGGTAGCCGTAATGGCCGGCGGCGGGGAAACCCAGGGCGACGTTCTTCAGACTGAGGGTGACCGTGGTGCTCTGGTGGACCTTCAGTTGGGCGAGGGAGACGAGGGCCTCGATCTCCAGGGCAAAGGGGTTCACCACGACCTTTCTACGGGGGCCGCAGGTGAGCGCCGCCTCGACGAAGGGTGGGGCGTTCAGGTCGACCAGCTCCACCCCTTCCTGCCGGAGCACGGCCGCCAGTCCGGAGAGCTCGAAGACCTCCTCCGTCCTCATGGCCCCCGCGCCTCCCACCACCACCAGCCGGCGCGGGGATAGCCTCTTCAGATAGCGGAGGGTGGCACGCAGGGTGTCCGGTTGGGTTACGGCGGTCCGATCGTTAGGAGACGCCCAAGTGTCGTTGGCCTTCACCGCCACGAGCCGGCCCTGGAACCGGTGGACGAGGTCCAGTTGGTCCAGGGCGTCCTCGATGGCCCTTCCGATCTCGGCACCGTGGGTGATGGCTACTCTGGCAGTCATGACGGCAATCCGCCTCCCAGGGCGCGTGTTCCACTTCGAGGGCGGTGGGACCCGGGATCACCTTCCGGTGTCTCCCGGGTCCTCCATTCGATAGGCCCGACTATCCGATGACCTGCCGCAGCAGCCGCAGGGAGTTGCCCCCCATGATCTTGGCTATCTCCTCGTCGCTGTACCCACGCTGGATCAGCCGCTTGGTCACCTCCGGCATCAGGTTCACGTCCTCCAGCCCCGGGAGCCACATGCTGGAGAACTCGATGTTGCCCTTCTTGAAGAAGTCGGCGGCGAACTGCTCCGAATGCACGATGATGTTCAAGCCCATGGCCACGTAATCCACCCCAACCAGCCTCACGACGTAGTCGATGTGGTCCATGAACTTGTCGATGTCAGGGGCAATCTCCGAAACGTGCGCGGGGAAGCTGGTGACGCAGACCAGGCCTCCGCCCTTGGCGATCCGTTCGATTTGCTCGTCCGTCAGGTTCCGCCGGTGCTTGTACTGGCCGCTGGCGTTGGAGTGCGAGGCGATGATGGGCTGCTCCGAGACGTCCAGCACGTCCGACACCGTGGCGGGTCCGCACTGGGCGACGTCTACCACCATCCCGAGCCGGTTCATCTCCTTGATCAGCGTGCGGCCGAAGTTGCTCAGCCCGCCGTTGCGGGCCTCACCCACCCCGTCCCCGGTCGGGTTGCCCTTGAACCAGCAGAGGCAGATGGAGCGGAGCCCCAGCCGGTACATGTCCCGCAGGACGTAGAGGTCCTCCCTCATCGGGGCCGCCCCTTCGATGGTCAGCAGCAGCGCCCGCTTGCCCCGTTCGTGGGCTCGGAGAAGCTCCCCCGTGGAGGTGACCAGCGCGAAGCTGGGGGACTCCTCCACCTCGGCATAGGCGAGATCGATCCGCCGGAAGGTGCCCAGGGTCAGCTCGTCCATCCCGGAGAAATTCGAGGTGTCGCCCCCCACGGTGTAGAACTCGAAGTCGACGCCCCCTTCCTTCATCTTCGGCAGGTAGGTCTCCTCCAAAAGGGAGTGGAGATTTCGCTGCTCGTGGGCCTTGGCCACCTCGAAGCTGTAGTCGGCGTGCATGTTGCCCACCAGGAGGGACTCGTGGAAGCTGCGGTAGTTCTCCAGGCGGGGATCCATAGATGGCTGCTCAGTCATTGACCTATCTTCCTTACACCATTGATGAAGACTTCTTCGGGCACTCCCGATCTCAGTATGGGTACCGGTCGTGCTCGAGCACCCTTGGGTCGTGGCCCGGGAGCACTATGCCCCCTACCCTTTCGATCTTGTCGAAGCTGGCGAAGTACTCGTCCAGGTTCACGTGGATGGTGTTGGGGATGTGGGGCACGTAGGGCGGAGCCCCCTCCCAGTTGTCGTACAGTGGCACGGTGTCGTTGGCCAGGATGTAGCTGCCGGCCCGCGTCTCGACGGTCACGCACTGGCTGCCCTGGGAGTGGCCGGGGGTGAGGATCACCCCGACCCCCGGGACGATCTCGGCATCGCCGTCCAGCACGGTGTACTTGATGCCCAGGTAAGGGGGCGTCATGCCCGTTGCCGGGGCCTGGTATCCCCGGATCTGGGTGAAGATCGGGGCCGCGGCGAAGGCCAGCTCGCTCTTCTGGACGAAGAACCGGGCGTTCTTGAAGAGGTGGCCGTGAAAGGCGTGATCCCAGTGGAGATGGGTGTGGATGACGATGTCGATCTCCTCCGGGGCTATCCCCAGCCGGGTCAAGGCCTTCGGCCACTGCTCCTCCTCGGGGGCCACGATGGGCCGGTGGATCTTCTTCGCCCATTCCGGATCCGGCGGCCCGGTGTCTACCAGGATCTTCTTGCCGGCACCCTCTATGTAGTACGCCATCATAGGCTGATCCAGGGGGACCCCGGTGTTCATCATGTAGGTGTTCAGCGACTTGTCGATCCTGAGAGTCCCCAGCTTGATGGGACGGATGGTCAGGTCCACGCGACAACCTCCTCTCGGGCGAAGGCTACTTGACCGCCCCTACGGCCAGACCCTTCACCAGATGTTTCTGTATGATCCAGATCAGAAGCAGCGACGGGAGCATCACGATGGTGGAGCCGGCGGTCATGATCCCCCAGTCCACGCCGGACTCACCCACGAAAGAGGCCAGGGCCACCGGCGCCGTCTTGGCGTTGCTGGCGGTGAACACCAGGGCGAAGAAGAACTCGTTCCATGCCGAGATAAAGGCGAAGATGGCCGTCGCTGCCGTGCCCGGGGCCACCACCGGAAGGACGATGCTCCAGAGGATTCGCGCCCTGCTGCACCCGTCCACCATCGCGGCCTCGTCGATCTCTACCGGCACCTCGTCGAAGAAGGACTTCATCATCAGCACCGCGAAGGACACGAAGAAGGCGCTGTAGAGCAGCACCATTCCCAGGGGGGTGTCCTTCAGCGATAGGTTCATGTAGAGGAGGAATATGGGCGGGATCGCGGCCACCGGCGGCAGGGTCCGTATCGCCAGGACGAGGAAGTAGGCAAGCTTCCTGCCCGCGAAGCGCATGCGTGAGAAGGCGTAGGCGGAGAGCAGGCTGGCGAAGAGCACGATGATGGTGGACGCGCCGGCGATGATGAGACTGTTCACGAAGTACCGGTCGAAATTCACCTCAGCGATGACTCGCTGGTAATTCTCCACGGTGGGAGCGAATAGGAACAGGGGTGGCATGGAGAAGATCTGAACCCTGGTCTTCAGGGATATGGTGACCAGCCAGTAGATGGGGAAGAGAGTCCAGAACAGGACGGCGGCGATGCCCAGCCAGACCAGGGTCTGGCCGACGAGGGCCCGCGGCCGAACCGGCCTTCGGTTCTTCGTCTCCAAGTGGTTGGGGCTCCTCTCCATGGCCTACAGCTCCCTGAAAAGCCCCCGCAGGAAGGCGAGGGTAGCGAGTATGGTCAGCGCCAGCATGACGACGCTGACCGCCGAAGCAGTCCCGAAGTTGAAGAAGGTCAGCATCTGCTTGTACAGGTAGATGGACAGCAGCTCCGTGGAGTTGGAGGGACCGCCCGAGGTGATGGTCCACGGGACGGTGAACTCCCGAAAAGCGAACATGGTTCTGAAGAGCACCACGGCGAAGATGGCGGGGCTCAGGAGGGGCACGGTCACGTGGCGGAAAGTCCGCCAACTGGACGCCCCGTCGATCCTCGCCGCCTCAAACGGCTCCTGGGGGATAGCCTGGAGGCCCGCCAGGAGCAGCAGGGCGACGAAGGGCGTGTTGTGCCAAACGTCGGCCAGCACCACCGAGACCATGGCCCAGCCCGGAGCGGAGAGCCACGGCGTGCTGCCCGCCGGGGCCCACAGGACACCGAGCAGGTAGTTGACCACCCCGTAGTTATCCTGCAGCATCATCCTCCAGTCGAGTCCGGCGATGACGTCGCTCAATATCCAGGGGGCTATGACCAGGGCCCGGATGACACCCATGCCCGGCAGCTCCCGGTTGAGGAGCAAGGCGATGCCGAGGCCGAAGAGGAACTCGACGCCGACCGTAAGCAGGGTGTAGACGAGGGTGTTGCCGAGGGATTGAAAGAACTCCGGGTCCGCGGCGATCTTGGAGTAGTTCTGCAGGCCCGCATACTTCATGGTTCCGCCGAACATGTCGTAGGTAGCAAAGCTCACGAACCCGGCGAAGATGGTGGGTCCGAGCAGTATGCCTACCAGGACGACGGTCACCGGCAGCAAGAAGAGATACGGGCTGAGCCGCTGGTAGATCCAGTGGCGCCGCGAGGCAGGCGCAGAGGCGACGTTTACCGACCCTTGTGCGTCCATATTCCGTCCGAACTCCCGCTTTGAGCCCACCCCACGGCAAGAGCCACTGGATGCAGGCGCGCCAAGACAGCTACAGGAGGGCCTGGATCTGCTTGGTGCTCTCGTCGATGGCTTCCTTAGGCGACTTGGTGCCGGCCGCCACGGCGTTGAACTGGGTCGTCAGCACGTTCTGGATCTGGGGCCTCTTGGGCGCGGCAGGGATCCCCAGGTTGCCGTAGGTCATCGCCTTGACGGTGACGGCCCCCGACGGGTTGATCTTCTTGTACGCCGCGTCGTCGAAGGTGGGGTTTCGCACCGGCCCGTTCCCGCTCATGGCCATGGCGATGTCGTTCTTCCCGTTGGTCAACCAGGAGACGAAGTTCCAGGTGGTGTCTTTCCTGGCAGATGCCTTGGGGATGAAGACGCCCCAGCACTGAAGGAAAGTACTGCTGTGATCGAGTCCCGACTTCTTATCCACCGGAACCAGGGCCCAGTCGAACTTGCCGGAGAACTTGGATTTCTTCGGGTCGTTGATGTCGACGGCGTAGGGCGAGAAGGCGATGGCCTGGGCCGCCAGCCCCTGCTGCAGGGCGGCTATCAGGTCGGAGTAGTTGTGAGAGGCGGTGCCGGGCGGCACCAGCCCACCCTTGATCAGGCTCGCCCAGTACTCCGCCGCGGCATATCCAGCCTCCGAGTTGAGCACGCAGCTCTTGAAGTCGTCGGTGAGAATCTTTCCGCCGAAGGAGTACAGGTAGTTGATGAAGTCGTCGGAGGCGAAGCCGTCCGCCGTCCCCATCACATAGGCGCCAAACTGATCGGGCGGCTTGTTGAGCTTCTGGGCGTTGGCCCTGTAGTCGTCGAAGGTCTTGGGGGGCTGCAGACCCGCAGCATCGTACAGATCCTTGCGGTAGTGGAGGATGAAGACTCCACTCCTGAGCGGCCAGCCGATCTGCTGGCCCTGCACCTTGAACAGGTCGATCAGTCCCGAGTTCAGATTCGCGGGCTTCTCCGGCTGGTCGGCCTTTATCAGGTTGTCCAGGGACTCGATCTTCGAGTTGACGTCGAAGGTCCACCACTGGCTGCCCATGGTGACCAGATCGTAGGAGGCGGAGTTGGACGCGAGCTCCAGGTAGATCTTGTCGCGCAGGCCCGGGTATGGGATGCCCTCGAACTTCACCTTGGTGCCGGTCATCTGCTGGTACTGGGCCCTGAGGTCTTTGGTGAGGGCGTCGAACACCGGATGGCCGAGCCAGTTGATGGTTCCGCCCTTCTTCACGACGGCGGGAGCCGCAGCAGCGGTCGGCTGGGCGGCCGCCGCCGCGGTGGGAGCTGGGGCGGCACCCGAAGCCGCTTTGGTGGGCGCGGCGGTGGACGCCGGAGCGGAAGGCTGGCCGCCGCAGGCCGCCAGCAGGGCGCCGCCGGCCAGGGCACCGAAGCCGGCCAGGAGCTTGCGGCGAGAGAGCCGTCTGCTCAGGAGCGGCATGGCACTCGAAGGCTTGTCGTTGCTGGTGTCCATGGGATCTTGCCGATAGTCCGTGTGTTGGCCGTTGCTTTCCATCTCGTCACCTCTCTGCAAACGGGAACTTTGAGCACAATCCGGGGTAATTCCGGAACTCCCAGGGCCGCAGGAGTTGTATGGACGATGCCA
This sequence comes from Chloroflexota bacterium, assembly GCA_027356795.1. GTDB lineage: Bacteria > Chloroflexota > UBA6077 > UBA6077 > UBA6077 > JAJYNT01. The sequence goes on along the minus strand of DAHVXI010000092.1, from coordinate 7,771 downwards.
AGATGCCCGACGAAGATGATCTGAAGACCGGCGCTGCCGGCTCGAACAGGATGCGATACCGGTCCTACCTAGCTGTCGTCGAAGGAACTCATCCGCCTCTCCTTCCACCGTGAGCTTGCTCGGTAGCTACAGGCTAGGCGATGCCGCCGTGATAGCCCATGGCCCGGGAAGCAGCCGCGGCCGCCGTTTTCACCAGTCCCGCGTACTCCTCGAGGTGAGGCAGAATCCGGCTCTTGGGGCCTCCCAGCCCTAGCCCGGCGATAACCCTCCCGCTGAAGTCCCGGAAGGGGGCAGCCAGGCTGTACACGCCGGGTGCGCTCTCCTCGTCATTCTGAGCCAACCCCGTCTCCCTTGCCCTGCCCAGCTCTCCCAGCAACCGTTCGATGGTGCGATCTTGCGCTGATGGGGCGGTCGCACCGTCGGCGCCGAGGAGCCTCTCCAGTTGGTCGGAGGGCAACTCCGTCAGGAGGACCTTGCCGATGGCAGTTCTGTGGGCGGGAAGTCGCGAGCCGATCTCCCGCTTGGCCACGATGGCGTGGCTGCCCAGCACCACGTCCACGTAGACGACGTCGGCGCCCAGCAGGACGCCCAGATAGCTGGTCTCCCCACTCTCTTCAGCAATCGACTCCAGGAGAGGGCGGGCCACCGCCCGGAACTCCATTCCGGCCAGGGCCGAGAGGCCGATCTCCACCGGGGCGGGGCCGAGGTGGTACTTCTCTGAAAGGGGATCCTGGACGATCCAGCCCTCCTGGCGCATAGCGTCCAAGAACCGGTGGACCGAGGTCTTGTTCACCCCGGTGGCCGCAGCGATCTCTCGAACGCCGCAGGGACGTTGCTGGAGGGCGACCCAGTTCAGCATGGACAGGGCGCGGCGCAGGGAGCTGGTGGCATTGGGTTCCATGTGTACCTCTCCGAGGGACAATGTACCATTTGCGTGTACAATCTAGCAGCTGCCGTGGGGGTTGTCAATAGCCGGGTTCGGACCCTGATCAACGGCAACAGGGCGGGAAGCTACCGGACGGCAGACGTGGTGGGTGCCGGCTTTGCGGGTCGCGACCTGGGCGTCGTGCTATCCCACGCCAGGACGGCCGCCGCCGAGATGAGGCCGCCGGAGGGGGTCACCATAAAGCTGGCGGGCGACCTCAGATACATGGACGACGCCTTCGCCTCGCTGAAGCTGGCCATCGTCCTGGCCGTCGCCTTCGTCTACATGATCCTGGCCTCCCAGTTCGGCAGCTTCATCCTGGGCCGATGGATCGAGCGCCGTTTCCGAAAGGGCGCGCCCGCTCCGGAACCGGCGGCGAAAGGGCCTGCCGTGGAGATGAACTAGCGGCCCGCCCGCCAACCCCGATGCCCGAGGACCCGCGGGCAGAGCCGGCGGCCTGTTCGCGCCTCACCCAGGGGGAGAGGGAGGACTTGGGATCCCTCCCCCTCTCCGCCTCTCGTCGGCTCCCCGTCTCACTGAGTGAGCTTGCCCTGGCTCCCCACCTTGAAGAGCGCGTCGTACTCGTCGGGCAACTGGTCGAGAACCTTGTCCAACAGTCCCGGCGAGACCGCCTCCTTCAGCACCTCGATCACGACCCGGGCATGGTAGACGGCGATGGGGAGGTCGACTCCCTCTCGCATGGTGACCCGGTTGAAGAACTCGTCCAGGTTGAAGGTCTCGCTGACGGCCGGCTCCCGGAGGTAGTGTCCCAACTCCGGGGGGAGCTGAGCGGCCAGGTTGTCAGCCTCGCCCCCATACAGTCTCTCGCCCAGGGTCTCCAGGGTAGCGTGAATGGCCCGCATGGCATCGCCGTCCGAGGCAAACCGGCCACGGTTATGAACCTGTCCAACGAACTGGTCGTACTGCATCTCGCCCTCCTCTCCTGCTCCTGCACACATGGTCGCATTTGTCGTCCTGAGCGAGTCGCATCTCCACTGCCGAGATGCTTCGCTGCGCCCAGCACGACGGCCGGATGGGCGAGCTCTTCTGCATAGGGCGCACCACGGAACCTTGAAGCTGCTATCATGGGGACCGTGGCCGGCTCTCGGGTCCCCAGTCCGGCCGATCCCGCATGGAGAGGAACCGGTATCTTTGTTCGGCGAGTTAGCCGGCCTCGGGGGAGCGGCGGTCTGGGCCGCCGTCAGCACCGCCATGAGGGCGGCCTCCGAAAAGACCAGCGCGGTCACCATCAACTGGCTGCGCTGCTCCTTCGCGACCGTGACCCTGGCAGTGCTGGTCGTCCTTCTCGACCGCGTCCCGAAGCTGGAGGCCGTGCCCCTCGGCGGAATGGCCGCCATCGTGATCTCTGGAGTGCTGGGACAGGCCATGGGCGACGGCCTGCTCCTTCAGGGCATGAAGATGATCGGCGCCTCCCGGGCCCTGCCCATTTCCAACATCAGCCCGCTGCTCACCATAGCGCTGGCGATGGTGGTGCTGGGGGAAAGGATCACCTGGATCGGGATCACCGGCAGCCTCCTGGTGCTGGGGGCCATATACCTGCTGGCCTTCCCCCGCGGCATCCCCGCACAGGCGGGCCCGGGGCTTCGCGGGGCCGACAAGCGCGGTGTCATCACGGCCCTGGGCGCGGCCCTCTGCTACGCGACGTCCACCGTCATCCTCAAGACAGGCCTCGCCGACGTGGACCTGCTGGTGGCCAGCCTCCTGCGCATGAGCACCGCTTCCCTCTTCCTCTTCGGCGTGGAAGCCCTCAACTCGGGCGGCCGGCCGACCGCGGGGCTCAGCCGCCGCTCCTTCGCCATCGTCGCGGTAGCCGGGGTCATCAACAGCTTCTCCTCCCTGCTCTACCTGGTCGCCGTGAGCTACGCTGGGGCGGCCAAGGCGTCGGTACTTGCCTCAACCACGCCACTGTTCGCGCTCCCGATCTCCCTGTTCCTTCTCCACGAGAGGATCAACTCCCGGATCGCGACGGGCACCGTGGTCGCCGTCCTGGGCATCTGGATGGTGGTGCTGGGGTAAACGCCCGGTCGCACGAGAGGGCGTGACGATCGAGGGGGACAACCGGCCAAACGTGGGGCTACCTCAGAGCCCTCTAATCCGTCTGGGGGATTGTCGGGCGAGGAGGCGGAGAGAGGGTGGCGGCCTCGCCCACCACTTCCACCTTGGGGCAGGTGGCCAGCAACGCCCGAAGTCCATCTCTAGATCGCTGGCGGTCATCCGCAATCAGCAATCGGATCCGTTGCTCCATAGGGTGCGGAGATGCCCTACGACAAATGTTGTGGAAGCCGTCCACGAGGCTGCCTCAATGAATCGCTTCTCCAGGGGGCGCTGGAGCGCCCCCTGGAGAAGCGATAGCTACCGATGTCCTGCGATGGGCTTACGACGCCTTCGTCACCTTGTCACCGTCCCTCAGCTCGCTCTGGCCGGCCACCACGATCTCCTCGCCGGGCTCCAAGCCGCTGGCAACTTCGATGGTACCGTTGTGGGCCAACCCCAGCTTCACGGACCGCATCTGTACGTTGTCGCCGCTCACCACGAACACCGAGCTCTGGCCAGATCGAGTCACCACGGCCTCCTTGAGAACCAGAACCGCCTTCCCCTTCTCCTGGGTGACGATCTTCACCTGGGCGAACATCCCCTGCCGCAGCTTCCCCTCCAGATCCTCGGGTCTGATCTTAACCTGGAAGGTCCGGGTCTTCGAGTCCGCCGTGGGCGCGATCAGCGCTACCCGGGCCGGGAAGGTTACCCCGGGGTAGGCGGCGGCGGAGACCTCCACCTTCTGGCCCTCTCGCACCTGGCCGATCTGGCCCTCTTCGACCCCCAGCACCAACTCCACCCCGGCGGAGACCAGCGACACTATCGGCGTCTGGGGACTCACCAGGCTCCCCACCGACTGGAACTTCTCCGCCACCACGCCGTCCACAGGACTGACCACCACGCTCTCCTTGAGAGCCAGCTCCGCCAGATCCACCACAGCCTGGGCCTGGGCTACCCCGGCCTTGGCCATCGCCAGGTCATGCTTGGTGTAGGGGCTCGCCGCCAGGTTGTACTGCTGTTGGGCCTGGGTAACCGTGGATTCGATGACCTTGAGCTCCTCCTCGGTGGGCCCATCCTTGATCTGCTTCAGCCTGGCCTAGGCACTGGCCAGACCGGCCTAGGCGGCGGCCACAGACCCCTCCGCCTGCTGGAGATCCTGGGCCGTGGCCCCCTTCTTCGTCTGCTCCAGCTTGGCCAGCGCTGAGTCGTAGCTCGCCTTGGCCGCGTCCGCCTTGCTCTGGGCATCGGCAAGCTCCGCGGGCAGCGGCTTGCTCCTCAAGAGGTTCAGCTTCTCCACGGCCGTGTCGTAAGCCGCCTTGGCCGCCGTCGCCGCCGTGCCCTGATAGGTAGACGCCGTCTGCTCGGCCCCCTGGACCCTGGTGGAAAACCCCCACAGGGCCACGGATGCTACTGTTATGCCCAACAGGACCAACCCCCATTTGCCCAGGCCACGCGCCCGGCTTACCTGTCGCCAGTCCATCAGTCCTCTCCTCTCGGGAACCGCCGCACCATCGACGGCATCTATTCCTCTTGCTTCGCTGAACCCGTTCATTCGACCACCGCCTCAGCCGGCTTCACCTGCTTCGGCTCCAGGGGGCCATGTCCGTTCCTTCCTGTCACATCCTGCTGGGGAGGCTCTCGTCCGCGCCCTCGGCAGGTCGCGATTTCCGTCCGAGCCGGGCACCCACCCACTGCTGGAAGTCGTCCATCACCGTGTATCCCGCCGGCAGTGGGATATTCTTCAGCCCCTGCTTGATATCGTCGGTGACGTCGCCAAGTGGCCGGCCGTTCCCGTTCGCGCCAACGGTGACCTTCCGCATCCGGTTCAACCGCGTGATCTCCGACGGGCCCTCCACCGGCACCAGGCTCGCCACCTGGCTCAGCTTCACCTGCCTCCCCGTCGCCGTGGTGAGGGGGATATCCGGTATCGACGACAGTTCCGAACCCGCGGCGCTGGGGGAGTAGAGGACCCGAATGTCCACCTTGTCCTCGTTTTCCCGTCGCAGCTCCGTCGCCACCGTCCCATCCAGGGCCGTCCGCACCGCCGAGGCCACCTGAGCTGTGGTGAGCCCCAGGTCCGCCAGCTTCTGATGGTCGATCTCGACCCGCATCTCTGGGGAGCCCAGGACGGCGCTGTTGGTGACGTCGACCGTGCCCGGCGTCTTTCGGAGGAGCTCCTCCACCTGCCCGGCCAGCTTCGCGAGCACCGCCGTGTCCGCGCCCTGGACCGAGACCGCGATGGCCTGCCCCGAAAAGCCGACCATGCTGCTCGTAGACACCTGGCCCTTCATGCCTGGTATGGCGGTGGCCATCCGCCTCACATCGTCCGATACCTGGGCGATGCCGCGTGTTCGCTGGGATAACGGCTTGAGGCTGACGTAGATCGAACTCGATCGAGCCCCACCGTTGCCGATGATGGAGATGAGGTTCTGCACCTCCGGGAGCGCTGCTATCTGCTTCTCCAGCCCTAGGGTCGACTGGCTGGTGGACGAAAGGGCGCTCCCCGCCGGCATCTGCACCTGGACCGTGAACGTGCCCTGGTCGGACTGGGTCATGAATTCGGTGCCCACCGCGCCCATGCCAACCAGGGCGATGCCGGCCACGAATGCGAGGAAGCCGGCCAGCAGCACCAGCCAGCGGAGGCCGAGGGCCCGTCCGAGCAGCCGCCGGTACCCGCGGGCCAGCGCCTCGTATCCCCCTTCCCACCGCCGCCACACGGGGGCCAGCGGGGAGCGCTCCTCGTCGGTCGCCTTCAGCCAGCGCGAGGCGAGCATAGGGGTAAGGGTGAAGGAGACCAGCAGGGAGAAGAGCGTGGCTGCCACGATGCTGCCGCTGAACTCCTTGAAGAATTGGGCCGTCATCCCCGTCGAGAAAGCGAGGGGCGTGTACACCACCACGTCCACCAGGGTGATTGCCACGGCGGCGGCCCCGATCTCCGACCGGCCTTTGAAGGCGGCGGACCAGGGGCTCTCCCCCAACTTCATGTGGCGGTATATGTTCTCCAGGATCACGATGGAGTCGTCCACCAGGATCCCGACGGTGAGCGAGAGCCCCATCATGCTCATCATGTTCATCGAGAAGCCCATCGCCCACATGATACCGAAGGTCGCGATCAGCGAGGTGGGGATGGAGATCAGCACGATCAGGGTGCTCCTCCAGGTGTGGAGGAACAGCAGCAGCACGAAAGCCACGATGAGGACGGCGTCTCTCAGGCTGCCCTGGACCCCCTCCAGCGACTGCTTCACGAACTTGGCGTCGTCGAGGACAACGGATATCTCCACCCCATCCGGCAGGGTTGGGGCGAGCTCCTTAAGAGCTTTCTGAATACCCTGGGACACGGCCACGGTGTTGGCCATCTGCTGCTTCTGGACGAGGATGGCGACCCCGTCGTGCCCGTTGACCCGGCTGAGGGCACTCTGCTTCTTGAAGCCATCCTCGATAGAGGCGACGTCCTTGAGCCGGACGATGCTTCCGTTGGAGGAGGCAGACAGCACCAGGTTGCCCAGCTGGTCCAGCTCCTGGTACAGGCCGTATACTCGCACGTTGTATTGGCTGTCCCCATCCTGGACGAAACCGGCCGGCGCCGAGAGGTTCGCCGCTGCCAGTGCGCCGGTGACCTGGGGCAGGGAAATGCCGCGCGCCTCCAGCTTGTCCCGGTCGATGCTGACCTGGATCTCCCGCTCTCGCCCGCCGAACAGCTGGACCGATGCCACCCCCTCGACGGCCTCCAGCCTCGGCCGGATGGCGGTATCCACCAGCTGATAGATGCCCGCCGGGTTGCGATCCCAGCCGACCCCAGCGACGATGATGGGGCTGTCGCTCATGCTGAACTTCATGACCGCGGGCGCCTTGGCGCCCTCGGGGAAACCGGGCTGGACCAGGTTGACCCGCCGCTGCACATCCTGGGCGACGAGATCCGGGTCCATGCTCTCCTTGAACTCGATGATGGTCAGGCTGCTGCCATCCCCCGAGGTCGAGCTGAGCTTCTTCAGCCCGGGGTGCTGGCCACGGCGTCCTCGACCGGCTTGGTAATGCGGGATTCAACCTCCTTGGGGCCGGCGCCGGGGTACGCGATGCTGACCGCGACGACCGGGATCCTGACGCTGGGCATCAGCTCCACGGCCATGGACCGGTAGGCAACGGCTCCCGCCATCATGATGGCCAGGATCGCCATCACTATCATGAGCGGCCTGCGGATGGACAGCGATGTCAACCACATAGTCGGAACGTCCCCCCCTTTGCTCAACTTCCACAACTCTTCGGAGCCTAATGTAGTGGAGGATGTTTCATCCGTGATCGGCCAAACAGTGGATTGGGGGTACGAGAAAAGGACCGCCTTTTCCGGCGGTCCTTCTCAACGGTTACTCGTAGATGATCTACGACGAATGTTGTATCTGCGGGGACCTCAGAGGCTATCCGGCCCAGACTCCGGCTCGTTCGGCGGCGACCAGGACACCGCCCACGCCGTCATCTTCTCCCTGGGACGTCGGCGCCAACTCTTCGATGGGCTTCAGCAGCGAGTAGTCCACGAGCCCCTCACTGCAGGCAAACTCCGCCGGCACGCCGGCCTCGTAGGCGGCCACCGGAGGATTGATGCCGGCCACCAGGGCTATTCCGAAGGTGTGCTGCTGCACCGGGATGCCCAGGATAGGCTGCCCCACCTGACCGACCATCAGCACCCCACCGAGACCGCAATCCCCCAACTGGCGGAGAAGGCGGCGGGTTCTCTCCCTGCCCACACCAACCACCTCCCGGACATCGGCGGTGATGAGGCCATAACCCCGCTCCACC
>DAHVXI010000089.1:0-13065 GCA_027356795.1 Chloroflexota bacterium | reverse complement strand
TTGGCCTGCGGGTCATCCCGCACTAATTCGGCCTTGTTGGTCCGAATTACACCATCGGGAGGCCCGTGCCTTCTGCGACAAATGTCACACGGCTGGAAAACCGAGGGGCGGGGCGCGGTTCGCGAACGACCAGGTCACCGTGACGCTACACACGCTGTAGGGGCGGTTCGCGAACCGCCCCTACAGCCACCACACCGACTGCTACAGTAGCTCGCCGCCTTTGGGCTGGTAGAGGCAGCGGGATTCCTCGCCCAGGTAGTCGCCCGTGAGGGCCCAGGCTCGGGCGCGACTGCCGCCGCACACCCGCCGATACTCGCAGGCGCCACAGCGCCCCTTCAGCAGCGACGGTTCCCGCAGCTCTCGGAACAGCTTCGATTTCCGGTAGATCTCCGCGATGGGGGTCTCCCGGACGTTGCCGGCCGATAGCTGGAGGAAGCCACTGGGGCAGACGTCCCCGGTGTGGGAGATGAAGCAGAAGCCCTTGCCGTCGTTGACCCCCTGCTGGGGACGGTTCAGGCCGTCCTGGAAGCTGTAGCCGGCCCCCGTCAGCGCCTGGTGGATCGCCCCGTCCTTCCCCAGCTCGGCCCGGGTCCGCTCGATCACCACCCTCCGGTAGTGCTGGGCCGCCGTGGTGCGCACGTCGAAGGGCGTCGTCTTGGAGAGGTCGTACATCCAGTGGAAGGTGTCCTCGTGCTCCTGGGCCGTCACCATGTCGTCCTCTTTACCGCGGCCGGTGGGGACCAGGAAGAAGATGTTCCACATCAGCGCCCCGAAGCCGGAGATCAGCTCGGAGAGGGCGGGCAGATCCGCCAGGTTGCGCCTGGTCACCGTGGTGCCGATCTGCAGGGAGAGGCCGATCTCCCGGGCGGCCTCCACACCCCTCAGGGTGCGGGCGAAGGAGCCGTCCACCTGCCGGAAGGCGTCGTGGATCTTCGGGGTGGAGCCGTCCAGGCTGAGGTGGATCCGCACCACTCCGGCGTCCTTGGCCCTCTGGAGGTGCTCCTTAGTGAGGAGCGCCGTGGCGCTGGGGGATAGAGAGACCCTTAGCCCCTTTTCCGCCCCGTGGCGGATCAGGTCGTAGACGTCCCGCCGCATCAGGGGGTCGCCGCCGGTGATCACCAGGATCGGGTTCCCCATCTCGGTGATCCGATCGATGAGGGTCAAGCCCTCCTCGGTGGTCAACTCCCGGGGGTCGCGCTTGGGCTGGGCCGAGGCCCGACAGTGGACGCAGGCCAGGGCGCAGGCCTGGGTGATCTCCCAGGCAACGGTAAAGGGACTCATGCCGAAATCTATGTCGGTCAGGGACGGCATCCCGTGATGGCCGGCCACTACCTGCGAGCCTCGCATCTTCGCCTCCTGGGATCATTTTGACGCGGAGAACTGACCGCAACGGCGCGGAGCATCTTAGTTTACTCCGTAAACCATTGGTGGTCCAGCGATCCCGGGGCCACGGATTCGAGTCAGACCCCCGGGTGACCGTTGGATGCGCACCCAGGGACCGTGGCTATGGCAACGGGATCGATGGCATGCTAGACTTGGGTTATCCCCAACCGGCACGGAGAGCTATCCATGTCCATCCATCGAGCCGCCCTCCTCGCGGCGATGCTGTTGGTGCTGGTCACGGTCGCCGCCAGAACGGTACCGAGGCGGGCCTTCACGGCCCCAGCCGCCCGGGCCTCTTCCGCTGCGCACGCCACGGCCGCGCCCTCGCCTGCCGCCGACGACCCTCAGGTCGGTCAGATGACCCGCTCCGACCGGGGCGAGGGGGGCGCCAGGGTATCGGTGGTCTGGCTCGCCCCCGAGTACCTGCGGGGGCATCCCGAGGCAGCTTCGGGCCTGGATCCCCAGCGATACCTGCTCTTCCGGGTGGTCGTCGACGCGCCGGCCCTCGAGATGTCCACCTGGGACCTCAAGGCGATGATCTACCTGCGGGAGGAGAAGGGCATGGAGTACGGCACCCCCTTCTGGAAACCGATAGAGGAGGGCTCCCGAAAGGCCGGGATCGCTGCCTTCCCCAGGAGGGACGCTGGGGACAACCCGGTGCCCAGCCTGGAGTCCCGCTACTTCGAGATAGTCATCCGCGACCTGGCAGGGACGAAGGAGAGGGTGTTCCGGTGGAATCTCCAGGGCTGAGGACCAGCCCTGGGTCCTCAGTCCTGAGTCCTGGGATGCCGACCGCCGCCAGAGCAGCGAGCTACACCAAGGCTCTGAAGTCCAGCCGCGCCAGGTTCAGCTACAGCGGCTGCCCGGCCGCCAGATATGTCAGCTCCACCAGGTCCCGCACCATCACGCTCACCCGGCGAGCCCTGCCGACGACGAACTCGACGCCGTGGCGCATACGGCCGTCCAGGCCGCTCTTCAGCATGGCCCGCCCTGCCGGAACCGATCCAGTGCCTTCACCCCGTCGGAGCGGCTCCTGCCGGCGATCCCGGGAACGCAGAGCGGGCGGCGGGCCCAAGACCCCGCCCCACGTCCTGTGGCCGGCAAACCGTAGGAGCCGGCTCCTGCCGGCGATCCCAAGATCGCCGTGGATGGCGGGACCCGTCCCGTTGGATCAGTCGCGACCGGACTCCGGTCCATAGAGGGGAACACCCCATCGGTCCCGATGGGTCACCAACTCCAGGGGCATGCGGTAGCGCTGGGCCGGGGCGTGAGCGGCGGCACCCACCGCTACCAGGCTGACCACCTGCACCCCGTCGGGCACGCCCAGCGTTCGGGCCATCTCCGCCTCCTTGAACCCGCCGATCCAGCAGCTACCCAACCCCATCTCCGTGGCGGTGAGGATCAGGTTCTGAATGGCCGCCGCCACATCCAGGACCGACCAGCGAGCGTTGGCGTCGCCATACCGACCGGCCGTCCTACGCCGGTTCACGCCCACGGCGATCAGCAGCGGGGCCTCCAGCAACCAGCTCTGCCGGTTGTCGGGACCCGCGAAGTACCCCGAATAGGTGGCGGCTACCGCGGCCTCTCGGGCCTCCCTCCCCTCCAGGACCATGAACTCCCAGGGCTGCATGTTGCCGGCGCTGGGAGCGTGGATGGCAGCCTCCAGCAACCGTTCCCGCACCCCGGGGGCTAGGGGCTCTCCCGAGTATCGCCTCACGCTGCGCCGTCGGTAGATGGCCGATCGCACGCCCGATCCCCCCTCCCCGGGGGTCGAAGGGGCTGCCGGGGCTGCCGGCAACGGCCTCTCGGTGCCCGATGGAGCGGGAGGCGGCGGCTCGTGAACCCGGCTGAACTCGGCAACGGAGTATCTGGGCGGATACTCCAGGTAGACGTCGGAACAGCCGATGGCCACCAGCGCCACCGGCTCCAGGAACCACTCCAGCCCCAGGGCCTCTCTCATCCGATCCGGCACGAACTCTCGCACGACCCCTGTGCGCAGCCCCAGGTTGTTGGCCATGAGCCGCAGATTCTGGATGGCCGCCCCTACCTCCTGCAGGGCGATCAGACGGCCTGCCTGGCCCAGTCGCGCCGTGGCCCGGCGGATCTCCGCACAGACGGCCAGCACCACCGGCGCTTCGGCCAACCATCCCTGGGCCGCCTCGGTCCCCGGCGTCATGAGGGGTTCCAGGGTCGCGCTAACGGCCGCCTGCTTGGCCGACGATGACTCCAGCCGAAGCAGTTCCCACGGCTGGCCGGTGGAGGGCGCAGCCCCGAAGGCCACGAGAAGCTGCGCCAGATCCCCCTCGGCGACCGGATCCGGCCGCCAGCGCCGCACGTTGACCACGTCGGTCATCAGCCGTTGCAGCTGTTCCGATTCCATTGCTTCAGCTCCCCCCAAACAAAGTAGGACGGGTTGGGGCAACCCGCCCGTCAACTGCAAGAGTCCGCGCTGTTGGGCGAAGCATTCCCGCGGGAATGCTTCGCCCCTACGGCTACTTCAGTTCTGCGAGCACCCGGTTCACCTCGGCCGTGGCCCGGTAGAGGGCGTCCTCGGTTCGGTTCCGCTGTCGCACCAACCAGGTCCTCAAGAGACGATACTCGCTGCCGGCCGGATCCATCCTGGCCAGCTTCCTGGCGGGATCCAGGCCCGGTAGCATCGGGGCCTGCAGCGCCGGGTCCTGCTCGTAATCACCGGCCACGGTGTAGAGGACCGGGCTGAGGATTCGGCTGATCCGCATCAACCCCTCGTTCAGGATGTTCGCCTTGGGACCCGCGGCCCCACCTTTCGCCGATTCCAGCCGCCAGGCGGCCGCCTCGAACCGTTCGGTCGAGGTCAACAGGGGGGACAGATCTAGATGGCTCCCGGCCGCTTCCTTCAGGTTGCCCACCAGCCTCTCGAAGTCCTTCGCGGCCGTGACGAACTCGAAGGGAAGCAGTTCGGCGGTGCACAACCGCGCCGCGACGGCCAGATAGAGCCCGGTGTCGAAGGCCAGCCTCTCGGGATCCCCCTTGTCCAGGGTGTCCTCCGGACTGTGCCACCAGTAGCCGTTGCCCGAGCCGCCGACGACAGCTCGGTCGGGGGAGTCGACCGGGATCATGGGGGAAGCTCCAAGGGAGGGCATCCCGATGCCGGAGAAGGATTGGTCGCCGGCTTTGAAGGGCCGCCGGATCTCCTGCTTCCGGCCGGTCACATCCAGCATCACCCGATCCATGAACTGCTCCACCTCCGCGTGGTTGAAGAAGCAGTCCCAGAGGGTAGCCCCCCGAACCCCGGGGGAGTCGATGTTCAGGTAGGCGATGCAGCTTCGACGAAGGTCGTCGAAGGCGTTGTCGGCGTACCATGTGGAGCCGGCGTAGCGGCCGTGGGAATGGGCAGGCCACCAGGCGATGCGGACGCTTCGCCGAAGCTTGTCCCGGTTCAGGTGGAGCACCCTCGCCATCTCCAGCATGCATCCATTGCCGGTCGCGTTATCGGTGGTGCCGACGAACCAGGAGCAGTGGTGGCCGCCGACCAGCAGGAACTTCTCCGGTTCCACCCGACCCTCGATAGTGGCCACCGGCAGCAGAACGGTCCTCCAGCCGATGAACACCCTGGTCTTCAGCCTGGCCCGCACGGTGCCCCGCTGGCAGAGCGCCTTCAGCCTCTCCCCGTCCCTCTTCTTGAGGTCGATGGCCGGAATCTTCGGCAGACGGCCGATGGACTCGGGGGTCGGGGTGCCCCAGATGGAGGTGGTGATCCGCTCGTGGATCACGTCCTCGTCGGAGGGCCAGACGTGGCAGTGGGCCACGGCCCCCGCGTCCTGGGCGTGCTTGACACCGTCCGGCCCGCCGCTGGCGGTGATGACGATCTTCCCGGCGATGCTCTCCCCGCTGTACTCGTCGGACTTGCCCGCCTGGCGGTCGAAGATCATCCCCTCCTTGCTTCCCCTGTCGGCAGCGGAGGATTGATAGACCACCTCGGCCTCGATGCCGCCCTCCGGAGTGCTGGCGGCAAAGGCGCCCGGCCGGCAGGGTATGAAGGCGTGCTCGGGCTCCAGGATCTCCAGCTCGGCCTCCAGGGGATGGCTGACGAAGGCCTCGAACTGATGCAGCTGGGCGGGGACGCCGTACTCGGCCAGCCTGGCCATGAAGTAATCTACGGCCTCTTTTTCCTCCGGCGTGCCCGCCGTCCTAACTATGGTAGAGAGCCTTTCGACGTGCCTCCAGGCCTCGGCGGCATCGACCTGCTCCCGCAACAGCTTCTCCAGATCGGCCATTTCCACCATTCCTCCCCAGTTAGAGCGTCCTGCCGGTTCGCGGCTAGGGCACGACGCTAGAGCGATCGCGCTGAGAGAGCAAGACCCACTGTCGGCACCAACTCGTTCAGGACGCCCGCCAGGAGGGTTCGAGCCAGGATCACCGGCTTGTCCACCACCTCCTCGACGACCGTCTTCATCGCCTGGTCCATCCCGACGCAGGTCATCCACACCAGATCCACGTCCCGAGAACGCAGGAAGGAGGCTGCCTCCCTCGCGGCCGCCAGCCGGTTCTCATCGGTAGAGGGTGGCGCCGCGGTCACCACCGCCTCGATGCCCAGGTCGGCGTACCTCTTCCTCTCCCTCTCCACCTACCCCGGCGACGGCTTGATGATGCCCAGCCTGCGATCGCGAGCCAGAGAGGAGATGATGGAGGGAAACAGCTTGCCCGGGTTCACGACCAGGGCCGGGGACCGGATGGCACTCCAATCGGCGCCGCAGAGGATGACCACCACCTGGGCGCCCTCCCCCACCAGCCGGTCCGCCACCCGCTGCACCGCCGGCACTGTCTTGGGATGGGACAGCAGGGTCAGGGAACCGTCCCGCAGCTTGGAGACGATGCCGACTTCGCCGGGGTCCGGCCCCAGAGCGGCTATCCCCTCGGCATCCAGATCGTCCAGGATGCCCCTTTCGATCACCTCCACGGGCCGCGTAAGGCTCCCCGCAGGAAGGGGATGAGATCCTCCTCGGGGGATTGGCCCACGTTGACCATTCCGATTCGATGCATGGAGACCTCCCAACGATCGTCGCCATCCTGGGGGCAGACCTGCCTGTCTGCCCTTGGGCATACCGACGTGCACCCCCGCTGGAGGCCGAACGCGGCCGTCACTGCCCTTACGCCGGCAGTAGGTGAAGTGCGTCCACCAGCCGCTCCAGCTCCCGCAGGTTGTCCGTGCTCATGGGCCTGGCGCCCTCCTCGATCTCCTCGATCATCTTGTGCAGCGCGGCGTTCAGGGGAAGCTCCAACCCCAACTCTCTGCCGCGCTTCACCAGCTCGCCGATCCGGTGGTCCACCTCCGTCTTGCGGCGGCGCACCACCAGGTCTCTCCAGATCCCCGTGCGCTTCTTCAGCCGGTCGGGCGCCCGCCAGTACTCGTCGGTCATGGCGTCCACCGACTTCACGGCGGCCTGCAGCTCCCCGGGCGTCGTCGGGTTCATCAGATCGGGCTCGAAGCCATCGAAGGGCTCCAGCTTCACTCGCTCCGCCTCGGCCACCCGCACGGCCTCTCCTAGCAGCGCCACCATCACCCGCCGGCTCCATTCCGGAGCCAGGATGTCCCCCACGTCGGCGTCCACCAGCGCGGTGGCGTAGTTGAGAGAGGCGAGACACTGCTTGGACCACTTGTACCCCCAGATGTTCTGGGTGACGATGGCCTCGCAGAACTGGGACAGCTTCCCGTGCAGGGCGATGACTCGGTCGCTCATGGAGCCATCCAGCTCCCCGACGTAGAAGGCCCCCTCGCTGCCATACAGGATCCGCCCGGGGCCGAGGTAGTCCGACCCAAAGTTCACGTGGGCGCCGAGGGTGCGCTCGGAGCCGATCGTGGCGGCGACCCGCCGCTCGTTGAAGCCGTTCTGGAGGCACAGGACGAAGGATTTCTCACCCAGGAGGGGCACGATGGGACGAAGCGCCGCCTCGGTGTGCTGGGACTTCACCGACAGGAAGACCCAATCCAGCGGACCGGAGAGGTCGTCGGGGGGTGATGGCCGGCACCTGGACGGTGAACTCGTCACGGCCGGTGATGGTCAGACCTCGCCGGTTGATGGCGTCCACGTGCTCCTGGACCACGTCCACGAAGAGCACGTCCTCCCCGGCTCTGGCCAAGAAGGCGCCGGTGGTGCCACCGATGGCCCCGGCACCGACGATCGTGATGCGCATAGTCCTGCTCCTAGCTTGGCAAGGGCGAAGCATTCGCGGCCGCGAATGCTTCGCGCCAACAGTAATCAGAACATCCAGTGGCCGCCGTCGACCGAGATGGTCTGGCCGACGATGTAGCTGGCCTCGTCGGAGGCAACGAAAGCGATGACGTTGGCGATCTCCATGGGATCGCCCAACCGCCCGGCGGCGATGGTGCTCAGCGACTCCCGCTTCTCCTCCTCAGTGCGCCGCTCCCAGCCCTCGCGCCCCAGGGGGCTCAGGATGAGGCCCGGAGCCACCACGTTGCAGGTCACCCCGAAGGGCGCCAGCTCCACGGCCAACTGTCGCATCAGGCCGTGGACCCCCGCTTTGGAGGCGGCGTAGGGTAGAACGCGGGTTCGGCTGTGGCTGCGTCCGGCCCCCGAGCCGACGGTGATGATTCGGCCCCGCCGCTGCTCCCTCATCGTTGGCGCCACCGCCAGGCTGAGGTAGAAGGGGGCGTGGAGGTTGACGGCGACCACCCTATGCCAGTCCTGCAGGGTAATCCCGTCGATGCCCCCGGGCGCTCCGATCATGCCGCCGGCCACGTTGACCAGGATGTCGATGCGACCAAAACGCTGGTGGACCTCCCGGACGGCCCGCTGGTCGGCCTCGGCGTCGGTGACGTCCAGCGACATGGCGACGGCGTTTGGGATGCCGGCCATCACCTGCCCCAACGCATCGGCCTTCAGGTCGATCCCGATGACCCGAGCGCCCCGCTCGGCCAGCTTTCGGGCGGTTGCCTCGCCGATGCCCTGAGCGGCGCCGGTGACAATAGCTACTCGGTCGGTGAGCTCTATGGTCATAGATCTCCCTCCACCCTGCAGAGCAGGGGTAAACTGAGAAGAGTAGGAAATCTCTTGGACCTGCCGCTACTCCTTCTGGTAGGGGCTGAAGGTGTCGCGGGCCGAGTCGCCGATGAAGTTGAAGCTGAGCACGGTCAACAGGATCATGATGCCCGGCCACAGGGCCAGCATCGGCGCCGGGAAGAAGTAGCTCTGGGCATTGCTCAGCATGTTGCCCCAGGAGGCCATGGGCGGCTGAACGCCCACCCCCAGGTAGCTGAGGGCCGACTCGGTCAGGATCGCCTGGGCCACGCCGATGGTCGACGCCACCAGCATGGAGGGGATCGAGGAGGGGACCAGGTGGCGCGAGACGATCCGCCAGTTCTTGGCTCCCAGGGTCCTGGCCGCAGTCACGTACTCCAGGTTCACCGTCCTCAGCACCTCCGAGCGAACCACCCGCGCCGTCGTCATCCAGCTGGAGAGGCCGATGGCGACGATGATGGTGGGCACCGAGGAGCCGAAGACGGCCAGCACCGTCAGCAGCAGGAAGAAGATCGGGATCGACAGCATGGCGTCGGTGAGCCTCATGGTGATGGCATCGGCGACGCCGCCGAAGAAGCCCGATATCGCCCCGATGATGGTCCCCAGGGTCACCGAGAGGAGCATGGCCACGACGCCGATGGTCAGGGAGATGCGGGCCCCGTACAGAATGCGGGCGAACTCATCCCGCCCGCTCTCGTCGGTTCCCATCCAATGCTGGGGTGACGGAGGCAGCAGCTGCTGGCCCAGGATGATCCGGTCCGGGGAGTAGGTCGTTACCAGCGGCGCAAAGACCGCCGCCAGGATGACCAACAGCAGATAGGCCAGGGAAGCCACCGCGAAGGGGTTGCGACTGAAGCGGCTGAAGGCGCTCCGTCGCTTCCTCAGCGTCGTGGCGGGTTCTAGACCGTCGGCTCTGGAGATGGCTTGAACTGCTCCCACCCTTTCCTCCACCTCACTTCAGCTTCACGCGGGGATCGAGGAACAGGTAGCTGAGGTCGGTCAGGAAGTTGGTGACCACCACCAGCAGCGACACCAGAAGGGTGATCCCCATCACCACGGGGTAGTCCCGCTGGATCGCTGAGTCGACGGCCAGCTGTCCCATCCCCGGCCAGGCGAAGACGCTCTCGGTGATGGCGACGCCGCTCACCAGGCGGGGCACCATCAGCGCCACCACCGTCACGATGGGGATGAGGGCGTTCCTCAGTGCGTGGCGAACCATCACCACCCGCTCCTTCAGCCCCTTGGCTCGGGCCGTACGGAGGTAATCCGCGTTTAGCACCTCCAGCATGCTGGAGCGGGTGTATCGGGCGATCTGGGCCAGATTGGCCGTGGCCAGGACTATGGCCGGCAGCACCAGATGGGATAACCGGTCCTGCAGCGAAGCCGGAGCCCCCAGGGTGTAGGCGCCGGCCGAGGGCAGCCATTGCAGATTGATGGAGAACAGGATGATCAGCATCAGCCCCAGCCAGAAGACCGGAACCGACATCCCGAAGAAGGAGAACCCCGTCGCCAGGTGATCGACGATGGAATACTGCTTCATGGCGGAGACGATGCCGATCAGGATGCCGACGATCACGGCTATCAGCAGGCCGGTGAATACCAGCTCGATGGTTTCGGGCAGCCGCTTCCCCACCAGCGTCACCACCGGCAGCCCCTGGGTATAGGAGTTCCCCAGGTTCCCCTGGGCCACGTTGCTCAGCCAACGGCCGTATTGGATCGGTAGCGGCTGATCCAAACCCAGACTCTTCTCGGCGGCTTTGATCTGCTCCTTGGTCATCTCGGGGGCCAGCAGAATGGCGGGTCCGCCGGGCGCCGAGTGAATCAGGCCAAAGGTCAACATGCTGACGAACAGGATCAGCACTATCGACTGAGCCAGCCGGACGACGACGTAGCTACCCATGCCGGGTCACCTCGACCGGGTCGGTGGGACGAGGATCGCCACCAACCGCCGCACGTTGTCCAGTCGCTCGAAGGCTCTAATCAACTCCAGGGCCTCCTTAGCTCGAGGATCGCCCAGGGCCAGGACAGCGCACTCCAGGAACTTGGCCTCCAACTCCTGGTCGCTCAATGGGTTGGTGCAGTCCCCTCGGGGTACGGTCGTCTCGCCCCGCCTGAGGCTGCCGTCCCTCAGCAGCACCTCGACTCGAGCGTGGCCCAGCTTCCAGGGTCCGGCCCCCTTCTGCCAGTCGTCGGGAATGCGATACTCCACCCGCCGCAACAGCGCCTGCACCCCGGGTTGGTTGACCGACTCCTCGGTGAAGTGACCGAGGGCGACCCGACCATCCAGCAGGGCCCTGGCGACGCAGTACTCCAGGCTGAACTTGGCTGCAAGAGGAGTAGCGGGCCGGTGGTGGATCAGCACCAGGGGTGCGGTGTAGGGAACGTCCACCATCACCCTCTCGATGGCACTTTCGGTGAGGCCACCCGACAGCTGCAGGGCGGCATCGATCGCGGCGTGGGTGGAGGCGCAGCAGGGATAGGCCTTGAAGTTGATCCCCGGGGATAGGACGTCGTAGGGGTTGCCGAGGGCCGCGGCCAGGACGTCGCCATCCCGGTTGACCGCACCTCCAAACATGTCCCAATAGCCGAACATCCCCTCGATGCCGGTCTCGCTGGCGGTAAAGCCCCGTTGGACCAGCTCGACGGCCAGGATCGCCGACTGGGCCGCCCGCCCGACGTGGAAGGGCTTCGTCATGGTGCCGAAGTTCTGGCGAACACCGCTGGCCTGCGAGACGGCCATGCCGAGGGCGCGGCTCATAGCAGTCGCGTGTAACCCCATCAGCCGGCCGGCTCCAGCGGTCGCCCCCACCACCCCCAGGGTCGTGGTGGCGTGCCATCCGGCATCGAACGTCTCCTGGCCGGTGAAGCGGCCGAGCTTACACTCCACCTCCAGCCCCACCGCGAAGGCCTCCAGCACCTCAGCGCCGGAGGACCCCAACCGCTCCCCCACCGCCATTACCGCCGGGAGGACCGGGACGCTGGGGTGGCCCGGCATGGAGTGGCTGGTATCGTCGTAGTCCAGGGCGTGGGCAGACGTCCCGTTCGCCAGCGCGGCGTTCTGGGCGCTGACCCGGCTGCCCTCGCCCCAGATAGTGCTCTCCGCAGCGCCGCCCTGGCTCTTCGCCTGGTCGGCGATGGTCCGTCCGGCGGGCTCCATGGAGCCCGCCAGCGCCACCCCGAGACAGTCCAGGACGGCCCGACGGGCTGCGTGCACCACCGGAGCCGGCAACGGCTCGCCGCCCCTCCGGGCGGCGAAAGCCGCCAATGCTTCAGTGGGACCCATAAGGGATGCCTCCTACCGACCTGCTAGCTGCTCCCGGGGCATCGCGGCGAACCGCTGGATCACCGACACGCTCGCCCGTATGCCGTTGAAGAAGGCCTCCAGCGCCAGGTTCTCGTTGGGTGAATGGTTATTCTCGTCGGGCTGCGCGTAGGCGCTCCAGACGGCCGGTACCTTCAGCACGTTGGTGAACAGATAGTTGGGGCTGGAGCCACCCAGCATCGGCAGCACCACCGGATCCACGTCGAGAGCGTCGGCCACCGCCTCGATCACCATCCGGGAGACCGGCAGATCCAGGGAGGTCTTGGAGGGTCTGGTGCCGGCCAGCTTCCGGATGGTGATGTCCGGCGCGTACCGCTGGACGTGCCGCCTGACCTTGGCGTAGATCTCTTCCGGATCCTGGTCCACCACCAGCCGCGTCTCCAGCTTCAGCACCGCCTTGGAGGGGATGGCCGATTTGGCCCCCTTGCCGGCGTAGCCGCTGGCGAAGCCGGTGACATTCAGGGTCGGCTGGAACATCAGCTTCTCGTAGTAGGAGAGCTCCTTGGGGCCGGCGAACTCGCTGATGCCCAGATCGGCCTTCACCGCCTGCTCGTCGAATGGAACCCGCCCCATCACCTCCCGCTCGAACTCTGTGGCCGGCTGGACCCTCTCGTAGAAGCCCTCGATGGTCGCCCGACCATCCGGGAAGCGCATGGTGCCGAGCAGATCCACCAGCTTCCAGACGGGGTTGGGAACCGGCCCCCCAAAGTTGCCGGAGTGGAGGTCCCGGTTGGCCCCCGTCGCCTCCAACTCCATCTTCATGTTGCCCCGCATACCAAAGAACACGGTGGGCCGGCCCGAGGGGTGCTGCGGCCCGTCGGCCGCGTACATCAGGTCGGCCTTCAGCAGATCCAGGTTCTTCTCGACGAAACCCCGCAGGTTGGGGCTGGAGGACTCCTCCTCCCCCTCCAGCAGGAACTTGAGGTTCACCCTGGGCAGCCGGCCGGTATCGACCAGCAGCTTCACCGCCAGGATGTGAGCCAGGAACTGCCCCTTGTTGTCGCCAGCCCCTCGAGCGTAGACGCGACCGTCCCGCACCGTGGGCTCGAAGGGCGGCGAGAGCCAGGCCTCGTAGGGCTCGGGGGGTTGCACGTCGTAGTGGCCGTAGATCAGGAGGGTGTTGGCATCGTCTCCAGCCCAGCGCTCGCCATACACGACGGGAAGGCCGTCGGTAGCCATGATGCGACCGGCGATGTCGTGCTCCTCCAGCACCTCTTTGACCAGTTGGGCGCACTCCTCAACCCCGACCCCCTGGGTGCTGATGGAGGGCTGACGCAGCAATCGATAGAAGGTGTCCAGGAACTCGTCCTGCCGGCGCTCCAGGGCCTGCTCGATCTCCGA
>DAHVXI010000066.1:0-7373 GCA_027356795.1 Chloroflexota bacterium | reverse complement strand
GTCGGACTCCCATCTCCTGAGCAGCCTGTTCGGCTTGGGGCGAGTAGACACCGCGATCTCCGGCAAACAGATCCGGTGGACAACCAAAGAGCCGTCGGTGTTGCTCCAAGCTGGGGATGGCCTGGGAGGCATCGACGGGATTGCCCTCAAGGATGCGGTAGTCGCTCACGATGCCCCCGTCCACCTCGTCCAGCCACACCTTGCGCCCGAACTCCGTCTCTCGGCCGAACTTGCCTCGACGGATGATGGCCGTGTGGGGCTCGAAGATGCTCACCAGCTTCTCACCAGCCGGCACCGGCTCCCCAGAGAGCACCCGCCGTCGGGTCTGGCTGACCACCTGCTCCACCAAGGGCAGGAAGCGGTCGATCTGTCGAGCGAGTCCTTCGGCGACACCCTGGGGCGTCTGGATCAACCGGTCGCGGACGGCCCGAGCTTGTTTCAGCGTAGCTTCGGCCACCCCGATCAATCGCTCATAGGCAGCTTGCCGCGCCCCTCCAGCTCGCGCAGCATAGGGTAGAGGGAACCCCATAGCTGGCGCTGCCGAAGTAACCGACCAGGGTCTCCAACCGGCGCTTCAGTTCGTAGCCGTGCAGCGGCGCATCCTGGAGCAGCCCAAGGATGGGCAATTCGATCACGGGAGCCTCCGATATATCGATTGGATACACATGCATTGTAGCATGGGCATCCCCGCTTTCTGCCCCTGTGCCGGGATCGTCACCTGACTCCGATCCTGACCTGCACCGAGCTGCCGACCACGAGCGGCAACTGGTCGTAGTCCACGGCGATCTTCACGGGCACCGTCTGGGTGACCTTGCCGGAGCCGCCGGACGCCCCTCCCTGGGGCATCAGCGAGAAGGTCGAGGCTGTGGCTCGGTCCACCGCGACGACGCGACCGGGCAGTGTCCTCCCGAGGTAGTCCACCCTCACCTCGACCGGCTGCCCGGTCCGCACCCGGCCGATCTTCGTCTCCTCGATCTGGGCCTGGACCCACAGCCGAGTGGGATCGACGACGGTCAGGATCGGCTGCCCGGCCGCGACCGTGTCGTGGGGGTTGGCCTGGCGGGCGATGACCACGCCGTCGATGGGGGAGCGAACCTCTACCCTCTGGTCGTCGGTCGCCCGATAGCCCATCTTCGGCGTCCCTGAGCCGATCTGCCCCGTCGAGCTGGGGATTCCAATGGTAGCCAACACCTGGTCGCGCCTCACCTGATCCCCAATGTCCACGGCCACCTCCTCCACCCGCCCGGCGTTCAGGCCGCCCACCGATGTCAGCACGCCCGCCAGGCCGCGCCATTTGTAGGTGGGGTCGGTCGCTCCGGGGTCCGCCATGGTTTTCGCTCCCGCCAGGGGGATCGCAAGGCTACATATATCGACTCGATACGTTGGGCAGTATATATCGAGTCGATGTATTTGTCAAAGAGCAGTCGCGCCGGTGCGCCGGGGGCGGATCACAGGCTGCAGTGGCCGAGGCGATGGGTGAAGGTACGTTAGAATCTACGACCTGCTGCAGGGCGACGCCGTGGTGCTGCGCGACGTGGCCAGCGCTTGGCCCGTCGCCCTCAACGCCAGGGGCAACAACTTCGCCCTGGTGGTGGAGCCACCGTCCTCAGACTCGAACGACTTGAACCCGCGGGATCCCCGCGAAATCCTCGTCCTGAGTGTAGAGGGGGAGACCGTGGGCCACAGCGGTGGCAGCGATCCAGCTATCCATTATCCCCGGCCGCCTGCCCTGGCGTCGAGCCTCAGCGACCAGTTCGGCGAAGGTGCGGGCTACCCCCGAGTCGATGGGCAGCGGATCGAAGGTAGCCATTAGCGAGGACAGGGTGCGAAGCCGCCGCGCGCGAATGGCCGGATCGTCCGCCATCAGCACGCCGAGATGGAGCTCGGCAACGGTCACCACAGAGATCGCTACTGCTTCGGGCAGGGGACCGATCGGACGGCCAGCCTCTCGGGCGATGAACACCGATGTGTCGAGCAAGCCGCGCTTGACCGGTGACCGCTCGGTCTCGCTCACAGCTCCTCTATCGTGGCGCCGGTCGCCGCGGCGACATCGCTGGCGAAAGCCGGATCCAGGGGGGCATCGGCCAGGATCCGGTCAACCTCTTCCCGGGACACGAAGCTCCTCCGCGTATCTCCTACGGGCACGAGGTCGGCCACCGGCCGGCCGTCCACGGTGACCCGCAGCCGTTCTCCTGCCTCGACCTGCCGCAGCACGCGGGCGATCTGGTTTCGCAGTTCGCGCTGAGGTATGGTTCTCATGTTCCCAGTGTAGCACATTGCCTACGGCGCGACAACTCCGCCATCTGCATGGGGGTCCACCACTAGATTGTGGTGCTGGCCTGGGAGCGCGGCCGCTCACAATTGTGTGGTGCACCATCTGCATGGGTGCGGCGCAAGATTCCGGGGACCCAGGGGACCTGCCTGTGGAGTGCGATGGCTTGCCACCGCTTTCGCGGGCGGCGTCAAGCCGCGGTGTCCCAAAGCAGCCGCACTCCACATTCGAGGCCCACCCGAAAAAGTGAGCTGCACCCATCTGCATCACTGTGGTGGCCCACGAGCAGCTGGAGAAGGAAGAGGACGGGTCGTGGATTCCGGGTCTCAAGGGCGATCACAAGGCTGACAGGCTGCTGTGCGCGAGGGAAACCGCACCCGGGCCAACCCATGGAACCTCCTGGACACTCCCAGCGTTACTACTCTGTGAGGCGGCTTCAAGTCGGCCGACATCAGTGAGGAGAACGTGAGATGAAGGGCAAAGGGGTGCTCGGGCTAGCGCTTCTCGTGGGACTCGTGGCGATGCTGGCGGCAGGCTGCGCGGGGGAACTCGGCAAGGCGCCCGTCGCCCAGGCCGCGGTACCGCGTATCGACCGGCCCCAGCTGCCGGAGGGCGACCTGGCGGCGCTGGCGCCCGGCAACTCCGCCTTCGCCTTCGACCTCTACGGGGCACTGCGCGGGCGGGAGGGCAACCTCTTCTACTCCCCCTACAGCGTCTCCCTCGCCCTCGCCATGGCCTACGCGGGCGCCCGCGGGGAGACCGAGGCGCAGATGGCGAAGACCCTCCATTACACCCTGCCCCAGGACCGCCTCCATCCCGCTTTCAACGCCCTGGACCAGCAGCTGGCGAGCCGGGGCAGCGGCGCCAAGGGGCAGGACGGCAACGGCTTCCGGCTGAAGCTGGCCAACTCCATCTGGGGCCAGAGCGGCTACCAGTTCATGCCCCAGTACCTGGAGACCCTGGCGGGGAACTACGGCGCTGGGCTCCGGCTGGTGGACTTCGCCAAGTCCCCCGAGCCCGCGCGGCTCACCATCAACGATTGGGTCGAGGATCAGACGGAGGGCAAGATCCCGGACCTGTTGCCCCAGGGGGTCATCGATCCTCTGACACGGCTGGTGCTGGCCAACGCGGTCTACTTCAACGCCGCCTGGAAGTACCCCTTCGAGAAGGCGAACACCCAACCGCGCCCCTTCACCCTCCTGGACGGCAGCCGGGTGGATGTCCCGATGATGTCCCAAACCAAGACCATGCCCTACGCTCGAGGCGAGGACTACCAGGCGGTGGAGCTGCCCTACGACGGTGGCGAGCTATCGCTGGTGCTGCTGCTGCCCGACTCCGGGGACTTCAAGCGGTTCGAGGGCTCCTTGAGCCGCGACCGGGTGGAGGCCGCCCTGAAAAGCCTCCAACCCAGGCCGGTGGCGCTCACCCTGCCCAAGTTCACCTACCAGTCGAGCTTCAGCCTGGCGAAGACGCTGTCCGGCATGGGGATGCCCAGCGCGATGACTCCGGGGCAGGCCGATTTCTCCGGCATAGACGGCAGTCGCGACCTCTTCGTCAGCGACGTGATCCATAAGGCTCTCGTCGTCGTGGATGAGAAGGGCACCGAAGCCGCGGCGGCCACCGGGGCGGTGATCGGGCTCACCTCAGCTCCGGCCGCGCAGCCGGTGACGATCACCGTCGACCGCCCCTTCGTCTTCCTGATCCGCGACGTCGAGACCGGCGCCCTGCTCTTCGTGGGTCGCGTGTTGAACCCGGCCGGGTGAGCTGCTTCGCAGAACACCATCACCCGCTTCTTCTGGCAGCATCAGCCGACCAGATACCAACTGCCCGAGTAGGGCACCAGGAGCTAGGGCTCCACTATCGGATCGGCCAGATCGCGGCCGATCTGAGACGACAGGCGCAGGCGCACCGCCCGCTGCTCGAACAGCGCCGCAGCGAGCGTCAGGAAGTGCTCCGTTCCACAAGTCCGTGGCGTAGGGCGGGGTCTTGTACCCCGCCGCCCGGTGCCAGGCGTGCCGCCAGCGGCGGGGGATAAAACCCCCGCCCTACGGAGGCGACTTAGGATGCTGTCTGCAGGCTCGAGCTGCAAGCAACGTGCCGGGGCCGGCTTCGGACGAAGCCCTCCCTCGGCGGGCCGGTCCGCATTGCCCTGCCCCCCAGTCAGGCCCCTCTGGTCGGCCGCGCTTTCGGCTTACCGATCGGACTTGGGTGGGGGTCCTTTCCTCTTGGCCAGGGTGAGAACGACCTCCGAACCCCTCTCGACAGCGGCGCCCGGGCCCGGGCTCTGAGAGATCACCACCATCGACGGGACCTTGTGGTCGTCTTCCTCGTCCCCTTCGTCGTCGGCCAGCCGCCACCGAAGGCCCGCGGCCAGTAGCCTAGCCGCCGCCACCGGCAGCGGTTCGCCCACGACCCGGGGCACCTCCACCCTTTCCACCCCCAGGCTCACCACCACTTCCACCCGACCGCCCCGCTCCATGGCCGAGCCGGCCTCGGGCTTCTGGGAGAGGACGTGGCCCGCCGGCTGGGCGGCGCTGCGCGCCTCTCCCGCCACCACCAGCTCCAGGCCACTGTCCCGGGCCCTTTGACGGGCGGTCTCGAGGGGCAGCCCCACCAGGGGCGGCGCCTTCGCGGTGGTGGGGGTCGCCGTCGGCGGCGGCACCCTCGTCGGCGTCGGTGAGGGGACCGGTACCGGCGTGGGGATGGAGCCGGGGGAGGGAGGGACCCAGGCCACCGGGTCTTGCCCATGTCCCGGGGCAATGCCACCGAGACGCGACCCGAGGCCCGACGGGATGGCCCCAAGGGCGAGGAGGGCCGCCGCCAGCAGCGCCAGGATCGCCAGCGCTGCCGGCCGGCGCAGGTCGAGGCCCCGTGGACCCTCGCGCGGAGGATCTCGCCGGCCCGATGGCGGCATCGTGGCCCTCGGGGCGGGTTCCGGCGACACCAACCCAAGGGGCTGGGTCGCCTCCTGGCCGGCGCGGGCGTACTCCTCGAGCGCCCCCGCCATCTCGGCACAGGAGGCGAAGCGCTCGGCCGGCTCCTTGGCCATGGCCCGGATGATCACCGACTGGAGGGAAGCCGGAATTCGGGGGTTCCGTCGGCGCGGGGGGACGGGATCCTCCCGCAGCTGCCGCAGCGCCACCGCTACCGCCGTCTCTCCATCGAAAGGGAGATCGCCGGTGGCCATCTCGTACAGGACGACCCCGACGGAGTAGAGATCGGAGTGAGGGGTGGCTGGCTCTCCCCTCGCCTGCTCGGGCGAGATGTAGTGGGCGGAGCCGATGACGGAGCCTGGCTGCGTCAGGGAGGAGGCTCCGGGGGCGACGGCTATGCCGAAGTCCACCACCTTGGCCTGCCCGTCCGGCGTCACGAGGACGTTGTGGGGCTTCACGTCCCTGTGGATTATCCCGTGCCGGTGGGCGTGCTCCAGCGCTCGGCAGATCTGGCAGCCCAGGTCGATGGTCCGCGCCGCGCCCAGCGGGGCCTCCTGGCGGACGATCTCCTTCAGCGTCCGCCCGGCCACCAGCTCCATCACGATGTAGCGGGTGTCGCCGTCGGAGCCGACGTCGTACACCGCCGCGATGTTGGGATGGGAGAGGCTCGCAGCCGCCCTGGCCTCGCCCTCCAGTCGGGCCAGAAAGGCCGCATCGGAGGCATACTGCTCCCGCGGCACCTTGACGGCGACCTCTCGGCCCAGCAGCAGGTCCTCCGCCCGGTACACCACCGCCATTCCCCCCTCCCCCAGGAGGGAGGATAGCCTGTATCGGCCGCTCAGAACCCTACCCACCATGAGCAGTCCGACCTCGCCGGGCGGAAACCGCCCGATGCGGCGGGCTCGCCGTGGGCCCGCGGGCTCGCCGCATCACCCGTCTCACTGCCTCTCGAAGGCGAAGGTCAGGTTGGTCGCCGGCAGTACGTCCGGCCGATCCACCCAGTTGGGCTTGGAGGGGTTGTACTGGTGGTAGAACTGGCTGTCCTTGGCCTGCGCGTCCAGGTCCGGCGGCAGATCCTTCCCCGTCATGATCGACTTCAAGTAGTCCGCCAGCAGCAGCCCCTGGGTGACCTGGTTGGTGGCATCGTAGTGCATGATCCCCCGCTGGAAGCGGAGGTAGACGAAGTTGTGGTTGTTGGGGTCGTAGGCGGGCAGGCTGGTGGGAACTCCCCACATCTCCAGGTTGAGCAGCGGCAGCAGGGCCGGGTTGCCGCCACCCTGCGGGAAGGCGTCCTGCAGCGTCACCGTGCTCTGGAAGGTCTGGTAGAAGTTGACCGGCAACCCCTCGAACTGGTTGGGGGCATAGCTCCTAACGAACTCCTGGACCCGCGCGTCGTAGTCGGAGGTGCCCGGGGCGGGCGCCAGGGCGGCCAATCCCGGATCGGGGGCAGGGAAGGTGCTCCCGTTGATGCGGGTGTAGGGCATCAGCCCCGTGTCCAGCACGTTCATGGTGCGGGCGGCACCGTCGGGTCCAAGCTGCATGATCTCCCGCTGGAAGAACTGGGTGGTGAAGCCCAGAAAGGTGAAGGTCCGGCTCACCGGGTACCCGAAGGTGCGAATGCCCCCACGCTTGTTGAAGTAATCCCAGAAGGCGTCGTTGTCGATGCGGAAGCCCGTCTCGCGGAAGTAGCGGGCATCGTGGGGCGCGAGCGCGGGGGTGGGCATCGGGACCGCTGTCGGGGTTGGCGTTGGCGCCGGCGCCAGCCCCACGGCCTTCCCTATCTTGTTGGCCGCCTGCTCGGTGAACCAGACGTTGCCACTCCCGTCCACGGCTATCCCAAAGGGGCCGCTACCCGAGGTGGGGATGCCGTACTCGGCGAAGGCGCCGCTGGAGAGCCGGCCGATGGTGTTGGAGCCGGACCCCGCGTACCAGAGGCCACCCGCCCGGTCCAGGGCCACCCAGGTGGGCTTGCTGTTGGCCGTTGGGATGTTGTACTCGGTGAAGGCGCCCGCGGGCGTCATCATCCCGATCTTGTTGGCGTCGTATTCCGCGAACCAGACGTTGCCCCCGGCATCGACGGCGATCCCGGTGGGCCCGCTACCCGAGGTGGGGATGCCGTACTCGGCGAACTGGCCGGTCGGGCTCATTCGGCCGATCTTGTTGCCGGC
>DAHVXI010000075.1:0-39587 GCA_027356795.1 Chloroflexota bacterium | reverse complement strand
TGCGCCGTGTGCGGCATGGTGTGCCCGGAAACGGCCATATCCGTGTATCGTTGAGCAACGACTGGCCAGGGAGCTTCACGCCTCTCCCGAGGGGAGAGGATCACTCGAGCGCCCTCTCCCAAAAGGAGAGGGAGACGGCCCCGAATCCCAAAAGGAGCAGGGGAACCCTCCCCACCCAAAAGGAAGGGGAGAGAAGCCGGATGGTGAAGGTGTAGAGGTATGGCAGCACAGGCGGAAGCAGTGACAGGGGTCGAGTCGCGCGTGCTGATGGAAGGCAACGAGGCCTTTGGCGAGGGCGCCATAAGGGCAGGGTGCGATGCCTATTTTGGCTATCCGATCACCCCTCAGACGGAGTTGCTGGAGTACATGGCGCGCCGCATGCCGGCTCTCGGTCGGGCCTTCGTGCAGGCGGAAAGCGAGATCGCGGCGATCAACATGGTGCTGGGCGCGGCCTCGGTCGGCGCCCGAGCGATGACCTCCTCTTCCAGCCCCGGTATCAGCCTCAAGCAGGAGGGGATCTCCTACCTGGCCGGCAACGAGTTGCCGGCGGTGATCGTGAACGTCATGCGGGGAGGTCCCGGTCTGGGCAACGTGGCCCCGGCCCAAGGCGATTACTTCCAGGCAACCAAGGGTGGCGGCCATGGCGTCTACCACCCCATCGTGCTGGCCCCTGCCTCGGTGCAGGAGGCCATAGATCTCACCGCCCTGGCCTTCGACCTGGCGGACCGCCACCAGACCCCGGTGATCGTGCTGGCCGACGGCGTTATAGGTCAGACGGTAGAGCCGGTGGTGCTCCGCGACTACGCCCGCCCCAAGGACCTGCCGCCCAAAGACTGGGCGCTGGGGAACAGTGCGGGCAGAAAGAAGCGGATCGTCGAGTCGATCGGGCTGGAGCCGGAGACGCTGGAGCCGCGGAATCTGCGGTTGGTGCAGAAGTACGGCACGATCAAGGAGAGGGAAGTTCGCTGGACCGGCAGCTACCTGGGGGATGCCGAGCTGGCGGTGATAGCCTTCGGCACCCCTGCCCGGGTCAGCCTGAGCGCCGCCCGAGCAGCCCGGGCGGCGGGGCTTCAAGTGGGGCTCTTCCGTCCCATCACCCTCTTCCCCTTCCCGGAGCGGGAGATCGCCGACCTGGCGAGCCGGGTGCGGGGGATACTGGTGGTCGAGCTGAACCAGGGGCAGATGTTGGAGGACGTTCAGCGGGTGGTCGCGGGCAAGGTCCCGGTGCGCTTCGTCGGTCGCCTGGGAGGCTTCGTGGTGACGCCCGATGAGGTGCTGGCTGCGCTGAAGCAGCTTTGGGAGGAGACGAGATGAGTCCGATTGCTCCCACCGCTCAACTGGTGTTCAGCCGGCCCCGGTCTCTCTCCACGACCATCACCCACTACTTCCCTGGCTGCGGCCACGGGGTCGTGCACCGGCTGGTGGCGGATGCGATAGACGAGCTGGGGCTGCAGGAGCGCACCGTTGCGGTCTGGCCCGTCGGCTGCGCCGTCTTCGGCTACAACTACTTCGAGTTCGACGGCTGCGAGGCTGCCCACGGTAGGGCACCCGCGGTGGCCACCGGCATCAAGCGGGTTCACCCGGAGCTGTTCGTCTTCACCTACCAGGGGGACGGTGACCTGGCGGCCATCGGCACCGCTGAGATAGTCCACGCCGCCGCCCGGGGGGAGAACATCTCCGTGATCTTCGTCAACAACGCGGTCTACGGAATGACCGGTGGACAGATGGCACCCACCACCCTGGCGGGGCAGAAGACCACCTCGACACCGACGGGCCGCGAGACGACCCGGGCGGGCTTCCCGATCCGGGTCAGCGAGATGCTGGCGACCCTGGAAGGTCCCCGCTACATCACCCGAGTGGCGGTCCACAACCCCGCGGCGATCCGGAAGGCCGGGGCGGCGGTCCGGCGCGCTTTCAAGTGCCAGGTGGCGGGGCTGGGCTTCTCTCTGGTGGAGATCCTCTCGCCCTGTCCCACCAACTGGGGTGTCAGCCCCAAGGAAAGCCAGCGCTGGCTGGAGGAGCGGATGATCCCCTACTACCCCCTGGGTGACATAAAGATCACCCAGGGGGTGGAATCGCTCTAATAGCTCCGTCAACCTGCTACAGGAGGAAACGACATGGAGCAGGACCACGAGATGATAATCGCGGGTTTCGGCGGCCAGGGTGTCCTGTTCGCCGGGATGGTGCTGGCCCACGCGGCGCTCCACGCCGGCCGCAACGTCGCATGGATCCCCTCCTACGGCCCCGAGATGCGGGGTGGCACCGCAGGCTGCACGGTGATCCTCTCCCACGAGGAGGTCGGGTCGCCCATCGTGAGCCACCCCTCGGCGGCGATAGTGATGAACGAGCCATCCCTGGCCAAGTATGGACCGAGGGTGAAGCCGGGGGGCATCCTCGTCATCAACCGCTCCCTGGCCAAGGCGCCCTTCGCGCGGGCCGACATCCGGATCTTGGAGCTTCTTGCCAACGAGATCGCTGTCGAGGCGGGCAGCGATCGGGCGGCCAACATGGTGGCGCTGGGGGCGCTGCTGCGGGCTACCAACGCGCTGCCTATGGAGATAGTGGAGGAGGTGATGCCCGAGGCGCTGGGCCCTGGGAAGGAGCGCTTCGTCGCACCCAACCTGGAGGCACTGCGGCGAGGGGCGCAACTGGCGGAGAAGATGCTCTCTGCCCCTGTGGGCTAGAGTTCGCCAAGCCGAACCGAGGGCGAAACCGGATGGCAGGGTGGTGGGGCTGTGGAAGAGTTGGACCGCCGATGCGCTGGCCTCGAGACAGGGCGGAGGACGGTTGCGCGGGCCGGGGCAGGGTGTCGAAGAGGGGTACCCTGCCGAAGTGGGGGGGAAAGGCGGCCATCCTGGGTGTGCTGGGGGAGTGACAGGATGGCCGCCTGAGGGGGCACGTTACTGCACCGCGTTCCCTTCCTGGGATCGGGATCTGGACGGCAGGTTTCCCCAGTCGTCCTGGCGTCGCCTCATGACGACTTGACTCCCGCCCCCGATCTCGAAGTGACTGACGGCGTCCTTGAGTTCCTCGGCCATCTGGGCGAGGCTCTGGGTCTGGGTAACCATCTCCTCGACCTGGCTGCTCATCTCCTCGGTGGACGCGCTCACCTCCTCCGCGGCGGCGCTGGTCTCCTCGCTGACGGCGGCCACCTTCTCCATGGCGCCGGCCACCTGCTGGCTGGATGAAGCCATCTCCTGGGTGGCGGCCGTGGACTCCTCCACGATGGCGGAAACCGAGTCCATCAGGTTGACCACCTGCTGGGAGGCAGCTTCCATCTGCCCCACGGCCGAAGCGATGTGGGAGACCTGCTGGTTGGTGATCTGGACCGCAGAGAGGATGTTCTTCAGGGCCTCTCCCGCCTCCTCGGCGAAGCTGGTCCCCAACTCCACCTCCTTGGCCCCCCGGCTCATTGCCTCGACGGCCTCCTGGGTCCCCTTCTGCACCTGGGTGATCAGTTCAGCGATCTGTTTGGTCTCTCGGCTGGAGCGCTCGGCCAGCTTGCGGACCTCGTCGGCGACGACCGCGAAGCCCCGGCCGTGCTCCCCCGCCCTCGCCGCCTCGATGGCGGCATTGAGGGCCAGCAGGTTCGTCTGCTCGGCGATGTCGTCGATGGCCTCCACGATGGAGCCGATCTGCTCGGAGAACTTGCCCAGCTCCTGCACCTTTGCGGCGGCGGAGTTGGTGGTGGCCTTGATGGCGATCATGCCTCGGGCCGATTTGCGCACCGTCTCCGCCCCCGAGGTGGCGGCGGCTCCCACCTGCTCCCCGGCTGAAGCCAGCTCTCTCGATGCAGTCGACACCTGGGCGATGGAGCCGTTCAGCTGGGCGACGGAGGCGGCCGTCTTCTCGATGGACCTGGTCTGCTCCTGGGTGCCCTTGGCGATCTGATCGATGGCTCGAGCGAGCTGATCCACCGAGGCAGAGGTCTCCTGGACGGCCGAGGACTGGTCCTGGTTGCCCTTGGCCACCTGTTGGATGGTGGTGGCGATCTGGTTGGTGGCCGAGCCGGCCTGGCCGGACACAGCGGCTAGCCGCTGGCTGGCCTCAGCCAGGGCTGAGGCCGAGGCGGAGACGCCCCCTACCGTTTCCCTCAGGTTGGCGATCATGCTGCCGAAGGCTATGCCCAGGGCGTCCCTTTCGGAGCGCGGCCGGACCTCGCGGGTGAGGTCTCCCTGCGAGATAGCGTCGGCGACCGCGGCCATCTCTCGAACGTAGCCGACCATCTGCCCGAAGCAAACGGCCATCTCTCCCAGCTCGTCGCCTCGCTTCTCATCGAGTTGGGCATCGTGCTGTACGTCCCCGGCTGCCAGAGCCCCGGCTGCCTTCGTCATGGCTCGCACCGGTCCGCCAAAGTTGCGGGCCGTCAGGAAGGCGATCACCTGGGCCAGCAGAAGGCCGAGGAGGCCCACCAGCAGCGTGCGGTTGCGGAAAGCCTCGGCCGCCTCCACGAAGGGCTTCTCCGGGGTGCCAACGAACAGCATGCCGATGGTCTTGCCGTTGGGGTCTTTGATGGGGTCGTAGGCGGTGATGTACCAGGCGTTGACGACCCAGGCCCTCCCCACGTAGCGCTGTCCCTGCTTGAGCACCAGATCCACCACGTTGGCCGCGGCCTGGGTCCCTACGGCCCGAGTGCCGTCGTCCTTCTTCACGGTTGTGGAGATCCGGGTGTCGCCCTGGAAGACGGTCGCGTTGCCCCCAACCAGGGAGGCGATGGTGTCGACGATCTCGGGGTTGTTATTGACCGTGTAGCCGCCCTCCAAGACCATCTTGCCGTCGACGATCTCGGCCCGCACCCCCTTGCTCTTGAGGATGTGGCCGGCCACGTTGAGGTCGCCCACGACCTTCTCCTGGGCCTGCCGCATGGAGTCCTGCTCGACCGTCTGCACCGCCACCACCGCCAGCGCGGCCAGGGGTATGGCGACGGCGACGGTCATCCAGGCGATCAGTCGGTAGCGGAGACTGAGGTGAAGCCTCGGTCTGGGCAACGGCACGAACCCGAGGAAGCTACTGCTCGCGGTGGTTTTCTCCATTCTGCCCTCCTGCTGCTCTTGCCGCCGGTTGGCCGCTGCCTGGCGGCTGGACCGCGCACCGTTTCCAGGGTCACCACGGGGACCTGGAACCTACGGAGTTCCTGGTAGAATAATCGTACACTCCGGCACGAAGCTGAACCCCCTAATGGGCTGATCTCGGTACCCGAACGGGTAATCTTGGACAGCGATGCTGTTGCCCTCGACCTGTTGTGGGAAGGAAAGCGGCCACCCCGTTCACCCGGGGTGGCCGCTTTCTGTCAGGCGGGGGTCAGAATTGGGGATGGCTCGTCAGGGCGCGGTGGCCTCTCGCTCGGCCAGGATGGCCTTCAGCATCTCTATCTCACGCTCCAGCGACTTCTGCCGGGCCTCGATGCTGTAGCTATACAGGAGCACTGCCAGCCAGATGACGGCGAAGGCCGCGAACAGATAGGTCAAGTCCTGCATGTTGAAAGTCCTCCCTTATTCTTCGTACAGCACCAGTTCCCGCAGCCGATAGACCTCTTCGCGCTGCAGCTCCAGCTTCACCCGCAGCCGGAGCAGCTGCACGAAGAAGAGGGTGAAGGCCACCAGGCACACCAGCAGGGTGGCGACCATCGAGGGGTCCAGCGCGATGCTGGCGCCGGTGATCACCACCGGGTGGATGGTCCGCCACCATCGGATCGACATAAAGACCACGGGGACGTCGATGAAACCGACTATCCCGACGACCGCCGCCAGGGATGCCCTCTTGGCGGGGTTCTCCACCACCGAGCGCAGCATCATGTAGGACACGTAGATCAGCCAGAGGATCAGGGTGGTGGTGAGCCTTGGATCCCAGTCCCACCAGCTTCCCCAGGTTGGCTTGGCCCAGATGGAGCCGGTCATCAGCGCCACCGTGGTGAACGTGACGCCCACCTCGGCAGCCGACACGGCCAGGGCATCCCATCGATAGGCTTTGGTGCGCAGCCATTGAATGCTGGCGACGAACACCACCCCGAAAGAGAGGAAGGCGACCCACGCGCTGGGCACGTGGAAGTAGAAGATCCTCTGCACGTCGCCCATGGTGGCCTCCCTGGGGGCGAAGACGAAGGCCGCATAGAGCGCGGCCACCATGGCCGGCGCGACCGCCCAGCCGAGGAGCGTCCGAGGAAGGTATCCGGCCCGATGGCGGGACCGATCGGTGGGGGCGTGGGGTGGCGTCGCCGGCCCGCCCCTACCGACGGGAGCCGGCGCATCCTCGGGACCATTCAGCACTCTCAAGTCTTCGCTCATGGGCAGCTACTCCTGGAAGACGTACTCGAAGGTCAAGAAAGCCACGGTCAGGAAGATCAGGTCGAAGCCTATCAGGACCCCGAGCCACGGCCCCTCGGCCGTGGGGGGTGTGCTGGCCAGGGCGTCTCCCGTGGCCTTGACGGCGGCCACCAGCACCGGTACCGCCACCGGCAGCAGCAGGATCGGGAGCATCACCTCCCTGGTCCGAGTGTGGACCGCCACCGCCGAAAACAGGGTCCCGACGGCGGCAAAGCCGATGGTGCCCAGCAGGACGATAAGCAGCAGTCTCGGGGTGAAGACCGGCAGGTTGAAGAAGGCCGCGTAGATGGGAAGCACCATGGCTTCCATGGTGGCCATGAACAGCAGGTTGCCCGCCATCTTCCCCACGTAGATGGCGCTCCGATCCACCGGGCAGAGCAGCAGCCCCTCCATGCAACCCCGATCCTTCTCGGTGATGAAGGAGCGGTTCAGGCCCAGCATCCCGGCGAAGACTATGGCGACCCAGAGCACCCCGGGCGCCACCGCCTCCCTGTTCTCGACCCTCAGCTCGAAGGCGAAGTTGAAGATCACGATCACCAGCAGGGCGAAGACGAACATGGAGCTGAGCACCTCTCGCGTGCGTAGCTCCGAGGCGACGTCCTTGCCGACGATGGCCAGCACCTTGTCCAGGTATGAGCTCATCTCTTCTCGCCTCCATTTCTGATCCCTTTGGAGTCGTGGCGAGAGTAGAGCTGGCGCACGCTGCCGGGGTCCAGCTCCGCGGATGAGGTCTGAAGGACGATGCGACCCTCGACCAGGATGGCCACCCGGTCGCTGAGGGCCAGCCCCAGGTCCAGGTGGTGGGTCACGATCAGGGCGGCCCGTCGACGCCCCTCCTGGGGCTCCTTCAGCAGGTCGCTCAGCAGGTCGAGGGCATCCTGGTCGAGCCCGGCTTCCGGCTCGTCCAGCATCAGCACCTCCGGATCGTGGAGCACCGCCCGCGCCATGGCGATCCGCTGCTGCATGCCGTGGGAGAAGGTCCCGACCCTGTCGTCCAGTCTGGCCGAGAGTCCCACCCTCCCGACGGTCTCGGCGATCCTGCGCTCCAGCTCCGGCACGTCGTACATGCGGCCGTAGAAGCGCAGATTCTCCCGGGCGGTGAGGTCGTCGTACAGGTAGGGATGGTGGGAGACCACCCCGATCCTGCGCCGGGCCTCCAGGGGATCATCCTGGGGATCGATCCCATCCACCACCACCTGGCCGTTGGTCGGCGCCGCCACGGTGGCCAGTATCCGCATGAGGGTGGTCTTCCCGGCGCCGTTGGGGCCGAAGATCGCCACCCTCTCCCCCTGAGCCAGGGAGAAGTTGATCCCCTTGAGCACCAATCGGTGGCCGAAGCGCTTCGTGATGCCCGTGGCTTTCAGTGCCGCCGGTGCGGAGGCTTCGGCCACCTCGGATACCCCTGTCACTGATCGCCCCTGGATGCAGCAAGGGTCTTCTGGCGGTCAACCACTTCCACCAGCCGTCGCTTCTTCTCCGCTCTCAGGCGGCCGTACTCCTCGGCGCCGATCCGCTGAGCCTCGAAGTCGTCGTCCAGTCGCGCGATGGCCGCCACCAACTCCCTCTTCTGGGCGTCCAGGATCTCTTCATCGGCTTCCATTTCGGCTTCGGAGAGATCCCTGCCATCCGGCGGCCCGCCGGCTTCGGATTCCTCGTCCCCATCCGCCCCGGCGGCTCTCTTCGCCCCGCCGCGCCGGCGGCGCACCAGCATCACCACGACGGATGCGATCGCCACCACGGCTATGATCCCGCTACCGGCGAACAGAGGTAGCATCGCCTGCCAACCCGGGGCCGCCTGTCCCGGAGCGGGCTGCACCGGGGCGGCCGGGGCCTTGGACATGTGATCCAGCTTGAACTCCAGCTGAGTCCCCGCGGCCACGTTGTCGCCGCTGAACAGCAGGTACTTCTCCCCCTGGATGTCCTGGTTGCTCTTGTTGGGCAGGTTGGACACCGTGATGCCCACTCCGACGTCGGGGATCAGCGCGTTGACCTTGCCGGTGTCGACGGCAAGCTTGGAGATGAAGGCGGCCGCGTCGTTGCTGACCGGGATCTCGTATCGGAAGATCCGCTGGGAGTCGCCGGGGTAGAGGGGCCAGGTATCCACCAGGTCGCCGTTGTCCTGGAATACGCGCGTCCCCATCATGCCGCCGCCGTACTCCACGTTCTGGGCTCCCTGGGGCAGGGTGAAGCGAAGGGTTTCCTTGACCCCCTGATGGACGTCCTTGGAGCCGACGTAGGTCTTATCCCCGCTGTTGCTGATGATCGCGATCTCCGACACGTAGAGGCCGTCGGGCTGCGGCTCAAGCAGATAGTGTCTGGCCGACGTCTTGATGCTCTCGTCGGAAGTGGTGGCGTCGAAGACCTCCAGGTCGACCGTTTGGTCGGTGGATCCGGAGGGGAAGGTTATCGGATCCGAGGCGTAGTCCGCGCCCTGATACTGGGAGTGGACCAGGTAGGTGAACTCCTGGCCTGTGTCGACCCCGTCGAAGCTGAACTTGCCGTCCTGACCGGCTTTGATGGCCTGCTTGCCGCTCTGGGTTTGACCCTGATAGACGTACAGATTGACGTCCAGACCGGCGACGCTGCCGCCGCCCTTGGTGTTGTTCGTTACGGTGCCCTTGATGCTCCCTTTGGCGGCCGGCGCCGTTGTGGCAGCCGGAGTGGCCGCGCTTGGTGCCGCGGCTCCGGGTGTGGCGGCCGGTTTCGCCTCGTCGGCCAGGGCGCTGGTGGCCAGACCGAGGAAGAGGATCAGTGCCACTGTCAGCGCGAGCAATCGAACTGCGCCCGCTATCTTATCCATGTACGGTCCCCCTTGACCTCTTTTCTTCTCAGACGTTCTATCTATCGCATCCTGTAGGGCGGGGTCTTGTGCCCCGCCGTGCGCCGGCGGCGCCACCCCGGCGGCAGGGGACAAGCCCCTGCCCTACATTTTGGTGCGCTACCGCTTTCGGCGGATCGGAGCCCCACACTTGCTGCAGAAGGCAGCCTCAGGGTCCCTGACCCGTTGGCCGCAACTGGGACAGGCGGCCCCAGGGGAGGCCTTCGCCGTCGAGGCGGCGCCCCCCCGCCCGTTCTGCTCCCTGGCTTTTCGCCGGAAGGACTGGATCTCCTGCTCCACGTCCAGCCCGGTGTGCTCGGGCTCCCGGCGCCCCCCGGACCGGTCCAAACGGGCGACATCGGCCAGGAACTCCTCCTGAGCCTCCGGGACGTCCCCGTGGCGGAGCTTTCCGGCCTTGGCGTCGTCGATCCGCTTCAGGATCGCGACCGCCTTTCTCTTGTATCGATCCTGAAGCTGCTGGAAGTCATCCTGGGACAGGTTCCCCATGGCCAGGTCGAAATCCAGCTCCTTCATGGCGGCGTAGACGGTGTCTCGTTGGAAGAGCAGCCGCTGCAGGACGGGCTCGCTGGGCTCGCCCCCGAGGAACTCCTCGGGGCGGGTCCGCCCGAACAGGAGCGGCCATGCTACGTACAGGGCGGCGGTAAGGGTGATGGCGAGCATGGCCACCATGGTCCACTGGAAAGACATCTTGGCTCTTATCCTCCCGTGCTACTCGAACTGCTCCAGTTCCTTAGACAGCTGGGCCTCGTACCTCTGCAGGTCGCTCTCGTCGATGCCTCGCGCCATCTCGGCGTTCAGGTAGGCGTCGTGCCACTTGCGCTCCCGCAGCCATCCCGTCAGGACGTAGCCCATCAGCGCTGCTCCGCCGAAGATGGTGGCGAAAGGCGTGATCCATGCGGCCAGGCTGAAGCCCTCTTTGGTGGGCGCCGGCAGGATCCCCTCGCCGTACTGCCGCACCAGGGTGTCCACTATGCGCTGCCTGGGCCATCCCTCCGCCACCTTGGCTCGGATGAAGGCTCGCATCCAGAGCGCCTCCTGGGAGCCGGCCGTGGCCAGCGGCTGCGAGTAGGTGGCCGACGGGCATCTTAGCTCGTTGATCAGCTCGTCCGCCGGGTCGCCCGCAGCGGCCGGATAGACCAACCAGAGCGTCGCGGCTCCCACCAGCAGCGCGGCCAGCAGGGTCGTCTTCAGCGTTCTCAAACGGCCTCCTCCTCGTCGCCGTCATCGCCGGCCATCCACGGCGGTTACACATCGGCAGTCTGAAGGATCTCGGCGCTCGGACGCTCCACGGCCAGCCTCGCCGCCTCCCGACGCTTCTCCCTGGCGTCGGGCCAGAAGGCGATGAGGGCGCCCATCAGAAGCAGGTAGCCTCCCACCCAGATCCAGGACACCAGGGGGTTGATCACCAGCTTGAAAGAGGCGTTGGTGCTGGTCCAGGAGTTGAGGATCAGGTAGAGATCCTCCGCGGGCGTGCTGCGGATCGCCACTTCGGTATTGGGCGAGTCGTAGCCCGGGTAGAACTCCTTGGAGGGGGTCATCTTCCCCAGCAGTTGGTCTCCGGAGTAGACGGTGAGGGTTCCGGCCACCACCTCTTTCCTGCCCTCCACGCTGCTGGCGAGCCCCCCGTACACCACGCGGTAGCTGCCGATAGTCGCCTCCTGGCCGGAGG
The DNA here is from genome assembly GCA_027356795.1 of Chloroflexota bacterium. Taxonomy (GTDB): domain Bacteria; phylum Chloroflexota; class UBA6077; order UBA6077; family UBA6077; genus JAJYNT01. Next base: position 28,756 of record DAHVXI010000075.1, on the reverse strand, counting down.
AAAGGGTCACGTCTTTCTCGACCTTGAAACCCTGGGAGCCCACGACGCCGATCGCCAGCAGGATGATCCCAAGGTGCACCAGGTAGCCACCGTAGCGGGGCTTGTTCCCCCACACCAGGGAGGGCAGGGCGAACAGAGGGTTGCGCTTCAGGATCCGGCCCTCGGCGCGAGCGCCTCGGAAGAACTCCATGCCGACGGTCCCCACGACGAACCCGCAGGCAGCGAAGGCCACCAGGGCGTAGGGCTGGCTGGCGTTCAGGAGGAAAGCCGCAACCAGGGCGACCAGGGCGAGCAGGACCGGGATGCGGAAGTTCCTGAGCAGGTTCTCCATGGAGGCTCTGCGCCATCCGATGATGGGGCAGATGCCCATGAGGATGACGGTGGCCAGCAGGATCGGCCCCACCACCTGGTTGAAGAAGGGGGCGTTGACGGTGACCTTCACCCCTCGGACCGCCTCGGAGATCAGGGGGAACATGGTGCCCCACAGCACGGCGAAGGCGGCGCCCACCAGCAGCAAGTTGTTGAGCAGGAAGCCGGATTCTCGAGAGACCAGGGAGTCCAATTCGTTCTCGCCTTCCAGCAGAGGCAGCCGGTCCCAGATGAGGGCGGCCGAGACGGTGATGGTCAGCAGCATCATCGCCACGAACATCGGTCCGATGTTGGTCTCACCGAAGGTGTGCACCGAGGAGAGGATGTCGCTCCTGGTCAGGAAGGTCCCGAAGATGGTCAGCAGGAAGGTGGCGACGATCAGCGCCAGGTTCCACACCTTGAGCATGCCCCGTCGCCGCTGGATCATGGCGGAGTGGAGGAAAGCCGTGCCGGTTAGCCAGGGCATAAAGGAGGAGTTCTCAACCGGGTCCCAGCCCCAGTAGCCGCCCCACCCCAGCTCAACGTAGGCCCATTGGGCGCCCAGCAGATTCCCGATGCTGAGGAAGACCCAGGCGAAGAGGGTCCAGCGCCGCGTGATCTGGAGCCATTCGTTGCCCAGCTGGCCCGTGATCAGGGCAGCCAGGGCGAAGGCGAAGGGGACGGTGAAGGCCACGTAGCCCAGGTAGAGGGCGGGAGGGTGGAACAACATCCCCACGTTCTGCAGCAGTGGGTTCAGGCCCTGCCCATCGGCGGGCACTACCGGGATGCGGACGAAGGGATCGGAGAAGAAGACCAGCAAGGAGAGGAAGAAGGTGGCCACGAAGCCCATGACCGCGGTGACCCAGGGCATCAGGCTCTTGTGGCGACCCCGGTTCTGGAGGGTTACCACCAGCATCATCAGGACGATCCCCCAGGCCCACATCAACAGGGAGCCCTCCTGGCTGGCGTAGGCGCCCGAGAGGCTGTAGGCCAGGTCGATGTCGCGACTGTTGTAGTGGGCGACGCTTTGGAGGGTGAAGTCGTGGGTGGCGAAGGCGTACAGCAGCGTGCCCCATGCCAGGGAGACCAAAGCGGCAGTCGCGTATACGCCGTTCCTGGCGCTGGCCAGTAGGTCGGCCTGGCGGCGGGCGATGCCGAAGGCCGAAGCCACAGTCAGGTAAGCGGTGACGACGAAGGCGACAACCAGGGAAATCCGTCCGATTTCTGCCATGTGGTCCAGCTTTCCTCGCTTTCGGGCCCGCGCCAGCGCCGCGCGGGATCTGATCGCCGGCAGGAGCCGGCTCCTACCTGTCACGCAGAATCTGGATGGGGCCGCGAAGGTTTCGTCCCGCCGTTCGCGGCCCCAGGAGGGAGGTGCAGCTAGTCTACTGGGTGTTGGCCGGCACGTACTTGGAGGCGCACTTAGCCATCAGGGATGTGGCCTGGAACCCCCCATCGGCTCCCAGTTTGCCCTCCACTATCACGTCGACCCCTTCCTGAAAGCTATCGGGCACGACCCCCTTGTAGCTGATGGGTAGGGTCTGGTTGCCGTCTGTGACGCTAAAAGCGATGGTGTTGGCTCCCTTGTCCCGTTGGACGGAGCCTTCCACAACCCGACCCCCCAGCTTGGTAGGCTGGTCGATCGCCTTCGCCCCCATGGCCGTAAGCTCGCTGGTGGTGACGAAGTACTCAGAGCCACTCTGGGTGGCGGCGTAGATCATGTAGCCGATGGCGGCCACGATCACCAGCCCGGCTATCAGGAACCGAGCCCTGACCCGGGATCGTCGGCGGCCTGCGAGCCGCCCGGCAACTCGGGTGATGGGTCGGCGGGTTCCAACGGAGTCCTCTGTCAGCATCGGCACTTCTCCCCTGACTACCAGGGCAACCAGCGAGGGCGGCGAGCCGCGGGCTCGACGATCAGTCTGCCCCGGTACATTCCCATGTCCGAGGTGAACAGGTACTCACCACTGGCCGGCGGCAGGAACTCCACCACCGTGGTCCTGTAGGGCGGAAGCCGTCTATCTACCTTGAAGTCGGAGAAGACGACGCGGCTGGAACAGTCGTTGTCCTCGAGCCGGGTGAACTTCAGCCTCACTGGGATGCCCTCGCGGACGATAGCCACGTTAGGGGTGTAGCCCTCCAACACCACGATCTCCATCTCCTGCACGCCGTCCGAAGCCAGGCGAGCCTGGTGTCGGCGCCGGCTCTTCGACCTGAAGAGAAGGAGCGCTACCACCGCGGAGAGGCCGAGCAGGGTGGCGAGAACGACCAACTCCATGCCAGTATCCACCTCGTGTCTGCGTTCACAATCATAGCGGGCGAAGATTAGACCAGGCTGAGGGAAACATGAGACGAGGATAAGAGTTTAGATCGCCGGCAGCCGCACCGTGAAGGTCGTGCCTTCGCCCGGCTCGCTGTGAGCCTCGATCTCTCCGCCGTGCTCCTCCACGATCCAGCGGGCGATGGCCAGCCCCAGGCCGGTTCCGCCCTCGTCACGGGCCCGGGCCTTGTCGGCTCGGTAGAACCTCTCGAAGATGTGGGGGAGATCCTCGGCAGCGACGCCGATGCCGGTGTCCTCGACCCGGATCCTCGCCAGATCGCCCTGTCGCGCCAGTGAGATGGTGATGCGGCCGCCCTGGGGGGTGTACTTCTGGGCGTTGTCCAGGAGTATCAGCAGCAGCTGCTTCAGCCAGGTGGCGTTACCCAGGACCGCCACGGGTTCGACGGGTCCCAACTCGAGGGCGGTGCCGCCCGTGGTGCCCTGTCTCTGGCGGTGGGTCTCCGCCAGGAGATCCCCCAGGGCAACCCGGTCCATCTCAATCTTGTGGCCGGCATCGGCCTTCGCCAGCAGCAAGAGGTCCGAGGTCAGGTGGCTCATGCGCTCCACCTCCGCCGCCACGTCGGCCAGGGCCTCGGCCCGATCCTCCATGGGGGCATCCAGGGCGCGTTTGAGGAACTCGATGTTGCTCCGGATGGAGGTTAGCGGGGAGCGCAGCTCGTGGGAGGCATCGGAGACGAACCGGCGCTGGGCCTCGTAGGCGGTGTCGAGACTCGCCAGCATCTCGTTCAAAGTGACGGCCAGACGGCCCACCTCGTCCCGGGCTTTCCCCACCTTCAGCCGTCGACCCAGTCCCTGGGAGAGGGCGATGGCGCGGGCGGTCTCGGTGATCTCTTCTATGGGGCGGAGACCGTTGCGGGCGATCAGCCAGCCCACTCCCACGGCCAGCAGCATCCCCAGGCCGTTGCCGGCCAGCAGCAGGACCCTGATCCTGGCCAGGGCGTCGTCCGTCTGCAGCAGGGAGCTAACCACCAGAACGAAGCCCTTGGGCTCGCTGCCACCGGGGATCGGGGCCAGCAGGGCCCGATAGCGCCGGCCGCCGACGGTTGCGGTGAAGCTGGTGGGCGTTCCCCACCAGGCCGAGGCGAAGGAGCCGTCGGGCACCGGGATGGCCTCACCCGCCAGGTTGGAGGAGCGGGCGACGGCCCGACCGTTGGGATCCAGCAGCTCCACGAATACCCCGGGGGAAGCGAAGGGCTCCAGTGCCCCATCCGGCACGGATAGGGGTGCCGATGGGTCGCTGCTCAGACCGTGGAGCACGTGTTCGCTGAAAGGGGCGAGCCAGCGGTCGGTCTCCGACAGCAGCTTCCCCTCCAGGGTGAAGTACACCAGGGGGGCAAAGACAAGGAACGTGAGGGCCAGGAAGCCCGTGTACCACAGGGCCAGGCGGAGGCGGATGGACACGAGGTCACTCCCTCAGGACGTATCCAGCACCCCGGATGGTGTGGATCAGGCGAGGCTCGCCGCCGCCCTCCAGTTTGGTCCGGATGTAGCGGATGTAGACTTCCAGGACGTTGGATTCGCCCTCGAAATCGTAGCCCCACACCTTCTCGAGGATGGTGTGCCTGGACACCACCTCGCCGGGCCGGTTGATGAAGAACTCCAGCAGCTTGTACTCGGTGGTGGTCAGATCGATCTTGCGATCGGCTCGGTGCGCCGTTCGGGAACGGGTGTCCAGACAGAGGTCCTGGAAACAGAGCTCCGTGTGGTGCCGCGGTTCTCGCCGCCGCAGCAGTGCCCGAGTGCGCGCCAGCAGCTCCTCGAAGGCGAAGGGCTTGACCAGGTAGTCGTCGGCCCCGGCATCCAGTCCGGCAACCCGGTCCGACACCTCGTCCTTGGCCGTCAGCATCAGGATGGGGACGTCGTCGGTCCGGCGCAGGAGGCGGCACACGTCCATCCCGTCGATGCCCGGCATCATGATGTCGAGCACCACCAGTTGCGGCCGGGTTTCCCTGGCTAATGTCAGGGCCTCGGCGCCGCTGTTGGCCACGTCGACGGTGTAGCCCTCGTAGGCGAGACTTCGCCGGAGGGCCCCCGTGATCTTGCGGTCGTCGTCTACGACGAGGATGCGCGGTCGGTTCTCGGAGCGGGTATCGGCTTCCATCATAATTATGGATTATAACACTAGCGGCGCAGCACGCGGCCGAGACGGAGATCAGCCGGGACTCCTCGGTCGATGGCGAAATCCCCACCGATCAAGACGTACTCGATACCCGAGGCAAGACGGGTGGGCTGCTCGTAGGTCGCCTCGTCGCGCACCGTCGCCGGGTCGAAGACGACCAGATCGGCCACCATGCCTGGGGCCACACGTCCACGGTCCGAAATTCCCAGGATCTCCGCGGGCAATCCCGTCATCTTCCGCACAGCCTCCTCCATCGGCATGATGCCGGTATCACGCACCGCCCAGCCAAGCAAACGGGCAGAGGTGCCGTAGGCGCGGGGGTGGACCCGCTTATCGGCGCTCGTAACCCCGAGCTGGTCGGAACCGATGGCACATCCCGGGTCTCTCAGGATCGTCCGCACGTCGGCCTCATCCATCAGGAAGATGATCATGACGGTAGCGCCCCGGTCCTGGATCAGCAGATCGATCGCTAGATCCGCGGGATCCACTCCTCTCGCCTGGGCGAGCTCTGTCACTCGCCGTCCCTCGGCCCATCGCAGCTCCGGGTGTCCCACGTTGGCGATCATGACGTTGTGCCAGCCGCCGGCTGCCCTCAGCCGGCCGCTCCACCCGGGTACCCCCGACTCCATCTCAGTTCGGATGCGAGCCCTGGCTTCCGATGAGCGCAGCCGAGCGATCATCGCTTCGATCCCACCCTCCATGGCCCAGGCGGGGAGCAACTGGCTGAGGTAGGTGCTGCCGGCTGTGTAGGGATAGACATCGCACCAGACCCTCACTCCGCGATCGCGTGCCATCCCGATTCGTCCCAGGGCATCCGCGGCCTTGCCGTGGTTCTGGCGGCCCACAGCCTTCAAGTGCGAAATCTCCACCCGGACGTTCAACCGTTCACCTACCGCCAGTGCCTCATCGATCCCTGGCAGGATGGCATCGCCTTCGTCGCGCATGTGGGTCGCGTAGAGTCCGTCGGCCGGTTGGAGAGCGGCGGCCACGTGGGCAATCTCGTCGACATCCGCGAAGATGCCGGGCACGTAGGCAAGCCCGCTGCTCATGCCCCAGGCGCCGGCCTTCAGGGCGTCGGCCAGCTCGGCGCGCATCGCGTCCTGCTCCGCCTGCGTGGCCTTACGATCCTCCATGCCCATCACCGCGATCCGCAGCGCCCCATGCCCGACCAGGGGCACGATGTTGACGGCCGGCCGCGCGGCATCCAGCCGATCCAGGAAGGAGCCGAAGCTGGTCCAACTCCAGTCGAGATTCGGGCCGAACCCGCTCACGAAACCGCGCAATTGCGCGGCCAGCGCGGGGTCACCCGAGACCGGCGCCGGGGAGAAGCCGCAGTTCCCGACCACCTCGCTCGTGACCCCTCGGGTCACAGAGTGTAGGGCAGTCGGAAAAGCGGGAAGGGTGAGGTCGGAGTGTGTGTGCATGTCTATGAAGCCGGGTGCCAGGGCGAGGCCTCCGGCATCCACCACTCGATTGGCGGTTTCGCCGGCTGCCCGATCGCCCACAGCCGCGATCCGTCCGTCCTTCAGGCCGACGTCCATCTTCCTTCCGGGCGTACCGGTCCCGTCGAACACCATGCCTCCGCGGAATATGAGGTCCAGGCTCATGGATAACCCTCCAAGATTGCTCGTACGCTACCGTGGTGCCCGGTGGCGGCGGCGTCTTCGTGGCGTCGGACCCTGGGGCGAATGGATCAGTTGTAAGCTGTCCGATGGAAACCCACTATGGCGTCGGCCACGGCTCGGCTGATGACTTCCAGCAGTGTCTTGCCCGCCTCGGATGAGGCCCGCAGGGGAGCGTCGGTGTATCCGCCGATCCGCTCCCACTCGCCGCTTTTCTGCACCACCAGTCCCTTGGCCACGCCCCGGGCCCATATCGCAGGCGGTTGGACCTCCTTCAACGGCATCCTGTCCCGGCGCACCAGCTCTGGAGCCACCGCCATCATCATCGAAGTCTCGAAGCCGCCGGAGTGTCCCGGGAGCCGGCCGATCTCCTCGCCACCGGCCTTCAGGATGGCCGCTTCTGCCAGCTCCCAATAGGCACCGACGGCTACAGCAACCTGGTGGCGAAGTACCAGCTCCTTCGCCATCAGCTTCACGCACTCCGCGTTGCCTCCATGAGAGTTGAGGACGAAGATACGCTTGAAGCCGCCGGCCACCAGACTGTCGGCCACATCGTTCAAGACGGCCAGGTAGGTGGTGCTCCTGAGGGAGAGGGCACAGGAAAAGAGGTGGTGGCCGGAGTTGCCCAGGGCCAGCACCGGCGCCACTACCACCGGCACCTCGGTCGCGGCCATCTCTGCTGCCCTCATCGCCACGGCTTCCCCCAGAGCGGTGTCGGTGTTGAGCGGCAGATGGGGTCCGTGCTGCTCCGTGGAGGCGGTCGGAAGAATGATAGTGGTGCGGGGCGCTAGCTCCCGCACATCCTCGCGGGTGAGTTCGCCGAGACGCAGTACACGAGCCATGCCGGCGTCACCTTTCAACATCGAAGCTGCGGCAATCTAGCGCGACTTGCCGCGACCGGCGATGTCCCAGACGGCCTCGAGCCGGTCGTCGCGGACGGCGTGGTAGCAGTCGAAGAGGTTTATGGTCGTGCAGCCGTGGCTGGGGATGAACTCCACCTTGTCGCCCGGCCGCAGCTCGCGGTTCGGCGCCTCGAACTCCACCTTGCCGTGCTCCTCCGAGAGGCGAGTCAGCGAAGCGCCCTCGATCCCCCTTATCTCCGGCAGACCGAATTCGCTGGTCAGCACCTTGTGCCCGGCGTCCGTGATCGCCAGCGTTGGGGTAGGTCGGCTGATGACCGTGGCCAATACCGTCAGCGCGCAGTCGAAGTGCGCGCCCACGGACCGGTATGTCACGTCGTTGAAAACGTAGGAGCCTGCCTGGACTTCGTCCACGCCCTCCACCGTGCCGGTGATGTCGTAGGTACCCGTGCCCCCACCGCCGACGATCGCCACCTCCAGACCTGCTCCCTCGATGAGGCGCCGCGTATCCACCAGCGACTTCATGGCGGCCAGCGTTCGCTGGCGGCGCTCATCCAGGTTCGGGTGCATGACCAGGTGGCCCTCGTAGCCCTGCAGACCCATGAAGCGCAGGCCCCTGGCCTCGGCGACCTTGCGGGCCAGTGCCAGGGCCGGCTCGCCCGGCTCCACGCCGCAGCGGTTCATGCCTATGTTGACCTCCACCAGCACCCGGAGCCGCACCCCGGCATCCACCGCTGCCGCCGACAGCTGCTCCACGTTGACGGGGTCGTCCACGGCTACCATCACGTTGGCCTGGTGGGCCAGACCCACCAAGCGGGCTGTCTTCTGCGGCCCTACTATCTGGTTGGCGATCAGGATGTCCTTGATGCCTGCCGCCGCGAGCACTTCAGCCTCGCCCAGCTTGGCGCAGGTAATCCCCACCGCGTTGCCAGCCTCTAGCTGCTTGTGGGATATGGTCGGACACTTGTGCGTCTTGGCGTGGGGGCGCAACTTCGCCTTCTTATCGGCGAAGAACGCGTTCATTCGGGCGATGTTGCGCTCCATCGCCGGCAGATCTATCAGCAGCGCCGGGGTGTCCAAGTCCCACTTGGATTGCCCTACGTTGCCTGCACAGCTGTTCATGCGTTGTCTCCCACTTAGAATGCGTAGTGATAAGCGCGGAAACGGTCAGCGCTCCTGGATGCGAGGGTCGAGGGAGTCCCTCAGGCCGTCACCCAGTTGGTTCAGGCCGAGCACGGTGACGGCGATGGCGATGCCCGGGAAGACCGACATCCACCAGGCCGCCGCCATCAGCGGCACCCCCTCGTGCAGCATGTTGCCCCAGGTGGGTAACTCGGGTGGTACGCCGGTCCCGAGGTAGGACAACGAGGCCTCGCTGATGACGGCGAAGGCGAATGTGAAGCTTCCCTGCACGATGAGGGGCGAGACGCAGTTGGGCAGCGTGTGCAGCAGGAGGATGCGCCAACTGCCCGCTCCCAGAGCGTGCGCTGCCTCCACGTACAGCAGCTGCCGCACCACCAGTACCTGGCCCCGTACCAGTCTGGCAATGCGTGGTAGGTAGACTACCGTCAGGGCCGCAATCACGTTCTCTGTGCGGGGGCCAAGGCTGGCCATGATGGCGATGGCCAGGAGGATGCTGGGAAAGGCCATGAAGCCGTCCATCACCCGCATGATGAAGCCGTCGATGCTCTTGAAGTACCCGGCGATGAGGCCGACGGCGGTTCCCAGCACAGTCGAGCCGATCATCGTCGCCAACCCCACCAGGAGCGAGATGCGCGCCCCGTAGAGCACGCGGGTGAGCATGTCCCGTCCGAAGCCGTCCGTCCCCAGCCAATGGCTGCCCGACGGCGGAAGCAGACGGTTCATGGGGTCCACTTTGAGGACGTCCCAGCCCGTCAGGTAGGGACCGACGAGGCCCAGGATGGTCATCAACACCAGGATGATGCTACCCAGGACCGCGCCCGAATCACGAGACAGGAGCCAGACCCAATGCCAGGGCGAGGAGCGGGACGAAGACGATGGAGAGAGGCGGAGGACCAGACCATCTGCCTGCATCATCGGTTTTGCTCTCGAATACGAGGGTCGGCGAAGGCGTAGGCGATATCTACTGCCAGGTTCACCAGCACGTACACCACAGCGATGGTCAGCACCGCGCCCTGTATGACGGGAAAGTCCCGCCGCAGCACGCTCACCACTACCAGCCGGCCTACCCCCGGTGTGTTGAACACCTGTTCCGTTACCACCGCCCCTCCCAGCAGTGTGCCCAGGGAGTTGCCGATGACCGTCAACGCCGGAATCATGGCGTTGGGGAGGGCGTGGCGGACCAGCACGACGCGATCCCGCAGCCCCTTGGCTCTGGCCGTGCGCACGTAGTCCTCGTGCAGCACCTCCAGCATGCTGGAACGCACGACTCGAGCGAGGAGCGCGGCCGACTGCAGACCCAGGGAAAAAGCCGGCATCAGCAGGTAGCGGAAGTTCTCCAGCGGGTCCTGCAGGAAGGAGACGTAGCCTGCGGCCGGCAGCACCCGCAGCCAGACGGCAAAGGATAGGATGAGCAGGATACCGAGCCAGAAGGAGGGGATGCAGACCCCTCCCAGCGCCGTCACCATGGTCAGCCGGTCGATCCAGGAGTTTCGCTTCAGGGCGGCGATGATGCCCGCCGGCAGGCCGATGATGATGGAGAACAGCAGCGCGTACAGGGTAAGGAGACCCGTGGGCTCCATCCGCTGCACCAGCGACTCCGAGACCGGCTGGTTCAGGAAGAAGGATTCCCCCAGGTCTCCGTGCGCTACGTCTGATACCCATGAGACGAACTGTTCCCATACCGGTCGGTCGAGGCCCATATCGTGGCGCAGCTGCGCTATCCGCTCAGGCGTTGCCTCGTTGCCGGCCATCACGGCGGCGGGGTCACCCGGGGCCACGTGCACCAGCAGGAAGACGACGATGCCAACCACCACCAGCACTGGCACCAGTGCTACCAAACGACGAAGTATCTGCGTGCCCACAGCTACTCCTTAGGGCCGATTCACTTGGTTAAGTAGGCGTTCCAGAAGTAGGGTGTCGGATAGGTCCCGATCCCTTTCAACTTGGGGCTGGTGAGCCACAGGTCTCGCACGTCGCCCAGCTTCAGTATGGGTATCTGCTCGTAGAAGAGGCGCTGTACATCCTCGAAGATGGCAAATCGTGTCTTCTGGTCGGTGGTCTGCAATAGCTTGTTGCGCAGCGCGTCGATCTCGGGGTTGCTCCACCAGCCGGGGTAGTCCGGGTTCATCCAGTCCATGAGGGAAGGGTCGGTATAGTAGCCGTTCCAGGTCACGAACAGTTCCCATTCCTCGGGCTTGGCTCTGCGGGATATCAGGGAAGCCCAGTCTATCACCTCGAGCTTCGTGTTCAGCCCGAGGGCCTGGAAGCTCTGGTTCAACACCACCGCTTCCTGGTACATGTTGGGATACTCCTGGGTGGTCAGGTAGCGGATGGTCTCGCCCTTGTACTTGGATTGACCCAGCAGCTGCTTGGCCAGATCCACGTTCTTCACGTTGAACTTGTCGGTGGCTACTTCGGTATACCAGGGTCCCTCTTTCGGCATCAACGCTCCGCTCACGCGGTAGAAGTCGGTCGAGCCCCAGCCCGCCTTCAGAGCCGCACCCGGGTCGATGACAGCCATCATGGCCTGCCGCAGCTTGACGTCTCCCATGACCGGCGACTTCTTGTTGATGTAGTGGGTAGGGCACTTGGTAGGAATGCCCACTATCGTGGTCACGGTCTTGGAGTCTTTCAACAGTGCGAACTGGTCGGGGTTGATGCCTTCGGCGTAGTCGTAGTCACCCGACTGAATACCGGCCACACGCACCGACTGGTCTGGCACCGGCATGAAGTTGATTTCGTCCAGGTAGACGGAACGCTTGCCGCCGGCCCCATTTGGCTTGTCCCCGATGCCATTGTGGTAGTTCTCGAAGCGAGCGAGCCGAACGAAGCGATCCTTCTGCCACTCCACGAACTTGTAGGGGCCGGTGCCGATGGGCTTGGTGATCTGGTTCTTCTCCGTCGCCGCCTCCACCTCTTCCTTCGGCATGATGGCCGCCGCCTGGGAGCGGAAGTTGAGCACCGAATCGAAGACGGCGTAGGCGGTCTTCATCTTGAAGACCATGGTGTACGGGTCGGGCTTGGTCAAGCTGTCCAGCCGCTGGAACAGCATCTTCCCCTGGCCGGATAGCTTGCTCCAGCGGAGCAGCGAGGCCTCGACGTCCTCCGCGGTCATCTCTTTGCCGTTGTGGAAACGGATGCCCTTGCGCAGCTTGACGGTGTTGGTCAGACCGTCCTGGGAGGTTTCCAGGGACTCGGCCAGCAGCGGAGTGGCATTCAGTTTTTCGTCGAGGGTGAAGAGGGTTTCGCAGATGTGGCAGACGACCTCGGTGCTCACGTTGGCTGTGGTCCAGTGGGGGTCCAGGGAGGGAGGTTCGCCGATGATCGCCGCCCGCAGGGTGCCGCCCTTCTGAGGTGCCGCGGCTGCCGGTGCGGCAGCAGCACCGGGCGTGCTAGCAGCGCTGGGAGCCGGCGTACTGGGAGCACCGCAGGCTGACAGGGCGACGCTGCCCGAAGCAAGGGCGGCCACGCGAAGGAAGGCCCGGCGGGAAATGCGCCACTTCTCACTCTCCAATGACACTGTCCGACCTCCATAAAATGGTGTCTCGTATCCCGTGGGAGAACCCTTCTGTCATGCGGACCATTTCGAGGGAATTGGGCTCGTAGTGCAGTGGCTGGGCAATGCCCTGGATGCCCTCTCACACCTCCAGGCTCACCGGATGGGCGGCGTGTCCCGAGCCACAGGACACAGTGCAGACGGGAGTGGCCACTACAGCAGCGGCATCACGGTGAAGGGGCACAAGCCAACCTCGCGGAGGCGGATGAGGCTAGCGGCAATCTCCGGCCTTTATATCATCGGCCGAAGGGAGGCGTCAAGTAGTTGTTTCTACAGCTCGAGAGGTTCAACTGTTGACAGGAGCATGGAACCTCCGTATACTGCCACCTAACCTGCCCGGGGTCAACCCGGCAGCTCGTCCAATTGAAGGACCGATGATACCCACCATCTGGTACGCCTGGTACTACTTTAAGAGCCGGCATGACGGGGCTCCTTAGCCGATAGGAACCCCCAGACCCCGTCATGCCGAAGGAGCAGAGGAGAAATCCTCTGCTCCTTCTTTTTGCACCGAGCAACACCGCTTGCACCGAGCAACACCGCCGGAAAGGAGAGGGAACCCGCCATGATCGTAATCATGTCGAGACATGCGGACGATGTGCAGATCCAGGGAGTCCTGACGCGCTTGGAGAGTAAGGGGCTGCAAGGCCACCGGTCTGGAGGAGAGGAGCGAACCGTGATAGGGGTGATCGGCACACGCTTCGAGCCACAACTGGGGGAGCAGTTGGAAATGCTCCCGGGGGTGGAGAGGGTCACCCCCATCAGCAAACCGTACAAGCTGGCCAGCCGGGAGTTCAAGCCCTTCGACAGCGTGATCCGGGTGGGCGACCTGGAGATCGGCGGGCAGGAGCTGGTGGTGATGGCCGGACCCTGCTCGGTGGAGAGCCTCGACCAGATGATGGAGACGGCTCTGGCCGTCAAAGCGGCGGGGGCCAGGGTGCTGCGAGGGGGTGCCTTCAAGCCGCGCAGCTCGCCCTACTCCTTCCAGGGCATGGGGGAAGCGGGGCTGCGGATCCTGGCGGAGGTGCGGGAACGCACCGGCCTCAAGATAATCACCGAGGTGATGGAGCCGGACCAGGTGCAGGTCGTGGCCGAGCATTCCGACATCCTCCAGATCGGCACCCGCAGCATGCAGAACTTCCCTCTCCTGCGAGAGGTGGGCAAGGTCGACAAGCCGGTGTTGCTGAAGCGGGGCATGGCGGCCACCATCGAGGAGTGGCTGATGGCGGCGGAGTACGTCATGGCCTCCGGCAATTTCGAGGTGATCCTGTGCGAGCGTGGGATCCGAACCTTCGAGACGGCCGTGCGGAACACCCTGGACCTGAGCGCCGTGCCGGTGGTCAAGCGGCTCAGTCACCTGCCGGTGATCGTGGACCCCAGCCACGGCACGGGGAAATGGTACCTGGTGAAGCCGATGGCCCTGGCGGCGGCGGCCGCGGGCGCCGACGGGGTGCTGGTCGAGGTTCATCCCTCGCCGGATACGGCTGCCTCGGACGGACCCCAGTCGCTGAACCTGCCCAACTTCGTCGAGCTGATGGACTCGCTCCGGGTGGTGGGGTCGGCCGTGGGCCGAAAGCTGCCCGACAGAGTGGGCGCCACGGTGGTGCCGGCATGATCGTGGTGAAACCGGCCCGGCGGCTGCGGGGCGAGCTTCGGGTTCCCGGGGACAAGTCTATCTCCCACCGGGCCCTGATGCTGAACGCCATCGCCGAGGGGGAGGCTACCGTCTCGAACCTGGGCCCCGGCGCCGACTGCCTCTCCACCCTTCGCTGCCTGCGGGCCCTGGGTGTCACCATCGAGACCCTGGGGGACGGTGCACTGCGGGTCGTGGGCGTTGGGCTGCAGGGGCTGCGGGAGCCCGAGGACCTTCTGGATGCGGGGAACTCCGGCACGGCCATGCGGCTCCTGGCGGGGCTGCTTGCCGGACAGCCCTTTCTCTCCATCCTCACCGGCGACAGCTCCCTGCGCTCCCGCCCCATGAGGAGGGTGATTGAGCCCCTCAGGAGGATGGGAGCCCAGCTGTGGGCGCGGCGCGACGATTCCCTGCCGCCGATAGCCGTGCGGGGAGGGTTTCTCAAGGGAATAGAGTACAATCTCCCGGTGGCCAGCGCCCAGCTGAAGTCGGCCCTGCTGCTGGCCGGCCTCTGCGCCGAGGGCCCCACGGTGCTGCGGGAGCCTCAGCCCTCGCGCGATCACACGGAGCGGATGCTGGCGGCCCAGGGGGCTCGCATCTCCCCGGCCGGCGGCGCCATCACCCTGACGCCGGGGGACCCCCTTACCGTCTTGAGCGTGCAGGTGCCGGGGGACATCTCCTCGGCCGCCTTCTGGCTGGTGGCCGCGGCCATCCATCCCGACGCGGAGATCACCGTCAGGGATGTGGGGATCAACCCCGGCCGGACGGGGGTTCTGGAGGTGCTCCGCGCCATGGGCGCCGACCTGGAGGTGGTTCCCAGGGGAGAGCGGGGTGGCGAGCCCGTGGCCGACCTGGTGGCCAGATCCAGCCATCTGCGGGGGGCGCAGGTCGGAGGTGCGCTGATCCCTCGACTGATCGACGAGATACCGGTGCTGGCGGTGGCGGCGGCCTTCGCCGAGGGCGAGACCCGCTTCAGCGACGCTGCAGAGCTGAGAGTGAAGGAGACCGATCGGGTGCGAGCCATGTCGACGGAGCTGGCCAGGCTGGGAGCCGACGTGCAGGAGCTGTCCGACGGGCTGGTGGTGCGCGGGGGACGGAGCCTCCGGGGCGACCGCTGCCTCAGCTACGGCGACCACCGGATGGCGATGGCCATGGCGGTGGCCGGACTGGTGGCCCAGGGCGAGACGGCCATCGAGGGGGCCGAGGTGGCGGAGGTCTCCTATCCCGGCTTCTGGAAGGACCTGGAGTGCCTCTCCCGGGGAGGTCAGGCGTGAAGCAGCTGGCTGTGATCGGCTACCCCATATCTCACAGCCTCTCTCCGGCCCTCCACGGGGCTGCCCTGGAGGCCTGCGGCGTCCAGGCGACCTACGATCGTCGTGAGGTGGTCCCCGCCGGCCTACCGGCCTTCGTCTCGGACCTCAGGAGCGGAGACTGGCTGGGCATCAACGTGACGGTCCCCCACAAGGAGGCGGTGATCCCGCTACTGGATGGGCTGTCCCCCGAGGCGGAGGCCATCGGCGCGGTCAACACCATCGTGGTCTCCCAGGAGCGGCTGGTCGGGTACAATACCGACGGGATAGGCTTCCTCCAGGCCCTCCGAGAGCGGGGGCGGTTCGACCCGCGGGGCCGGAAGGTAGTGGTGCTGGGCGCAGGGGGAGCCGCCCGGGCCGTGGTGTGGGCACTCTGCCGGGCCGGAGCCGCGAGGGTGAGCCTGCACAACCGGCACCGGGAGCGGGCGCAGCGGCTGGCGGCCTCGGCCCGGGCGTGGCAGTGGGACACCGAGGTAGCGGTGGAGCCGTGGGACCCGGCGGCGGTGGCGATGGGGCTGGCCGGGGCTGGATTGCTGGTAAACGCAACCTCGGTGGGGTTAGCCGTTCACGAAACGCCGCTTCCTGCCGAATTGATTCCTGAGGGCATATTGGCAGTGGATCTGATCTACAATCCTCGACCTACCCGACTGCTGCGGGAGGCCGCGCTGCGGGGTGCCCGGACACTGGACGGCCTCCCGATGCTGGTCTACCAGGGCGCCGCCGCCTTCGAGCTGTGGACCGGCCATAAGGCGCCGGTGGAGGCCATGCAGGACGCGGCGGAGCGGGCCCTGGTCGAGAGCCATCAGCCGCCGGCCGTCAGCCATCGGCACCCTCACCCCGTGGATCTGCCCTCCGGCCGGTCCACGCCTCTCCCTGAGGGCGAGGGAAGGAGGCTCGATGATGCTTAGGGTGCTGAGGCTGCTCACGGCTGGGGAGTCCCACGGGCAGGCGCTGGTGGGGATCCTGGACGGCATGCCTGCCGGGCTGCCCCTGGCGCCCGAGGAGATCGACCTGCAGCTTCGGCGCCGGCAAGGGGGCCACGGCCGCGGCGGGCGGATGAAGATCGAGAAGGACCGGGTGCAGCTGCTCTCCGGCGTGCGCCACGGGCTCACCCTGGGGAGTCCCATAGGCCTTCTGATCCCGAACCGTGACTGGGCCAACTGGACGGGGCGGATGGGCGTGGAGCCCCCGGAGCAGCCGGTGGAGGCGGTGACCCGCCTCCGGCCCGGGCACGCCGACCTACCCGGAGCGCTCAAGTACGGCCACCAGGACGTGCGGAACGTGCTGGAGAGGGCCAGCGCCCGTGAGACCGCCGCGCGGGTTGCCCTGGCGGCCATCGCCCGGACGCTGCTCGGCCACTTCGGCATCGAGCTGCGGAGCGAGACCGTGGCCATCGGTGGGGTGGCGGCCGAGGTACCTGGGTGGGTCGGCACCGACCGGCGGGGGGCCTGGGGGGAGAGGGCCGAGCGATACTGGGAGGCGGTGGAGGCATCGCCGGTGCGGTGCGGTGACCCCGCGGCGGGCGAGGCGATGGTGCAGGCAATCGACGAGGCCCGGCGGGCGGGCGACACCCTGGGTGGGGTCTTCCAGGTGGTGGTCTACGGGGTGCCGGCCGGCCTGGGGAGCCACGTGCAGTGGGATCGGAAGCTGAGCGCCCGGCTGGGCGAGGCGTTGATGAGCATCAACTCGGTCAAGGGCTTCGAGGTGGGGGCCGGCTTCGGCGGCGCTGTGCTGCGAGGAAGCGGCTTCCACGACGTGATCCGGCACGACCCAGAGGAAGGATGGGTGCGGCAGGGGAACAACGCCGGCGGCATCGAAGGGGGCACGAGCAACGGAGAGCCCTTCGTGGTGCGCTGCGCGGCCAAGCCGATACCCACCCTGATGCAGCCGCTCCCATCGGTAGACCTGGTGACGAAGCGGCCGGTGGCAGCGACCATCGAGCGGAGCGACGTGTGCGTGGTCCCCGCGGCGGGCGTCGTGGGCGAGGCCATGGTGGCCCTGGTGCTGGCCGATGCCTTCCTGGAGAAGTTCGGCGGCGACTCGGTGGAGGAGATCGACCGCAACTATCGGGGATACCTGGCCGCCTCGGGGCGATCGCCGGGATCGCCCCCAACCGAGTGTCTTTCGGAGTAGTACACGATGAACGTGGTGCTGATCGGTTTCAGCGGCAGCGGCAAATCGGCGGTTGGGCGGCTTCTGGCGCAACATTTGGGCTGGCAGTTCGTTGATACCGACGTCGAGGTAGAACGGCAGGCCGGTCGGCGGATCCACGAGATCTTCGCTCGGGAGGGCGAGGCCGCCTTTCGGCAGCTCGAAGGCGAGGCCGTGAGGGAGGCGCTCCGAGGGACCCGCAGGGTCGTGGCCGTGGGTGGCGGGGCCGTGGTGGATCCGGGCAGCCGCGAGATCGTGAGGGAGGGCAACCTGGTGGTGCTCCTGGAGGCGGGGGTCGATACCCTGTACCGTAGGCTGGCCCGGGCCGCCGAAGAGGAGCCCCGGCCAATGTTGGGGACGGGGGGCAGGGAGCGGATCGCGGCGTTGAAGGCAGTCAGGGATCCCATCTATCGAGAGACCGCCCACCTGACGGTGTCCACCGAGGAGATGGAGCCGGAGGGGGCGGTCGCAAGGGTCGCCGCGGCCCTCGAGACGGCGCTGGACGGTCGGTCGACCGGGGTAGCGAGGGAGCCATGATCTCTATTCCTATCGAGGCGACGGCCGGCCGGTATCGGGTGTTGGTCGGGCGGGGGCTGCTCCCCTTCGCCGGCCGGCTGCTGAGAGAGTCAGGCCTGGAGGGGGCCGTTCGGCTGGTGGCGGACGAGGCGGTGCACCGGCTCTACGGTCCGGAGCTGGAGGAAAGGCTCCGGGCCGATGGCTTCGCCGTCGCCTCCTTCCTGGTCCCGTCGGGGGAGACCAGCAAGTCGCTGGGGATGGCGGCGCGTCTCTACGATTGGATGATCGACCTGGGCACCGAGCGGCGCGACCTGGTGCTGGCGCTGGGCGGCGGCGTGGTGGGGGACCTGGCGGGCTTCGTCGCTGCCACCCTGCTCCGGGGGGTGCGGCTGGTGCAGCTGCCTACCAGCCTGCTGGCCCAGGTGGATTCCAGCGTGGGTGGCAAGGTGGCCGTCAACCACCCTCGGGGAAAGAACCTGATCGGCTCCTTCTATCCGCCGTCCCTGGTGGTGGCGGACCCGGGCACCCTCTCCTCTCTACCAATTCGGGAGCTGTCGGCGGCCCTGGGTGAGGTGGTGAAGATGGCGGCCATCATGGATGCCCCTTTCTTCGAGCAACTGGAGGCCCAGGGGGCGGGATTGTTGCGGGCGGAGCCGGAAGCGATGGAGGAGATCGTAGCCCGAACCGTGCGGCTGAAGGCGCAGGTGGTTCAGGCGGACGAGAGGGAATCCGGCCTGCGCGCCATCCTCAACTACGGCCACACCATCGGCCATGGGGTGGAGGCCGCCTCCGGATACTCCCGCTACCGCCACGGTGAGGCAGTAGCCATCGGCATGGTGGGCGCGGCCAGGATCACGACGGAGCTGGGTATGGTGGATGCCGCCGTGGGCGGCCGGCAGGAGACGCTGCTGAGCGGGCTGGATCTCCCAACCCGCTGCCCGGAAGTCGCCCTGGATCGGGTGTGGGAGGCCATGCTGCGGGACAAGAAGGCGAGCCAGGGACGGATGGCGTGGGTTCTCCCCGAGGGGATCGGCCGGGTGGTGATCCGTCGGGACGTGCCCGTCGAACTGGTGAAGCAGGTACTGGAGATGTTGGTGGCGGGGTGATGGGGAGGCGACCTTGTCTCCCTGTCGCGAACGAAGGAGCGGAAGGTGAAGATTGCGGTGGTTAATGGCCCCAACTTGGACGTCCTGGGCAAGAGACAGCCCGGGATCTACGGAACGACTACCCTGGCGGAGATCGAAGCTGGACTAACGGAGCGGGCCCGATCCCTGGGTGTCCAGTTGCAGTTCTTCCAGAGTAACAGCGAAGGGGCTATAATTGACTATCTTCACGAGCTTGAAGGCGTCGTGGATGGCCTGATCATCAACCCGGCGGCGTTCAGTCACTACAGCGTGGCGGTGCGGGACGCCCTGGCATTTCTATCGATTCCCGTCATCGAAGTGCACCTCTCCAACATCTACACTCGTGAGCCCTTCCGGCACCACTCGATCACGTCGGAGGTGGTCACGGGCCAGATATCCGGGCTCGGGCACCAGGGATACTCGCTGGCACTTCGGGGACTAATAGCCCTTGTGGAATCTCGCTCCTAGTGCTACTTTCTTGCTAGACGTGTGTGTACACCCCCGGTTGGAGTGGAAGTTGGGAGAAGGACCAGACGGGGTCTTTGAGGCGATCTGGGCGCAGGCGGCGAAGGTTCTCCCCGTCGAGTCCTTCTCGATCGCTCTATGCGGGCCCGGTCCCAACCAGATCACCTACGAGATGGTGGTCGAGCGTGGGGTCAAACAGGTGCCCCAAACCCGCGAGCTCGGAGATGGTCTCAGCGACGTGATCGTCCGCACGGGAAGACCGCTGCTGGTGCGAAACTTCGAGCTCGAGCGGGGCACCATTCCCCTATCGTGGATGGGGGCGCCGATGAGCATCGGCGGAAAGGTCCTCGGCTTCATCTCCGTCCAGAGCTACCGACAGGGCGCCTTCGACCAGAAAGACCTCTCGATCCTCAGCATGCTGGCCAACTGGGCCGCGTCCTCCATCGAGTCCGCTCAACGCTACCGATTGCAGAAGCAGGAAGCCGAGTCCTCCAGCACACTGCTGCAGGTCGCCCGGGACCTGGGTAGGGAGACCGAGCAGTCGGGTCTCTTCCGATCCATGGTCGAGATCGTGCCAACCTTGCTGGAGTGCGATCGCTGCTCCGTGTGGTCGTGGGCTCCGGACAAGGGGGAGTTCGAGCCGGAGTGGCGGGGCAACCCGGCAAGCCGGAAAGCGGAGCGATTCACCTCGGCCCCCATTTCCCCCGACCGGATCCCGGCGGTAGCCAGCATGCTGAGCGGTCTGGACGTGGTGGTGGTGGGCGAGTTGCAGCACGATCAGCTGGGGGCGGAGGCGGATCTGGTCTCCGTGGAGATACGGTCGGTGGCTCTGGTGCCCCTTGCGATCGATGGCGAGGTGGTGGGACAGATAGTGGTGGTGAGATCTCGATCGGACGAGGATTTCACGGCCAAGGAGGTGGATCTGCTGCGGGGGTTGGCCGACATCGTTGGGCTGGCCCTCCGGAGCCAGCGCCAACACCGGCAGGCCAGCGAGGCCGCGGCCCTGCGGGATCTGAACGAGCTCAAGTCGCGGGTCATCTCCACCATCTCCCACGAGCTGCGCACCCCCCTCAGCTTCGTTCAGGCGGGAAGCGAGCTGCTGATGCAGCGGCTGTTCGAGCCGGACCAGCTTCGCCAGGTCGCGGGCCTTGTGAACCAGGGCTCGGTGCGGCTGGCCGAGGTAGTGGACGACATCATCGAGTTCGCCGACCTGCAATCGGGTTCGTTGGTGCTGTCTACCCAGCCGTCCGACACTTCGGCTGTGGTTCGAGAGGCCATAGCCGATGCGTGCGGACCTACTCACGGACACCGGGTGCTGCTGGAGGTCGCGGAACCGCTGCCGCCGGTAACGGTGGATGGAGCCAAGCTGAAGTCCGTGGTCGTCAGGCTGGTGCGGAACGCCCTGAACTTCTCTCAGGATCCGTCGCCGGTGCTGGTGCGGGTGTCGGTGGGTGGAGAGAAGCTGAAGATCGAGGTCAGCGATTCCGGGTACGGGATCCCGCCCGAGGATCTCGAGCGGATGTTCGACCCCTTCTTCCGGGGCGAGATGAGCCAGACCCGATGCATACCGGGGACCGGCCTGGGGCTCTCTATCGTGAAGCAGTTGGTCGATGCCATGGGCGGTGAAGTGGCGGTGGAGAGCCAGGTGGACAAGGGCACCGCCGTGGTGGTCTCGATCCCCGCAGAGCCGGTCGGGATCGCGCCCGAGTCCGGCGACGGCGTCGGTTCGCCGTCGGAGCCCGTGCCCGGCGACGGCCAGCCCTGAGAGCAGCGCCCGGCGGGCAACCGGGTGCTGGATAGGTTTACATTTCTTTACAGTGTAGGGACGAATCTGCTATGTAGGGACGAATCTGCCGTTCGCCCCGGCCGTTGCCCTTCACCGCGTCGGGCGATCCCTGTAAGTGCCCCTGCCAGAATCCTGTGGCAGGCCACGGTTTCTCACTCTGCCTCAATCGGACGGTCCCAGGCGCTCCTTGACGGACCCTGCATGCCCGTATACAATCCGGCCAATCAGCTATCTGGAAGAGGGGGGAGGTGGTGACCTTCACCCTGCGGCGTCTGGGACCTTCTTCCTGGGCCGGCCGCCGGGGCCTCATCTGAGGACAATTCTGTGGCGCTTCACTGTCCCGGGATCCATGGTGCCTCTTGATGATTGAGACTTCCCCTCGTGCGTCGTTGCTCCAGAGCAAAGAAGGGAGAGTAGACCATGGTTCGTGCCTTCAGGACGGTTCTCTCAGCCACAACCCTGCTGCTCGTAATCTTCGTCACGGTCGCCTGTTCCTCCGCCGCGCCGGCACCGGCAGCCAAGGCCCCGGAGCCCACTAAGGCCGCCGCCCCTGCGGCCCCTGCTGCGCCGACTGCTGCCCCTGCTCAGCAGGCCGCCGCTCCCACGGCCGCCGCCGTTCAGCCCACCACCGACTGGCCCAAGCAGCCTATCACCCTCGTCGTCCCCTGGGCGGCCGGCGGTGACACCGACGTTCCGATGCGGGTCGTGGCCGAGTTCATGGGCAAGGAGCTGGGCCAGCCCGTAGTGGTTCAGAACGTCTCGGGCGCCAGCGGGGTCACCGGCACCCGCCAGGCCAAGGGGGCGAAGCCCGACGGTTACACCCTTCTCTCCATCCACGACCACGTGCAGGTCGCCCGCTGGACCGGCATGGCCGACTTCGATTGGGACGCGTTCGAGCCTATCGCCCACATCGTTAGCTCGCCCGAGTTCCAGATGACCGAGGCGAGCCAGCCGTGGAACAACATGAAGGAGCTGATCGCCGACGCCAAGAAGCGGCCCGGCCAGATCACGGCCGGGGTCACCTTCGGCTCCACCGCGCAGATGTTCGTCTGGATGATCATGTACAACGGCGGCGTGCAGTTCAAGCCGGTGGGCTACGATGGCACGGCCCAGCGGATCACCGCGCTGCTGGGCAAGCAGATCGACATCGGCGCCTCGCCCCTCTCCTCGGCCCTGGAGCAGTACAAGGCGAAGAGGGTGAAGCTGTTGGGCTACGCCAACGAACAGCGCGATCCCAGGGCGCCCGACGTACCAACCTTCAAGGAGCAGGGGCTGAACTTCAACTGGGGCACCAACCGGGGATGGGTTGCACCTAAGGGCACCCCTCCTGCGATCATCGCCAAGGTCGAGGCGGCCCTGAAGAAGGTGACCGAGAACCCGGAGTTCAAGAAGAAGATCGAGGACGAGATGGGCAGCAAGATCAACTTCATGGACCACGTGCAGTATGCCCAGTACCTGGCGAAGACGGACGCGGACATGAAGAAGGTGATCCAGGAAACCGGTATGAAGCCGCGCGCCCAGTAGGGGAGGGTCAACATGTCGGATCGGCTGATCGGTCTGGTGCTGCTGGTGATGTCGGGTCTGTTCTACTGGCAGACCTACTTCTTCAAGAAACCGCCCTTCGCTCAGTTCGAGCAGATGGGATCGGAGTTCTTCCCCCGCGGCATCGTGATCGGCCTGGCGATCTTCAGCTTCATCCTCCTGGTGAAGGGACAGGGCTCGCTGCTGCCCAGCTGGAGGCTGGGCAGCGTGCGAGCCCTCTTCACCCGATACCGGGAGGTGCTGCTCAGCCTTCTGCTGTTCCCGGTCTACGCCCTGGCCATAGACCTGGTGGGTTTTCTCTACTCCACCGTGGTCTATCTGATAGTGATGCAGTTGATGCTGAAGCCGCGCTGGGGTCGCGGGCTGGTCTATACGGTGGTCGGCTCCGCCGTCTTCTCCTGGGGGCTGGTCACCCTGTTCGAGGGATACCTGCACGTCGTCCTTCCCTCCGGCACTCTCTTCTAAACGAGGCGCAGTATGTTTGACTACCTGTTGATGGGGTTTCAGACAGCTTTCGAGCCCGGCATGCTGATGTTCACCGCCCTCGGAGTGCTGGCGGGGATCATCATCGGGCTGATACCGGGCCTGACCATCACCATGGGGGTTATCCTGGTTCTTCCCTTCACCTACGGGATGCTGCCGGCGGAGGGGCTCACCACCATGATGGGCGTCTGGGTGGGTGGAGCCTCGGGAGGCTTGATCTCTTCCTGCCTCCTGGGCATCCCCGGGAAGCCCTCGGCGGTGGCCACCACCTTCGACGGTTTCCCCATGGCTCGCAACGGGGAGCCGGGGAGGGCCCTGGGGTTGGGGACCTGGGCCTCCCTCTTCGGGGGGATCATAGGCTGGTTCTTCCTTGCCACCCTGACCCCTCTGCTGGCCGACATCGGACTGAAGTTCGGCCCCTGGGAGTTCTTCTCCCTCATCGCCTTCTCTCTCACTATCATCGCCAGCCTGGCCGGCGAATCGCTGGTCAAGGGGCTGATAGCGGGCCTTCTGGGGATGCTGCTGGCGACGTCTGGCATAGACCCCATGCTGGCGACCCCTCGCTTCACCTTCGGCCTCGTTGATGTGGAGGCCGGCTTCGATTTCCTAACCGTCCTGATCGGCCTATTCGCCTTCTCCCAACTGATGACCGACCTGGAGAGGCTGCGCTCTCCAGAGAAGGTGGAGCGTATAGAGAACCCCGATACCCATATCCCAACGATCCAGGTGTTGAAGGACATCTGGAACAACAAGGTCGGGATGATCTGGGCCTCCCTCGTGGGGCTGTGGATCGGTATCGTGCCCGCGGCCGGAGGGGCGGTGGCCAACGTACTGGCTTACGACCAAGCCAAGAAGGTATCCAAGCATCCCGAGAAGTTCGGGACCGGCTACTACGAGGGGATCATTGCCTCGGAGGCGGGCAACAACTCGGTCTCGGCGGGGGACCTGGTCCCCACCATGGCGCTGGGTATCCCGGGCGATGCGGTCACAGCGGTGATGCTGGGGGCCCTGCTGATCCACGGGCTGAACCCCGGCCCTCTACTGATGAGCACGCAGCCCAAGCTGGCCTACGGGCTGATCTGCGCCTACCTGGTCGCCACGGTGCTAACCCTGATCATCCAGCTGGGGCTGATGAGGATACTGGTCAAGCTGGTGCTGATACCCAAGAACGTGCTGGTGCCTGGGATCTTCGTCATGTCGGCCCTGGGGGCTTTCGTTCTGAACAACCGGATCTTCGACATCTGGGTGCTGTTCTTCTTCGGGTTGATCGGCTACTTCCTGACCAAGCACGACTTCGACCTGCCTCCCTTCGTGCTGGGCTTCCTTCTGGAGCCGATAGCCGAGATCAACCTGAAGCGCGCCCTGCAGACCAGTTCCGACCCGACGCTGTTCCTGACCCGCCCAGCCTCGGGGATCTTCATACTGCTGGCGGTGGCCTCGGTGCTGTACTACTTCTGGACAGGCTATAGGCGGACGCAGCAGGAGCTACCTCAACCGGCCGAGGCATCCGTTGGGGTGGAGCATTAGCAGCCGGATAGGGAGTGGGGTGTCAAGGGCAATGGCTGCCGAGGTTTGCGCGATGGCCCCCTGTGCCACTATCATGGGGCCGACTAGGAGACTCGGAGGTCATTGGTGCTCTCCAGCCCCGCCAACAACCGCTTCACCGTCCTCTTCTCCATCACCACCTTCTTCTACTGGACATCGATGTACCTCTACCTGCCGATTCTGTCGGTTCACGCCGAGAACCTCGGCGCTTCCATGGGGCTGGTGGGAGCCATCGTCGGGGCCTATGGCCTGGCTCAGCTCTTCTTCCGCATACCCCTGGGGATTTGGTCCGATCGAATCGGCGTGCGGAAGCCCTTCATTCTTGCCGGACTGGCAACTGCCGGCGTTGGGGCGCTGGGGCTTGCCCTATCCGCCGATCCCATCTGGTTGGTGGTTTGGCGAGCCACGTCCGGCGTGGGCGCAGCCGCCTGGGTGGTCTTTACGGTTCTCTTCTCCAGCCACTATCCGCCGGAAAAGGCTACCCGTGCCATGGGTCAGGTGACCTTCATAGCGGCCACGGGCCAGATGGTGTCTACCTACGCCGGCGGGTTGATCGCCCAGAACTGGGGATGGACCGCCCCCTTCTACGTAGCCGTGGTGCTGGCTCTTCTGGGTGTGGCCGCGGCGGTACTGCTGGAGGAGAAGCCGACGACGGCCAGGCGGCAGCTTACGGTGCAGGAGCTGTGGCGCATCGGGACGGTCCCGCTGCTGGTGGCTGTGTCCGTCGTCGCCATGTTGGGAAGTTGGACCCAGTGGGCGACGGTAAACGGCTTCTCGCTGGTGTACGCGGCGGGGCTGGGCGCCAGTCGCGCCGACCTGGGCATGCTGACGACGATGATGCAGGTGGGCTTCACGGTGGCAACCCTGGCGAGCGCTTACATGGGCGACAGGGCGGGGTCGCGGGCCACGGCGATGGCCGGCATGGCCATCCAGGCCGCGAGCGCCTTCATCGTGCCTCTCGTACACACCCTGCCGATGGTTGCGGTGACCCAGCTGTTGGGAGGCGCGGGGCGCGGGCTGGCGTATCCTCTCCTGATGGGGCTGAGCATTCGGTCGGTTCGCCCGGCCGATCGAGCCACGGCCATGGGGGTGTTTCAGGCGGTTTACGCCCTTGGGATGTTTGTGGGGCCGGCATCTACGGGGGTGATAGGTGACGCACTAGGGCTCACCGCCGTCTTCGTCGTGGCGGGGATGGCCGCCGCGGCGGGCATAGTGGTGGTGGCCGCCACCGTGCCGGAGAAAAGCGGCTAGCCCTGAAGGGGCGAGGGAGTGGTGCTTCGTGCCTTCACCTTCGGCATCTTCCTGACGGCGAGGCTACAGATGGTGGCGGCGGCCAGGCAGGCGAAGGCCGCCAGCAGTCCCAATCCCGAATAGCCTCCCATTGTGACCAGGAGGCCGCCCAGGGAGGCGCCGACCATCAACCCCACCTGGTTGGTGGTGGCGGTGAACCCCATGGTGGCGCCCCGTCGCTCCTCCGGGACCTGGCTGATGAGCCACATCCAGGCCGGCCTAGCCATGGAGTTGGCCAGCCCGAAGGTGGCGGCCAGTAGAGCGGTGAGGATGACGCCCGGGGTTGTGGCGAACATGGGAAGGACCGTCGCGGCGGCCAACGCCTGAAAGCCGGCGAACACCAGGACCGGACGGCTGGTGTTGTCGGCGAGCCTCCCTCCCAGGGTGCTGCCCAGGAGGGTGCCCGCGGCGGTGGCGGACAGGACAGGGGCGATCTGCTCCAGCCGCAGGGAGTAGGACTGCATCAGGAAGGCTGCCGTGTAGGTGGATACCGTGGTGAAGGCCGCCCTCTCCAGGCCGTTGGCCAGCAGCAGGAGCCTGGTCGAGGGCTCCGCCAGCGCCACCCCGAAGCCTGAGAGGTATCCCCCTCGGGAAGCGGGCGGCTTGGCTCGTGGGAAGGTGACGTAGACGATTACCCCTAGGCCGAGCAGGAGACACCCGAGTCCGGCAAAGGCCCACCTCCATCCCGCGTAGGCGGCCATCATCGCCACCAGCGGCACGCCGACCACCGTGGCGAGGGACACCGCGGCGAGGACCATGCCCAGGGCGCGCCCGCGGCGGTTGGCCGGGAAGTGGTCGGCGGCGCTGGACATGATGTTGGGCCCGGTGGAGGCTCCCCCGATCCCTCCCAGAACCCGCAAGACCAGGAGGGAGGGGTAGCTCCAGGCTTGAGCCGACAGCAGGGTGGTCACCCCCAGGATGGCGACCCCCATGGCCAGGAGCGGCCGTCGTCCGAGGCGATCGGACAGCGCCCCCATGAATGGTGCCAGGAGGGCCCAGGGTATGGCCGCGGCCGCGGCCAGCTGCCCCATGGACCCGACCGAGGTGTGGAAATCGGCGGCGAAGTCCACCAAGAGGGGGGCCATCATGTTGATGTTGGTGACCACCAGAAACATGGCTGCCACCAGCGTGGCCAGCAACCGGCCCTCGTCGATCTTATGGGAGTCAGGGCTCGCGCGGTCTGGCGGAGCGGGGGCCGGCCCGGCGGTGGCGCCGGTTGCCGGACGGTTGGACTGGGGACGGACGTCCATGACGATGAAAAGCCTCTTTGCGTGCTGACCCAGGGGGTTCGCGGCAAATGCACAAGCCCGGCCGACCCGAGGGGGCATCAAGGATCAACCGGGCCCAAGGTCGCGACGGGTTGCGTCACCGACGCGGCCCGCAGTATACCACAGCCTGCGGCAGGCGGCTAAGCGCCCGTGGTAGAATCCGCCTTTGGAAGCGCCCCAATCTTGGAGGGTTACCGGATGAACGTCGAGGTAGTTTTCCTACCCCCTATCGCCACCGATCTGCCTTCGAAGCTGTGCGTCGTCATCGACGTGCTCCGGGCGACCTCGACCATGGTCTCCATGTTCGAGGCGGGGACCAGGCGAGTCACCCTGGCGGAGAGCATCCCGGCCGCGCTGGCCCACGCTCAGCGATGTGGGGAGCGGCCCCTGGTGTGCGGCGAGTCGGGAGGACTGCCCCCTGCCGGCTTCGACCTGGGGAACTCGCCCCGGGAGTTCCATGCGGGCACGGTGCAGGGGCGGGATCTGTGCTTCTGCACGTCCAACGGCACCAGGGCGATGCAGCAGGTAACCCAGTCCCCGGTGGTGCTGGGCGGCAGTCTGTTGAATGCCTCGGCGGTCGCCCGGGTGGCCGTGGAAGAGGCCCGGCAGAAGGGGCTGGGCATCGCCTTCATCTGCTCCGGGGACTACCTGGGGAGCAAGTTCGCCATAGACGATGCCTTCACTGCTGGGTATCTGGCGACGCTGCTTCAGAGGGAGTCGGCGGGTGCCGAGGTGGCCCTGGAGGAATCGGCGGTGGCAGCCGTGAGGCTGTACCGGTCGTACCTGCCGGAGGCCGGGGGCTCGGACCGGGAGGCTGCACCCCCCCGAGAGGCGATCTTGCGGGCTTTCTGGGAGTCCCACAACGCCGAGGTCCTCAGCCGGGTAGGGCTGGCCGAGGACGTGGAGTATTGCGCCCAGGTCGACATAAGCAGCAAGGTGCCGCGGCTTCGGATGGAAGAGGGCATGCTGGTGCTGGTGTAGGAGCAGGAGAGATCGTGGGGCTTGGTCCCCTCGGACAGGAGAGAACGACGTGGCAGGGGTGATGGAGCGATCGGGAGAGCTACTGGAGGCCAAGGTGCGGGAGATCGGCCGGCTGCTGGAGGAGGAGTACGGACGGCCTGCGCCTCGACGAAAGCTGAAGCCGCTGGACGAGTTGATCCTGACGATCCTCTCTCAGCACACCAGCGACGCCAACTCCGACCGTGCCTTCGAGGGCCTCAGAGCGCGTTTCCCCTCGTGGGAGGAGGTGCGGGACGCGGATCCCGCGGCCATAGCCGATGCCATCAGGCCGGGGGGACTGGCCCGCGTCAAAGCCCCCAGGATCAAGGAGCTGCTGCAGCGGCTGTCGGCAGAGCGGGGCGTTCTGAACCTGGACTTCCTGGGCCAGCGCTCCCTGGAAGAGGCCAGGGAGTACCTGCTGGGACTGGATGGGGTGGGGCCGAAGACGGCCGCCTGCGTCCTGCTCTTCTCTCTGGACCGGCCGGCTTTTCCGGTAGACACCCACGTCCACCGGGTGTCCCGCCGGCTGGGGTTGATAGCGCCCACCACGTCGGCAGAGGAGGCCCACGGCATCCTGGAGGGGCTGGTCCCTCCCGAGGAGGTCTTCCCCTTCCACGTGAATCTGATCGCCCACGGCCGGCGGGTCTGCAAGGCTCAG
>DAHVXI010000056.1:0-18186 GCA_027356795.1 Chloroflexota bacterium | reverse complement strand
TGTCCCGGCGTCAGGCAGATGAGATCGCGGACACAGAGAACCGGTGCCAGGGGGCACCGGTCTTTTCTTGCTCGCCGATAGAGAGGGGGGAGCTAGGCCGACTTCTGCAGGGTGCGCATGCAGCGGGTGCAGATGCGTACGCTCATCTTCACTTCGTTGATGGTGATGGTAGCTTTCTGTATGTTTGGCAGCCACCGGCGGTTGGTCCGGCGCTTGGAGTGGCTGACGTTATGGCCGTAGCCGACTCCCTTGCCGCAGATCTGGCAGAGAGGCAAGCTGTCACCCCCTTCGTTCCCGTAGTTGCTGCCCTGGCGCAATGCAGGCAGGCCCTTCAACAAGAACCTGCCTGGAATCTCGACTGCCGGGCTAACCGCCGCTATAATATCACAAGGTCCGACCCTTAGCAAACGGGGCCTATCCTATGCCAGCCGGGATGCAGATGCCAGACATGGAGAAGTTGGGCAGGATCGAGGTCAGCCAGAGGGCGATCGCATCTATCGCTGCGGACGCTGTACTGAGATCGTACGGGGTCGTGGGGATGGCTTCGGCGAGGCTTAAGGATGGCCTCGCGGAGATGCTGAGGAGGGAGCACCTGGAACGCGGCATCGTGGTGCACCTCAAGGATGGTCAGATCACGATCGACCTGTACGTCATCGTGGAGTACGGCACCAGAGTATCCGAAGTGGGCCGCAACATCGCTCAGAACGTCAAGTTCGCGGTGGAGAAGGCGATAGGCATGCCGGTCGCCGAGGTCAACGTCAACGTGCAGGGGCTGCGCATCAGCGACCAGGCCTGACGGCGGCGGTCTCACCTGCACCTTGGGGGAATACCAGGTGCCTCAAGCGGCTGCGACAGCCGTCGAGTCATGATGGCTCCTTTTCCTTTCCCCATCTCGCGAGACACTCTCGCTCTCTTGGAAGAGAAGTGGCAGATCAGGATAACTCTGTTAGCAGGCTGCGCATCAGCGGCAGCGACCTGCGCCAGATGCTGGAGGTTGGCACCGCTCTCCTCGAGGAGAACGTGGAGCTGGTCAACTCGCTGAATGTGTTCCCCGTTCCGGATGGCGACACCGGCACCAACATGCTGCTTACCATGCAGTCTGCTCTCGAGGAGGTTTCCAAGGCCGGCAGCAACGACGTGGGGATGGTGGCCCACGCCGCGGCCCATGGATCCTTGATGGGTGCCCGTGGCAACTCGGGGGTGATCCTATCCCAGATCCTCAGGGGGATGGCTCGGTCCATCGACGGGCGCAAGGCGCTGGACGGCGTCGAAATGGCGGCCGCCCTGAAGGAGGGTGCCAACACCGCCTACCGGGGGATCGGGAAGCCGGTGGAAGGGACCATGCTCACCGTCGCCCGAGAGGCCGCGGATGCGGCCACCGCCGCCTCCCAGGAGGAGCGCAGCGTCGGCCAGGTCCTGCGGCGGGCCGTGGAAGCCGCCCGCGATTCCCTGGATAACACCCCCAACCTCCTGTCCATCCTTAAGGAAGCAGGCGTCGTGGATGCTGGCGGCCAGGGCTATCTGCTGCTGCTGGAAGGCGCTCACATGTTCATCACCGGAGAGCGCACCCCGCCTCCGATGGCCGCTCCACGGAAGCCTGCCCTGGTGCCGGTGCAGGTCGTCAGTTCCACCGATTATGGCTACTGCACCGAGGTGTTGATCCGGGGTGAGAGGCTCAGGCCCGACGACATACGGCAGCAGCTGGAGGCCATCGGCACCTCGGTGATCGTGGTGGGAGAGCGGGATCTGGTACACGTCCACGTCCACACCCACCAGCCGGGGGACATTCTCAACACCGTGTCCCGCTTTGGTTCGATGGACAGGATCAAGGTGGAGAACATGCAGCTGCAGCACACCGCCTACGTGAGCGGGTCGGCTTCGGTCTCCGCAAGGCGGTCGGTGGCGGCCAATGCCGTGGGAGTGGTGGCCGTGGCCGCCGGGGAAGGGCTGGCCAGGGTGTTCGGAGACCTGGGGGCGGCGGCGGTGGTCCCGGGCGGACAGAGCATGAACCCCAGCATCGAGGAGTTGGTCCACGGGGCAAGTGCCTCCGGCTACTCCAAAGTGATACTGCTGCCCAACAACCCCAACGTGGTGATGACCGCCCAGCAGGCTCAGGCGTTGTCCCCGGTGGAGTTGAAGGTCATGCCGACCCGTACCATCTGCGAGGGGATCGCGGCCATGGTGGCCTTCAACCCTGGGTCGGATCTGGAGGCCAACCTGGCTGCTATGAGCGACGCCATCTCCTCGGTGCAGAGCATAGAGCTGACCCGAGCCGTGCGCTCCACCCGTGTGAACGGCTTGAAGATCGAGGGTGGACAGGCCATCGGCCTGCTGAACGGTGCCCTGGTGGAGGCAGGGGCCTCCCTGGCCGAGGTCGCCCTGCTGGTGCTGGCACGGGCGGGGGCGGCCGAGCGCGAGGTGGTGACCATCTACTGCGGGGAGGGGGTGCCCACCAAGGATGGCCGGCAATTGGCAGACTCCATTCGGGGGCGGTGGGATAACGTCGAGGTGGAGGTGGTGGACGGCGGCCAGCCGCACTACCCCTACATCATCTCTCTCGAGTAGTAGCACTGCAGCGATCCCACGGCCTTTTCCCAGCCCGTGAGGGGTGGTACCCTGGCCTGCCCCGTCGATCCCGAGCTTCAGTAGGGGCGGTTGGCCAACCGCCCCTATGCGGCGTCTAGCAGGGAATCCAGGAGGAGAAGTGAGCAGAATCCGGGTTGTGACCGACAGTACCGCCGACTTGGACCTGGTGGAAGCCCAGCGGCTGGGCATAACGATGGTTCCCCTGAACGTCCACTGGAACGGCGAGACCTACCAGGAGAAGGTCGAGATCGGCATCGACGAGTTCTACCGGAAGCTTCGAGAGGAAAAGGGCACGCCGCGAACCTCCCAACCCTCCGCCGGCCTGTTCGAGGAGGCCTACCGCGCTCTGTTGAAGGAGTGCGACGGGATCGTCTCGGTCCACATCTCCTCAAAGTTGAGCGGGACCTTCAACTCCGCGGAGTTGGCGGCCAAGAGCGTTGCCCCCGATAAGATCGCCGTGATCGACTCTCTGACGACGACCTTCCCTCTCGGTATCGCGGCGATGCGAGTCGCCAGACTGGCGGAGGATGGCGCCACCCTGCGGGAATGCGCGGCCCTGGCCGAGGATCTGATCCCCAGGCTGAGACTCATCGCCGCCGTGGATACCCTGGAGTTCCTTAGGCGAGGCGGCAGGATCGGCAGGGCCCAGGCCTTCGCCGGGAACCTGCTGTCCATCAAGCTGGTGTTCCAGATCCTGGGCGGCGAAGTGATTCCGGTCGACAGGGTGCGGACCCGGGCGGCAACCATCAAGCGGACGGCCGAGGCGGTGCGCGACCTGGGGACGGTGGAGGTGCTGGCGGTGTTGTACGGCGACAATCCCGCACCAGGCGATCAGCTTCTAAAGCTGCTGCTGGACTTCCATGCAGGATCCGAGGTGCAGCGCGGCAGGATCGGTCCGGTGCTGGGCACCCATACCGGCCCCGGGGTGTTTGGGGCCGGGGTGTTGCTGCGTCGCTAGCTTTAGAGCCCCTTTTCTCACACTACGTTTCAGCAGTAACCATCGGCCATACCCTGGCCGCTGAGGGCAGGAGGAGAATTGACCAGAGTCCGGGTTGTGACCGACAGCACCGCCGACATGGACGAGGGCGAGCCCGAGCGGCTGGGGATCACCATGGTTCCCCTGAACGTCCACTGGAACGGAGAAGCCTACCAGGACAAGGTGGAGATCAGCGTCGACGAGTTCTACCGCAAGCTGCGGGAAGAGGAGGGGGTACCCCGAACCTCCCAGCCCTCGGTGGGGCAGTTCGTAGAGGTGTATCGCCGGCTGCTGGAGCGAGCGGAGTCGATCGTCTCGGTGCACATCTCCAGCAAGATCAGCGGGACCTACAATGCGGCGCAGCTGGCAGCGCAGCAGGTGGCGCCCGACCGGATCGCCGTGGTGGACTCCAAGATTCTCTGTTACCCCCTGGGGGTGCTGGCGACGCGAACGGCCGAGGTGGCCCAGCAGGGAGCCTCCATGGCAGAGTGCGTGGCCTTTGCCGAGGCCCTGGTCCCCAGGCTGCGGCTGTTCGCCGCCGCGGACACCCTGGAGTTCCTGCGGCGGGGCGGAAGACTGACGCGAGCGCAGGCCTTCGCCGGGACCCTGCTGGCGATCAAGCCCATGGTGCAGCTGGTGGATGGGGAGATCATCCCCGCCGAGCGAGTCCGCACCCGGGTCGCTGCCATCAAGAAGATGGCCGAGCTGGTGGCGGCCCTGGGTCCGCTGGAGGAGGTGGCGGTGCTGTACGGCGACGATCCCGCACCCGCCGAGCAGCTGGAGCAGCTGATCCGGATGGCCTATCCGGACCTCTCCATCAAGAGAGGAAGAACCGGCGCCGTGGTCGGCGCCCACAATGGCCCTGGACTGTACGGTGCCTACGCCCTGCTGGCGAAGTAGCGTGCAGTAGAAGCTGTGTATGTCTAACAGATCGACCTCTGGACCCGGCTGGAAGGGTCGGAGCGAGCTGCTCAAGCTCTGGACGACCGCGCAGAAGATCCTGGCTCAGGAGCTGCGCACTGGATGCTCGGACCGCACCGTTTTCGGCGGGCTCGAAAAGTTCCTGTCCAACTGGGCATCCTCCCTTTCCTCCCTCGACACCTCCTACCCCACCTGGCCGGAGGCCAACCACGTGGTGGGGCTGCTCAAAGAATATGGCCAACGGACCGTCGAGGGGCGAGTGGAGTCCGCGAAGGGAGCTCTGGAGCTGGTCGACGAGGTGCTGGATCGCATCGTCGCGCTGGCCCAGACCCAAAGCGTGGGCCGGACGGGGAGACAGGGAGACAGGGAGACGGGGCGGCCAGTAGGCGCGACCCGCGGTCGCCCTGCCACTCGGAGCCCGGAACCAACAACCCAGAACCGGAGCCCCATCCCCCGCCCTGTGACGTCCGGCTCCAGGCGCCCCGATCGCCTCGTCCAGCCCGCGACCCTGCAGCTGGACGACCCTGTCCTCGCCCTGAAGGGGGTGGGAAAGCAGAGGGCCTCCCTGCTGGGGAAGCTGGGGATCCAACGGGTTCGCGATCTCCTCCTCCATTTTCCCAGGGATTACCGGGACTTCCGGCCCCTGAAGCGGGTCGCGGATCTGATGTACGGCGAGACGGCCAGCATCGTGGGGACCGTCGAAGACGTGCAGGTGACGCC
This sequence comes from Chloroflexota bacterium, assembly GCA_027356795.1. GTDB lineage: Bacteria > Chloroflexota > UBA6077 > UBA6077 > UBA6077 > JAJYNT01. The sequence goes on along the minus strand of DAHVXI010000056.1, from coordinate 12,983 downwards.
GGGGCCACGAAAGCTGGTGCGCACCACCATCAAGGTGAGGGACGACAGTGGGAGGATCGCCGCCAACTGGTTTCGGCACGGATACGTGGGGCTTCGGCTGGCGCCCAACACAAGGATAGCCCTGGCGGGCACGGCGGCGGGCTACGGCGGGCAGCTGGCCTTCGACAGTCCGGACTGGGAGCCGGCCGATCGACCGCCCCTCCACACACGCCGGCTGGTGCCGGTGTACCCCCTGACCGAGGGGGTTTCCGACTACTGGCTGCGAGAAGTGATGGACCAGATGGTGCCGGCCTACGCGCCTCGGCTGGCCGAATTCCTGCCCGCCTGGCTCCTGGAGCAGTGCCAGCTGATCCACTTCCCGGAGGCGGTGGCCAGGATTCACTTCCCTGCGAGCCGGGAGGAGGAGGACGCTGCCACCCACCGCCTGGCCTTCGACGAGATCTTCCTGGTGCAGCTGTCGGCGTTGAAGGCGCGGGCCGAGTGGCAGGCCGGCGCCACGGCTCCAACCCTCTGTCCGGATCAGGAGGCGCTGGGCCGCTTCCTGGGGTGCCAGCCCTTCGGCCTGACGGGGGCCCAGAGTCGAGTGGTGGCGGAGATCCAGAAGGACCTGGAGCAACCCCGACCGATGACGAGGCTGCTGCAGGGGGAGGTGGGGTCGGGCAAGACCATCGTGGCCGCCGTGGCCCTGCTGTCCGCGGTGCTGGGGGGGTACCAGGGGGCCATAATGGCGCCCACCGAGATCCTGGCGGAACAGCACGGACGCACCCTGGAGGCGGCCTTTGGGAGGGCGGAGCAGCTGCTGGCCGACACCCTGGGACGCCCATTGCGACTGGGGGTGCTTACGGGTGCTTCCCGCAAGGCGGACAGGGACAGGATCTATCGGGGGGCAGCCGAGGGGGAGGTGGACATACTGGTGGGGACTCAGGCCCTGATCCAGGAGGGCCTCGGTTTCCACCGATTGGGTCTTGCCGTGATCGACGAGCAGCATCGCTTCGGCGTCGTGCAGCGGACGGCTCTGCGGGAGAAGGGAGGGACTCCCCACCTGCTGGTGATGACCGCCACCCCCATTCCCCGCACCATGGCGCTGGTGCTGTACGGCGACCTGGATCTCTCGGTGATCGACGAGCTGCCGCCTGGACGGCAGCAGGTGAAGACCCATCTCCTGAGGGCGCCGGAGCGCCGCCACGCCTACGAGCACATCCGGCGGGAGGTGGCGAAGGGGCGGCAGGCCTTCATCATCTGCCCGCTGGTGGAGGACAGCCCCCACCTGGAGGTCAGGGCGGCCACCGCGGAGTACCAGCGGCTGCAGGGAAGCGACCTGTCGGGCCTGCGGCTGGCGCTGCTCCACGGAAGGATGCGCCCGGCTGAGAAGGATCGGATCATGCTGGATTTTCGCAACGGGGAGTACGACGTGCTGGTATCCACCTCGGTCGTGGAGGTCGGCATAGACGTGCCCAATGCGACGGTGATGCTGGTTGAGGGGGCAGAGCGGTTCGGACTGGCTCAGCTGCACCAGTTCCGGGGTAGGGTAGGCCGGGGACAGGATCCGTCCAGCTGCCTGCTGCTGACCGACTCCACGGACGAGGAGACCCTGGAGAAGCTTCGGATGGTGGCCGAGGTCGCCGACGGCTTCCGGCTGGCGGACGAAGACCTGCGGCTGCGGGGGCCGGGCGAGTACTTCGGGGTGCGACAGAGCGGGTTCCCTGATTTCCGGATGGCCGACCTGCGCGACCTCCGGCTGATCGAGACTGCCCGGCAGGCGGCCGTGCAGCTGCTCGAGCGGGATCCGGAGCTGGCGAGGCCGGAGCACCGGCCGCTGGTGGCGAGGATCGAGGAGCTGCGACAGGCTTCCAAGTCGTAGGAACTCAGGAGACTCCAGGACCTTGAGGTGTCGTAGGGCACGTGGCGCGAGCGAGCACAGCGCCACGCCTGTGCCCCGCCGCCCGACGATGGCGTCGATGACGTAGGGCGGGGCCCTGTGCCCCGCCGCCCGGCGGCAGGGCAGGGCGCCCTGCCCTACGTTCAAGCCCTCTGAGTTCCCGAGATAGCTGATGGACGAGGTTAGCGATCGAGATGAGGGTAATAGCCGGCATTGCCAAGGGGCATCCGCTGCGCAGCATAGAAAGCAGGTCGGTGCGTCCGACGGCGGACAAGATAAAGGGAGCCATCTTCTCCATGCTGGAGTCCGCGGCCTACCGGCAAGGGCTGGTCGAGCCGGGCTACCTATCCCGGGTGGAGGAGGGCGAGCTGGCCTTCCCCTGGCGGGCGGTGCTGGACCTCTACGCGGGCAGCGGCGCCCTGGGCATCGAGGCGTTGAGCCGGGGAGCTGAGGCGGTGGATTTCGTGGAAGCGGACCCCCGGGCTCGGGAGGCCATAGCGGAGAATCTGAAGCGCACTCACCTGGCCTCCAGGGCTCGCGTCCACGCCATGCGAGCGGAGGCGGCCATCTCGACATTTAACCACCCCTATGATTTAATACTGCTGGATCCCCCCTATAACGATCCCGCCGCTGAATCGGCCATCAGGCAGTTGTGTGAGTCGGCGCTGGTTGGGCCCGATAGCTATCTGGTGCTGGAGCATTCCCGGCAGCGTTCGGTTCCCTCGGATTGCGGGCCGTTGACGCTGGTGAAGACGCGGTTTCACGGGAGGACCGGCATCAGCCTATACACCGCGGGGCGACAGGAGTAGGACTTGCGGACTGCCATTTACCCCGGCACCTTCGACCCCTTTCACAACGGGCATCTGGACATAGCACAGAGGGCTGCCAAGCTGTTCGACAGGCTGATCGTGGCCGTCTACCAGCATCCCGAGAAGAACGCACTTTTCTCGGCGGAGGAGCGGCTGGAGATCGCCCGACAATCCTGCGAGGGTATCCCGAACGTGCAGGTGGAGAGCTTCTCGGGGCTGGCCGTGGAGTATGCCAAGGTGAAGAAAGCCTGCGCCATGGTCCGGGGGCTGCGCGCCATCTCGGACTTCGAGTACGAGTTTGAGATAGCCCACATGAACCGCAGTCTCAACCCGGAGGTGGAGGCCAACTTCCTGATGACCAGCTTGCCCTACTCCTTCCTGCGGTCCAGCATCGTCAAGGAGATCGCCAAGCTGGGCGGGTCTCTGGAGGGGCTGGTACCCGAGTCGGTGGAGCGGGCTCTGCGACAGAAGTACGAGGCGCGCGCTCGGGCGGGGGGACTGCCTACCAGTAGCCTGGTAAGGTAAGCTTCGGCGGCGAGTAGAGGTGACGCATGGATATCTTGTATCTGCTGGACCGGCTGGAAGCTGTGTTGACCAGCGGCTCTCGGGTCCCTCTGACCGGGAAGACTGTGGTAGACGAGCACGAGTGTCTTGACATAATAGATCAACTGCGGGTCGCTATCCCCGAGGAGGTCAAGCAGGCCAAGAAGCTGCAGACCGAGCGGGAGCGGCTGCTGCAGGAGGCCGAGGATAGGGCCTCCAGGATAGTGTCTCACGCTCAAGAGCAGGCTTCAGGCATGGCCCAGCAGCACGAAGTTGTGAAGGTGGCCGAGGCCAAGGCCAGACGGATACTTGAGGATGCCGACGTGGAGGCTCAGGATCGGCGGGAAGGGGCCGACCGATATGCCGTGGAGGCGCTATCGGACCTCGAAGGCCGTTTGAACGAGCTGCTGTCGGTCGTGAGGAACGGGATCCGCGCCCTGGACCGCGTGGATGGTGACAAGAACGGCTACAAGGAGCGCGCAGCGAAGGCCGAGTAGGGCGCTGCCATCCTTGACGCCTTAGAGCGACGGGCCGTATAATTCATTGGGGCTCGCCAAAGGCGGCCTTCTTATTATGCGCGATGTTCTTGCACAGTATTCTTACGGGACCATCTAACCAACGGGAACACGTCAAGGGCGCATCGGGAACGGACGTGATTCGCTGTGATCGCTTACAATATCGCTCAGTTGCTGAAAGCCACCACGGGCACAATTCGGCGGGTGGAAGTGGACGAGCTGGATCCCGATCTGGCAGTCGATCTAAGGATCGTTTCACCCACCGTGGGTTCTCTGCGCTTGATGCGTACCTCCGCGGGCATCCTGGTCACGGGAACGCTGACTCACAAGGTGGAGTCGACCTGTTCTCGCTGCCTGGAGACCTTCGTTCGGCCGCAGGTCATTGAGCTGGACGAGGAGTTCGTGCCGGTAGTCGACGTGAATACCGGCGTTGGTTTGCCAGAGCCCGACGATGACGAGGCGTTCAGGTTGACCCCTGAACACCTGCTGGACTTGAACGAGGCGATACGACAATACGCGATCCTGGAGAGCCCCCTTCAGCATCTATGCGGCGAGGGCTGTAAGGGGCTTTGTCCCAGTTGCGGTTCAAACCTGAACGTTGGAGCTTGCGATTGCCAGCCCTCGGCTTCCGGCACTCCCTCGGGATCGCTCGGAAGCCTGCTGGCGGAGCGGATGCGTCAGGCGGGATTCAACCCAGAACAGGAGTAGACAGAATTGGGCGCTCTACCTAAGAAGAAGATCTCTCACTCGGCTCAGGGCAAGCGCCGGAGCCACCTGGGCATTGAGATGCCCAACCTCGTGGCCTGCCCCCAGTGCCACGCACTGAAGCTGCCTCACCACGTGTGCCCGAACTGCGGCACCTATAAGGGCGAGCAGGTTCTGCAGATCAAGCCGGCGAAGAGCGAGGGCTAGGAGTCTGGCTCCGAAAGTTGCTTTCGTTTTCCCGGGGCAGGGTGCCCAGCGAGTGGGCATGGGAGCCGGCCTATGGGGCTCTAGTTCGGCGGCGCGAGAACTCTTCGCGGAGGCCGACCGAGCCACAGGGCTGCCTCTCAGCCGGGTGTGCTTTGAGGGCCCCGCGGACAGGCTGACGGACACGGCTTTTGCGCAGCCGGGCGTGGTAGCCGCCAGCCTTGCGGCGGCCGAGGCGCTGCGGGAGCGGTTGGCCCGGGGCGGCGTGGAGATAGCGCCGCTTTGCTGCGCCGGCCACAGCGTGGGCGAACTGGCGGCCCTGGCCTTCTCCGGGGCGGTCAGCCCCGCGGATGGGCTCAGGTTGGTGGCGGCTCGCGGCCGGCTGATGGCAGAGGCATCGACGCCTGCGGATGGCTCCATGGCCGCCGTCCTTGGCCTGGAGGATGCCCTTCTAGTGGAGCTGTGCTCCAGGGCCTCCCAGGAGACCGACGCCGCCGTTCAGGTGGCGAACCTGAACGCGCCCGGACAGGTGGTGATCTCCGGCAACCGGCGAGCCCTGGCCAGGGCGGGCGAGTTGGCCCGGAAGGCGGGTGCTCGCAGGATTGTAGATTTGGATGTGAGTGGCCCCTTCCACTCCGTGTACATGGAGCCCGCGGCCCAGGGATTTCGAGCGATAGTGGCCGCGACGTCGATATCTTCCCCACGTATTCCCGTCGTTCTCAATGTGACTGCCCAGCCTTCCCAGGATCCTGGAGAGATCGGTCGTGAACTGGTGGTGCAGGTTACCAGCCCCGTTCGATGGTCGGACTCGGTGAAGACCATGGCGGAGTTGGGTTGCACGGTCTTCGTCGAGTTGGGGCCGGGCCAGGTGTTGAGCGGGCTGATCAAACGGATCGTCAAGGATGCCCTCCTCTTGAATGTGGAGGACGAGAAGGGCCTGAGCAGCACCGTCGAGAAGCTTGGCCGGTTGGTGTAGCCCTCGAATCTTCCCAAGTCCAGCACTGAACGGTAGGCCACTAGTGCCGTCTTGGAGTGTGGTGGCTTGCCACCGCTTTCGGTCGGATCGAAAGCTGCGGCCGGCCGCACCACTCCAGACATGTAGGAGGTCCAGGTGGAAGGCTCCGGCAAGGTTGCCCTGATTACAGGAGGCTCTCGGGGAATCGGCAGGGCGGTGGCGCTGCGACTGGCACGGGACGGCGTGGCCGTCGTGGTCAATTACGTTGCCAGCGAGGCCGCGGCCCGGGAGTTGATCGATCTGGTGGTGGCTCAGGGGGGTCGCGCCGCTGCCCTCAGGGCCGACGTGGCGGTGGCAGCTGAGGCCGAAGGGATGGTGGATCGAGTCCTGAGCGATTTCGGCCGGCTGGACATCCTGGTCAACAACGCCGGCATCACCCGTGATAACCTGCTGCTGCGCATGAGCGAGCAGGACTGGGACGCCGTGCTGGATACCAACTTGAAGGGGGCGTTCGTCTGCACCAAGGCTGTGCTGCGCTCCATGATGAAGCGTCGGTACGGCCGGGTCGTGAACGTCAGCTCGGTGGCCGGGATCATGGGCAACGCCGGACAGGCCAACTACTCTGCCTCCAAGGCCGGGTTGATCGGCTTTACCCGGGCGGTGGCCCGGGAGGTTGCCAGCCGGAACATCACGGTGAATGCCGTGGCCCCCGGCTACATAGAGACCGACATCTGGGCCGGCGTTCCCGAGTCGGCTCGAAGCGCATTCCTCCAGCTGATCCCTCTGGGCAGGGCCGGTGCGCCGGAAGAGGTCGCCGAGGTCGTCGCCTTCCTGGCATCGGACGCCGCCAGCTACCTGACGGGCCAGGTACTAGCCGTGGACGGCGGAATGGTGATGAGCTAGTGTTCCGCAAGATCCTGATCGCCAACCGTGGTGAGATTGCCGTTCGGATCATTCGCGCCTGCCGGGAGCTGGGGGTGGCGACGGTGGTTGCCTACTCGGAGGCGGACCGCCATTCCCTTCCCGTGGAACTGGCCGACGAGTCCATCTGCATCGGACCGGCCTCCTCCGACAAGAGCTACCTGAACATCCCCAACCTGGTCAGCGCCGCCCTGGTGAGTGGCGCCGAGGCGATCCACCCCGGGTACGGGTTCCTCTCGGAGAACGCCTACCTGGCTGAAGTGTGCGAGCAGTGCCAGATTGTCTTCATCGGCCCTTCGGCCCGCAGCATCGAGCAGTTTCACGACAAAGCCGCCGCTAGAGAGCGGATGAGAGAGGCCGGATTGCCCGTGCTGCCGGGGGTTGACAGGCCGGTGTACACTCTGGATGCCGCCCAGAGGGCGGCGGCGGAAATCGGCTTTCCGGTCATGTTGAAGGCTTGCGCCGGGGGTGGTGGAAGGGGGCTTCGACCGGCTCAGAACGACGCTGAGCTGGTCAAGGGCTTCCCGGTCGCCCAGATGGAGGCGCAGAGCGCCTTCGGCAACGGGGGGCTGTACCTGGAGACTCTGGTGCAGGGCGCCCGCCACGTCGAGGTCCAGGTACTGGTCGACCGACGCGGAAAGGCCGTACACTTGGGAGAGAGGGATTGTTCCCTCCAGCGGCGACACCAGAAGATGCTGGAAGAGTCGCCCTGCATCGCCCTCGATCCTCAGGTGCGGTCCGAGATGGGAGCCAGCGCCGCTGCTGCTGCGGCGGCCGTCGGCTACGAAGGCGCTGGGACCATCGAATTCCTGGTGGATACCAGGGGACGCTACTATTTCATCGAGATGAATACTAGAATCCAGGTGGAACACCCGGTTTCAGAGATGATCACGGGTATAGACCTGGTAAAATGGCAGATGCGTGTGGCGGCCGGCGAGCCGCTGGGATTCGACCAGGCAGAGGTTTCCCCCCGCGGGCATGCTATCGAGTGTCGGGTGAATGCCGAGGATCCCCTGCAGGGCTTCGTTCCCCAATCGGGGTTGATCACCCACTACTCGGCACCCGGCGGACCAGGGATTCGGGTGGACACACACCTGTTCCCCGGCTACTTGATGCCGCCCTACTACGACTCTCTTCTGGCCAAGGTGATCGCCTGGGGCAACGACCGCGGAGAGGCGGTAGCCAGGATGCGACGGGCGCTGGAGGAATTCAAGGTCGTCGGCGTGACCACCAACATACCGTTCCAACTGCAGCTGCTGGCGAATCCTGATTTCCTAGAGGGCCGATTCGATACACATTTCGTGGAGCGGTGGCTGGCGTCTCGGGGCTCCCGGGGGACCGACGACGGCCGAGCCCTAGTGGCCGCGGGGGCATAGTTCCGGAAGGCGGCGTGGATGTCATCGGAGTCGGACTTCTGTACCGTTAGGATCGCACCGGGGGTCCTGGCCACCATCGCCGGACTCACCACCATGGCCGTGCCTGGGGTTCTCCGAACCAGTGGCGGTTTCATCAGCGGGATGAACAGGCTGGTTGGGCGGGACGATCCCTCGCGCGGCATCCGGCTGCGGGTTCAGGACGACCAGGTCTACCTGGACATCCACGTGGTGGTGGAGCAGGGGGCCGACCTGGTGCGGGTTGGGAACCAGATCCAGCGGGAAGTGGCCCAGGCTATCGACAAGATGGTTGGATTGCCCGTGGCCGAGATCAACGTGTACGTGCAGGACCTGGAGTAGCGCTTCGGTGGGGTTGGTGGCGATGTCAGAATCTCAGCGGCAGGTTCATGGTCGGAGGGCAGCCCGGACGGTGGCCTTGCAGGCGCTCTTCGAGATAGACACCACCGGACACCAGCCCGAGGAGGTGCTGTCCCGGCGAGTGGTGGAGGACGGGCTCGGTCCCGAGGCGGCGCAATACGCCGAGGGATTGGTGAAGGGGGTCCTTCAGCACGTCACCGAGATCGACGACCTGATCCAGAAGGCGGCTCCGGCGTGGCCTTTCCAGCAGATGGCGGGGATCGATAGGAACATCATCCGGATCGCCCTGTACGAGGCCCTTTTTCAATCGGAGCGGGTCCCCTTCAAGGTGGCTGTGAACGAGGCTGTGGAGCTGGCAAAACGGTTCGGATCGGAGAGCTCCAGCCGCTTCGTCAATGGCGTTGTAGGAAGAATAGTTTCTGAGAAGATGCCGAAGGAGCACGGCGGAGATACACCGGCCGGCCCCACTTCGGAGTGAGAGGAGGTGAGAGGGTGAGCCTAGACCCCCAGGTACAGGCACGGTTGCGGAAGATAGTGGCGGAGCAGTTGAGCGTTGACGAGGAAGATGTGGTCCCGGAGGCCTCATTCATCGAGGATCTGAATGCGGACTCCCTCGATCTGGTCGAGTTGATCATGACCTTGGAAGAGGAGTTCAACATAAAGATCTCCGATGAGGACGCGGAGAAGATCCAGACCGTCCAGGACGCCATGGATTATCTGCAGGAGCATCTGGACTAATCGGCCGCAGCTCAGGGTGCAGGTGTTCGTCCCATTCGTCTCCGCGGGGCTCGATCTGGCGGCGAGGCCGCCAGATCCTCGGCGGAGGCGGTGGGAAGAAGATTGGCGGGTGAGGCAGAGGTAAAAGGCTAGGCGAATCGAGGCGAAAGACTGGCGATGCAAACCACCGGCAACAACGAGGGATTCGAGGGGAAGAAGCTCACCATCATCGAGCACCTGGAGGAGTTGCGGCAAGGGCTGGTCTGGTCGGTACTGGCTCTGCTAGTTACCACCGCGTTCTCCTTCATCTTCACCGGGAAGCTGTTGGAGATCCTGCTGATCCCCTCGGGGGGCATCAAGCCGGTCTTCTTGAAGCCGACCGAGATGTTCATCACCTACTTCAAGGTGGCGCTGGTCGGCGGCGCGGCACTGGCCATGCCGATAATCGTGTACCAGGCCATCAAGTTCATCGTGCCTGGCCTCAAGTCCAGCGAGAAGAAGTATCTCTTCATAGTCATACCGAGCGCCAGCTTTCTCTTCATGCTTGGTATAACGTTCGGTTATCTGGTGCTTCTGCCCTTCGCGCTGCGCTATCTGCTGACCTTTGGCGGGGATATCGCCACCGCTTTCATCAGCATTGGTGAGTACGTCTCCTTCGTCACGACGCTGCTGCTCTGGATGGGTGTCGCCTTCGAGCTGCCCTTGGTCATCGTCTTCCTGGCGAAGCTGCGGATCGTGAACCAGAAGCAGCTCCGAAGCTACTGGAAGTATGCGCTGGTGGGGGCCTTCGTCATCGCGGCCATCATCACGCCGACTCCTGATCCCTTCAATCAGACCCTCGTGGCGGTGCCACTTTACCTGCTGTATGAGATCGGGGTGTTGTTTGCGCGGCTGGTGTGAGACAAGCCAGCCGCTCGGGAGCTAATGGTTTGAGCGCCGGTCTGATCTACGGCTGCGTAGCTCCTCATCCTCCGATACTGGTGCCGGCGGTGGCGGGTCGCCGCATCGAGCAGGTGCGACAGACCCGGGAGGCCATGCAGCGGGTGGCCTCCGAGATTCGGCGGCTCTCGCCGGATACCGTGGTACTGGTATCCCCCCATGCCCCCATCAGCCCTAGGGCCATGAGCGTGTCGGTGGCGCAATGGTACACGGGCAGCTTCGAGGATTTCGGCGCCCCATCGGTGAGGCTATCCTTCGAGGGGGATACCGACCTGGCGTCGGCCCTGGAGGCCCAATGTCAGGCGGCGCGAGTTCCCACCGGCAGGATGGGCAGGCCGGGTGGGGGCTACCTCCTGGATCACGGGGCGGCCGTCCCTCTCTACTTTCTCCAGGAGGCCGGCCTGCGCTGCCGGCTCCTTCTACTGGCCTTCTCGTCCCTCGACACTGCCTACCACAGCCGCTTCGGTCGAGCCATCGCCGCCGCCGCTCGTGACACGGGCGGGCGGGTGGTTCTGGTTGCCAGCGGCGACTTCTCCCACAGGCTGTCTCCGGGCGCCCCGGCGGGCTACAGCCCCTTGGGCCGGCAGTTCGACCAGATCGTGGTCTCAGCTCTTCGGCGAGGGGATCGGGAGTCGATCCTGACGGTGGACCAAACGGTGCTGTACGAGGCTGGGGAGTGTGGTTACAGGTCGCTGGTGATCGCCTTGGGGGCGTTGCCCGAGGCGGAGGTCGAGGTTCTCTCCTACGAGGGCCCCTTCGGCGTGGGGTACCTGGTGGCTCGCTTCTCGATCGGATCGCTGGAAGTAACTTCGGCCACCCCGTCTCCGGAGGCCGGTCAGGTGGAGGGGGTGGAGGCGGAGGAACGAGAGGTTCTGCGATTGGCACGAAGCACGGTGGAGAGCTACGTGAGCGAAGGAGTGGTGCCGGCCTCGCCACCCCGGCCCGAGGGGCTGCTGGCGGGAAGGGCGGGGGTTTTCGTCTCCCTGAAGATAGAGGGTGACCTGCGGGGGTGCATCGGCACGTTCCTGCCCACGGAGCCCAACATCGCCGCCGAGATCGTCCGGAACGCCGTGGCCGCCGCCACCAGGGACCCCAGGTTTCTGCCGGTCACTCCGGAGGAGCTTCCGAGCCTCCACTACTCGGTGGACGTCCTCTCGCCACCGGAGCCGGTGGCGGACATGGGCCAACTGGACTCGAAGCGATACGGCGTCATCGTGCAGTCGGGGGCCAAGAGAGGGCTGTTGCTGCCCGACCTGGAGGGGGTCCCCACGGCGGCGATCCAGGTGGACATCGCCCGCCGAAAGGCGGGCATCCCCGAGGGAGCCCCGATGCAGCTGTACCGGTTCACGGTGCGCCGCATCAGGGAAGCGGGGGAGACGTGACCCTCGCGCTCTATCCTCAGTCCGCTACGAGAGGTACTCCTCCCGAACCGGCGAGAAGACGTCCACCACCACGGAGTCCTCGGCCACCTCTTCGACGGAGTGGGCGACGCCCCCGGGGATCGAGTAGCCATCCCCGCCCTCGAGGAGCATCGTCTCGCCCGCCACGTTGAACCGAATGCGGCCCGAGACGACGAATCCTATCTGCTCGTGGGGATGGGTGTGGGACTGGAGCGTGCTTCCCCTGGCCAGCTCCACACGGACCGCCATGGCCCGCTCCCCCGCGCTGATCAACCTGCGTCGAATGCCGGGAAGCATCTCCACGCTGTTCCTGTCATCCGCTCGCCAGAAGAAGCTCATGGTGGCCTACCTCATCCCCTCAGGCCGACTGCTCGTCCTTAAGCTCGTCCATTTCGATGGGGCGCTCGGCTCGAGTCAGCAGCAGAGGACCCTTCCGGCTGGTGATGGTCTCGGCGCTGATGACGCACTTCTTGACGTCGGAGCGAGAGGGTATCTCGTACATGACGTCGAGAAGGATGTCCTCGATGATGGTCCGGAGGCCGCGGGCGCCGGTCTTGAGGCGGAGCGCCACCTCGGCAGCTGCCTCCAGGGCATCGGGTGTGAACACCAGTTCCACCTTGTCGAGGGAGAGGAACTTGGCGTACTGCTTGGTGATAGCGTTCTTCGGCTCGGTGAGGATGCGCATCAGATCGTGCCTGGAGAGCTGGTCGATGCTCACGGTCACCGGAAGCCGGCCGATGAACTCCGGGATCAGTCCGTAGTGCAGCAGATCATCGGCGGTCAACTGGTGCAGCAGGGTGGACTTCTCCTCGTCGGTCCTGCGCTCGGCGGTGAAACCGATGGTCCGCTTAGCGCCGACCCTCTTGGCCACGATCTCCTCCAGCCCCTCGAAGGCCCCGCCGCAGACGAAGAGGATGTTGGCGGTGTTGATCTGGATGAAATCCTGATGAGGGTGCTTGCGCCCGCCCTGAGGCGGCACGTTGGCGACGGTGCCCTCGATGATTTTCAGCAAGGCCTGCTGCACCCCTTCGCCCGAGACGTCTCGGGTGAGGGAGGGGTTGTCGCTCTTGCGGGCGATCTTGTCGATCTCGTCGATGTAGACGATGCCCCGCTCGGCCCTGGGGATATCGAAATCGGCAGCCTGGATCAGTCGGAGCAGTATGTTCTCGACATCCTCGCCGACATAGCCGGCCTCGGTGAGGGCGGTGGCGTCTGCGATGCAGAAGGGAACATCCAGGACCTTGGCGAGGGTCTGAGCCAGCAGCGTCTTGCCGCAACCCGTCGGCCCCACCATCAAGATGTTGCTCTTCTGAAGCTCGACGTCGTCGATCTGCATCCCCGCGTTGACGCGCTTGTAGTGGTTGTACACCGCTACTGAGAGAACCTTCTTGGCCCGTTCCTGTCCTATGACGTAGGAATTAAGCTGCTCGAGAATCCTCTTGGGGGTTGGAACCTTGGACAGGGGAACCTTAGCCCGGGCTGCCGGCTGAGACTCCTCATCGATGATCTCGCGGCATAGGTCTACACACTCATCGCAGATGTAGACGGCACCGGGCCCCGCGATCAAGCGGCGCACCTGGTCCTGGCTCTTTCCACAGAAAGAACAGTGGTACTGACCGCGGGTCGGTCGCTGGTTGGCCATCTT
>DAHVXI010000041.1:0-23719 GCA_027356795.1 Chloroflexota bacterium | reverse complement strand
TGCCCTACTTCTTGTGTCGGTTTAGGCCGGCTCGGCGTAGATGGCCGACCACTTCTCGGTGGCGATGGAACCCACGCCCTTGACCTTGGCCGAGTGGACGATCGGGAAGTTCTGCACCCAGAGGAAGATCCAGGGAGCATCGTCCCAGATGATCTTGGAGGCCTGGGCGTACTGATCTGCCCGCTCCTTCTCGTTGGTGTTCACGTTCGCTTTGTTCAGCAGGTCCTCCACCTGCGGATTGGTGTAGTGAGCACCCGCGAGCCCGGCGGGCGGCCAGTTGGACTTCTGGAACTGAACCATCTGCTGGGCGGCGTCCAGCATCATCGGGGCCCAGCCCAGCATGTGGACGTCGCCGGTGGACTTCTCCGGCGCCACGTTGACCGTTGCCATGTAGGTGGGCCAATCCATGGTCTGGCCCTCCACGTTGATCCCCACGTCCCGCAGGTTGCCCATGATGGCCTGAGAGGCCGCGGCATCCTGGACGTAGCGGCCGGTGGGATAGTACATCTTGATGGAGACGTTGTTGTAGCCGCCCTGCTTCAGCAGCTCCTTGGCCTTGTTGGGGTCGTAGGGGTATGGGCCGCTCTTGGCGTAGCCGAACAGTGAGGGCGCCATCGGCGCGTCGGACAGCTGGGCCGCACCGAACAGCACGCTCTTGATGATCCCCTCCTTGTCCACGGCGTAGTTGAGCGCCTGGCGGAAGATCTTGTCCTTGGTCGGTCCGCTGCGGGTGCAGTCGATGGCCATGTAGATGGTGCGGTCGCTCTGCCCCATGATCACCTTGACCTGGTTGTTGGCCTGCAGCTTGGGGATGTCGGAGACGGGCGGCAGGATGATGATGTCCGCCTGGCCGGCCAGCAGCAGGCTCTCTCGGGTGGCTGCCTCAGGGGCGATCTTGATCTGCACCGTCTGGTAGTAGGGCTTGCGGCCCCAGTACTTCTCGTTGCGGACCAGCACCACCTCGGAGCCCTTGACCCGGCTCTTGTACATGTAGGGGCCGGTGCCCACCGGTTCCTCGTTGTAGCTGGTGGGGAAGTTCTTGGCCGTGTTGGGCGACACGATGGCATAGGCGGAGGCGGTCATGGCGGCGAGGAAGGGCGGCAGCGGGGCCTTCAGGTTGAAGCGGACGGTGTTGGGGTCCACTACCGTGACGGAGTCGACGGTGGTCATCAGCCCGCGCAGCGGCGCCTTAATGTTGGGGCTGAGAAGCCGATCCCAGCTCAGCTTCACCGCCTCGGCGTTGAAGGGAGCGCCATCGTGGAAGGTCACCCCTTGGCGCAGCTTGAAGGTGTAGCTCTTCCCGTCTGGGCTCGCCTCCCACGACTCGGCCAGGGCCGGCCGCATCTTTCCGTCCTCGCCCAGGGACAGCAAGCTCTCGTTGACGTAGTCCACGATGTTCTGGATCGTCGTGGTCGTCTGACCCACCGGGTCCAGGGTGTCGGGATCGACGCCGATCACCAGGCGGATCGTCTCCGTGCCGACCTTTTCGGCGGAGGCCGCCGTGGGGGCGGCAGCGGCAGCCGGAGCTCCACCTGAGGCAGCCGTGGGCTGGGCGCCGCCGGCGGGTTTGGCGGGGGCGGCGGTGGGGCTGGGCGTCGAGGCCGGCGCGCAGGCTGCCAGCAGGGCGGTGCTCGTGACGCCCAGGGCGGCCTTCAGAAAGGTGCGGCGGTTTAGGCGGCGTGCGGGCTCGGTTTCGCGATGACTTTTCTCCTCCATGTCGGCTTTCCTCCCATCGATATTTCGAACCTGAACCGGATCTCCGGTGGCATTCGCGGCTGTACGAATCCCTTGATCCTCGCGCGGTGCGAAACCAGGAAGGACCTTCGCGGCGGTGCGACCCGGGGCTGGCGACGGTGCGAGCAACGGATGATGTACGTTCAGTTGATGATCTGCGACCTGCAAGGTGGTGGAGCGGTGATGACCGAGGCTCCGGCCGGGTTCCGTGAGGGCGAGCAACCGCAGGTTGATCTCGGCGGCAACTCTGCCTGCCGGCAACCACGGCCCTGGGCTGCCCATGGATGCTGCCGAACCCTTCGGTGAGGTCGGTCGGCATCTCGACCGTGCCGGGAATGCTAACATTCGGTACAACCCGTGTCAAGAAAGTACATCGTCATTGCCTGGCAAGCGTAATCGTCCCCCCTCCTTAGCTATGCCAACGGCTGTAAGCCGGCTTGAGACAGTTGCTGGGACACCGGTTTGGCTGTAGCCGGCCGGCGTTATACAATGAGCGCTCACGAAAGCTAACTGCTGAAGGAGGAAGCGGCGTGAAAGTAGGTTTCATTGGGCTTGGGAAGATGGGCAAGCCCATGGCGATAAACCTGTTGAAGAGTGGCTTTGAGTTGAGGGTGCACAACCGGAGCCGGGCCGTGGTGGATGAGCTGGCAGCCATGGGCGCTGCGCCGGCCTTCTCGCCCCGGGAGGTGGCGCTGGAGGCCGACGTGGTTCTCACCTGCCTGCCCACCCCGGAGGCCGTGGAGGCCGTGTACCTGGGCCCTGAGGGCCTGGTGCCGGCCACCAGGCCCGACCAGATCCTGATAGATCACAGCACCGTCAGCCCCACCACCAGCCGGAAGCTGTTCCAGGCTGCCCGTGAGAAGGGGGTCCACTTCCTGGACGCCCCCATCAGTGGGGGAGTCCCTCGCGCGGAGGCCGGAACCCTCACCATCATGGTCGGGGGGGATGAAGGGGTCTTTCACAGGGCCATGCCGGTATTGCAGGCCATGGGTGACAAGGTGGTCCTGGTGGGTGGCCCGGGGGTTGGCAGCGTGGTGAAGCTCACCAACCAGCTGCTGGTGGGCATCCATACCGCGGCGGCGGTGGAGGCACTGGTCTTTGGTGTAAAGGGCGGGGCGGACCCCCGAGTTCTGCTGGACGTCATCGGCTCCAGCTTCGGCGCCAGCGCCATGTTCAACCGCACCGTTCCGATGGTGCTGGCCCGACAGTTCGGGTCGGCTACCGACGTGGGGATCCTGAGCAAGGACATGGGGTTGATCACCCGGCTGGGCAAGGAGCTATCCTGCCGGCTGTTGATGGGCGCCGTGGCGGAGCAGCTCTTCGACGAGGGGGTCGGTTTGGGTCTGGCTCACAACGACATGGTGTCGCTGGTGGAGCCGCTCGAAAAGATCGCGGGCGTCGAGGTGAAGTAGACGGGGCGGCCACCGAGGCCGGCTACGGCAGCTCGTTGCCCACCATCTGCCGGATGGTGTTGAGCAGCTTCGCCGGCCCGAAGGGCTTCGTCAGGAAGCCGTTCATCCCAGCTTCCAGGGCAGCCTCTCGGTCGGTCGGGGAGGCCTGGGCCGTCAAGGCGACGATCTTGACGTTGGAGGTGGAGCTATCGGCTCTCAGGCAGCGGCAGACTTCGATGCCGTTGAGGTTGGGCATGCCAATGTCCAGCAGCAGCAGGTCGGGTTTGTGCTCCCTCGCCATCTGCAGGGCTTGCAGGCCATCGGAGGCCTCCAGCAGCTCGAACTCTTCCTCGGCCAACACCAGGCCGATGATCTTGCGGACCTCGACCTGATCCTCCGCGAGCAGTATCCGTTTGCGTCTCATGGTCTTCCCGACGATCTGTTGGGCGGGGATGTCCCTCTTCGCAAACCTGAGCACTTCGCTGTTGACGGCACGGGCAGTTCCTACTACACTGAGATTGTCGACAGTAGCCGGGATCCTGTCGCCAATACGGTCCGGCGGTGTGTGGTAGATGGATCAGGCAGTCTTCCCTTCCCTCCAGCAGAGCACCCTGAGGATGTCGGCCACGAACGCCATCCGGGACAGCATCCTCGGCGGCGTGCTCCGGCCTGGACAGCAGCTGGTACAGGCGGAGATCGCCGCCCAGATGAACGTCAGCCGGGCACCCATCCGCGAGGCCTTGCGGCAGTTGGAGGAGGAGGGGCTCGTCGAGAGCATACCCTATCGCGGGGCCTTCGTGTCCCGAGTGACCCGGCGGGACATCATCGAGCTGTACAGCCTGCGGGGAGCTCTGGAGTCCCTGGCGGCGCGACTCGCCATCCCCCGTTGCAGCGAGGAGGATATCGCCGGTCTGGAGGCCATCGTGGCTCGGATGTCGGAGGCCGCGGAAGTCGCGGACTACCTGGCCATCAGTGCCGCCGACATCGAATTCCACACGCATCTCTGCGTCCTCTCCGGCCACCAGCATCTGCTCAGGAACTGGCAGACCAACTGCAACCTGATCCGACGCATCCTCACCTTCCGCAACCGGCTGAGCACTCCCCACGTCGTCGTCGCGATGCACACGCCCATCGTCGAAGCCGTCAGGAACAGGGATGTAGATGCTGCTCAAGGCGCCATCGAGGAGCACTGCATCAACTCTGGAGAAGCCCTGGCCTCCATATGGCCCGACGACGAGTCCGATCTCAACAGAGGGGTTGCCTACATCGATGCGCATCTTGGTAATCAATCCCAACAGCTCCGCTGACATGACCGCGGCAATCGCTCGCGAGCTGACGGCCGTCCGGCGCCCGGACTCACACGTGGATGTGGTGAATCCGGCCGGCGGACCCCTCTCCATCGAGTCGGCCTACGACGAGAGCCGAGCGGTGCCGGAGATGCTCAGGCTGGTCCAGCGGGCCCCCGAACAGGGATACGACGCCGTCGTCATCGCCTGCTTCTCCGACCCGGGGCTGGATGCCGCCCGAGAGTTGGTGGACATACCCGTGGTCGGCATTCAGGAAGCCTCCATGTACCTGGCAGCCTCCCTGGGCTCGTTCTTCGGCGTGCTGACCACCCTGGAGCGGCGGGTGCCGGTACGCCGGCGCTACGCCGAGAGCCTGGGGCTGGGCGGCAAGATGGTGTCTACGCCGGTGCTGAACATCCCGGTGGCGGAAACCGTGGGGAGCCTCGAGAGGATGAAGGCCACGGCCCTGGCCAAGTCGCGAGAAGCCATGGCCGATGGGGCAGAAGTGCTGATCATGGGTTGCGCGGGACTGGGCGATTGGTCCCACGAGCTCCAGCAGGAGCTGGGCATCCCGATAATCAACCCCAACGCGGCCGGACTGAAGCTGGCGGAATCGCTGGTGGATCTCCGGTTGGCCCACAGCAAGGCGCGGAGCTTCCAGCCGCCCAGGTACGTCGTTCCGCTCGATAGATAGGAGCCCACAGGGCGGGAGCCGTGGATCCAGGGGCCGTCAACCTGTTGAGAGGAGGTGGTGGATAGCGGAGTATCTGTTCTATGGCCGGTGGATGGCCGGGCCGGATGGCCATGGATGAAAGTCGCACCGATCTTATCTGGATTATCTAAAGGAGGACTGGGATGTCAACCGCTGCCCTCGCCAAAGAAAAGAAGCCGAGGTTTACCGTCCCTCTTGCGAAGATGTCCCTCAAGGCGTGGCCTGGCCGCACGGATACCAAGGGCATCGTAAGCTCTCTCATGATCTCGCTCGTGATGATTGGCATCCTGCAGTTTGGAGAGAGGCTGGATACTCTCCTCACCGGCGGGCTGTTCCCGGTTTCAGGCCGGGTTATCTCCATCACGATGATCGGTCTCGGGACGATGCTGTATGGCGTCGTGGGTGGTCTTATCGTTTCTGAGATCAATCCACTGATCGCTACCGCCACGGGCACCAGCCCCATCGCTCCCTTCTTCTTTCTGACCAACGCCTGCCAGGTGCTGTCCGCCTACATCACCGGCAAGATCTTCGACAACGTCATCACCTGGAAGGCGACCATAACTAACGGCGTGCTGGCCACCGTCTTTCTCGTCCTGGTGTACATCCCGATGCACGTCCTGTACTTCCACATGCCAGTCGAGAAGATGGTTTCGCTGTACGCCATGCAGAGTCTGTTCTCCCTGACGGTTCCCGCCATCCTCCTTCGGATCCTGCTGAAGGTGGTTAGGGACGCCGGGTTCGTCGAGGAGTAAAGCCGCAGCAATCCGGCTGGTTGGGTCCGATTGTCTGTCATGCCAGCGGGGGTCACGCCCCCGCTGGCTTCCCCCATCACCGGGAGGTAACGATGCCCAAGTTCCTGTTCGCGTCGGCTCTGGAGAAGGACGCGGCCACCTTCTTCTCCAGGCTCCATCCCACCACCATGCTGATAGCCCTGGGCTGCATGGTGGTGATCATCTTCTCGACACTGAACTTCCTCGCCCTGGTTGGGATCCTGGCCTTCCTCTTTCTCATCGTGGTCTTCGATGGCATGCCGAAGCAAAGCACTTTCACAGTGCTGCTGGTGGTGATCCCGCTCTGTGTGTTCATAACCCTGATTCAGGCGCTCACCGATCCCAACCAAATCATCGCCCGCTTCGACCTGTTCGGGATGGGGATCCTGGTCTCTCAGGAGGGCATCTTCCTGGGGCTGTCCATTACCCTTCGCGTGGCGCTGATGGCGCTCACCATGACCATGTTCTTCACCGTGGTGCACCCGGTCAAGCTGACGAGGGCCCTCTACGACATGGGGATGCCCTTCAAGTTTGCCTACACCTTTGTCCTGGCGCTCCGCTTCCTGCCGTTGATACTCGACGAGCTGGCGACGATCAACAACGCTCAGAAGTCTCGAGGCTACGACATCGATCGGGTCAACCCGGCCATCAAGGTGCTGAAGATGTTCCCGCTTACCATACCGCTCATCCTGGGCGCCCTGAAGCGGGCCGATACCATCGCCCTGGCCATGGACCTGAAGGCGTTCGATGCCTATCCGAAGCGGACCTTCTTCATTGCCCTGCAGAAGGGCAGTGCCGATACCGTGGTTCGCGCCGTCAGCGTCGTGGCTATGGTGTTCTTCGTGGTAGTCACTTTCCAGGGGATACTGTAACCATGTCGCTAATTGAACTCGAAAACGTCAGCTTCCGCTACTCCGGTACGAGCCGGATGATCCTGGAGGACGTGAGCTTCTCCATAGAGGAGGGGGAGTTCGTCGCCGTCTTCGGGGAGGGCAAGAGCACCCTGTTGATGTGCCTGTGCGGTGCAATTCCGCACCTGCTCCCCGGCAAGTTCTCCGGCCACGTTCGGGTCGACGGTATGGACACCGAGACCCACAAGATCGCCGAGATCTCCCGAAAGGTCGGGGTGGTGCTGCAGGACCCTGAGAACCAGCTGTTCAACCTCACCGTCGAGGGCGACGTGGTGTTCGGCATGGAGAACCTTCAGGTCCCTCCCGAGGACATGGAGGCAAGGATGGTGGACGCGCTCCAGACGGTTCGGATGAGCGACTTCCGACGGCGGATGTCGCACGAGCTGTCGGGTGGCCAGAAGCAGCGGGCCGCCATCGCCTCGGTGCTGGCCATGGAGTCGAAGATCCTGGTGATGGACGAGCCGACCCGAGAGCTGGACCCCATGGGCACCGAGGAGGTGTTCGAGGTGCTGGGGCGTCTGAAGCAGCAGGGCAAGACGATCGTGATCGTCGAGAACGATCCCGAGCATCTGGCGCCCCTCGCCGACAAGATGGTGTTGCTGCGGGACGGCCACCTGGAGCTGGTGGCGGAGCCGCGGGAGTTCTACCGAAGGATCAAGGATGACAAGCGGATACGCTTCCCCCAGGTGACCCAGCTGTACTTCCAGCTGGAAGAGAAGATGGGCCTGGGCTCGAAGGTTCCCTTGACGCTGGAGGAAGGAGTGGAACTGTTTTCCCGTGTCTAACAACGACGTGATCATCGACGTACAGCAGCTGGGCCACACCTACCCCAACGGCGCCAAGGCGCTGAACGGGATCGATCTGCAGATCCGAACGGGGGAGTTCCTAGGGGTCATCGGTCAGAACGGTGCCGGCAAGACGACCATGGTGAAGCACTTCAACGGCCTGCTCAAGCCGACCGAGGGCAGGGTGGTGGTCAAGGGCGTGGACACCCGCAACGCCCAGGTCTCCAACCTCGCCCGCCACGTGGGCTACGTATTCCAGAACCCGGACCACCAGATCTTCGCCAGCAACGTGCGGGAGGAGATCGCCTTCGGGCCCAAGAACATCGGGATGGACAAGGCCACTATCGAGAGGAACGTCGAAGAGGCCATCGAGGTCCTCGACCTGGGGGGCGTGACCGACATTCATCCCTTCCGGCTGAGCCGCGGGCAGCGGCAGCGCCTGGCCATCGCGGGGGTGCTGGCGATGAAGCCGGAGATCTTCATGCTGGACGAGCCGACCGGCGGCCAGGATAGGGAGCAGGTGCTCCGGCTGCGCAAGGTGCTGCAGGCGTTGAATGAGGCCGGCCACACCATCATCCTGATCACTCACGACATGGAGCTGCTGGCGGAGTCTGCCCGGCGGGCCATCGTCGTTCGCGGCGGGAAGGTGATCCTGGACGGGCCACCGACGGAGGTTTTCAAACACACCGAGGAGCTGCGCAAGACCTTCCTGACCGCGCCTCAGATCACCCGGCTCAGTCTGGAGCTCGGCTTCTCCATGCCGGCAACGACCGTGGAGGAGGCCGCGCAGGAGTTGCTGAAGAGGTCCGAGAGCCGGAAGGCCGGAGTCGGAGCCTGAGTGCAGCGTCACGTTCCCTACACCATCGAATTGTGGAACGACGCTTTCAGCCGGTTGCCACGGGAAGGTCCGGCTGAAGCCTCGATTCCGCGAGTATCGGAAGCAGGGGCGCACCCAGGTGTGTGCTCCACAGTCTTGGTTCGAGGAGAATCCCTAGCCATGGTTAATAAGAAGATAGACATGGTCGTCGAGGGCGGCCTGGTGGTGGCCAGCGGCACGGTCAGCCGGGCTACGGTGGCTGTCAGCGAGGGAAAGATCGCGGCGCTGCTGGCCCCGGGGATGTTGCCCCCGGAGGCGGGTCAGGCGCAGCGCGTCGATGCCACGGGCAAGATCGTCATGCCCGGCGTGATAGACGCCCACGTCCACATGGCCAACTTCAACGTTCAGGCCGACTCCTTCCCCTCCATGAGCGCCGCCGCCGCCTTCGGCGGGGTGACCACCGTGATCCCTTACCAGCAGGGCAAGGTGGGGATGCCGGTCAAGGAGTTCCTCACCACCTTGCGGGACGAAGGCGAGGCACAGTCGCTGGTGGACTTCGCCATGCACTGCCGCCTCCAGGCGCCGGAGCGAGGGGTGACCAGGCAGTTCGACGATGCCTTCGACCTGGGCGTCACCAGCTTCAAGATGTTCATGGCCTATCGCAAGCGCGGCATCATGTGGGACGACTACAGCCTCTACGAGGCCCTGGATTACATCGGGAAGCGTGGGGGTCTCTACTGCTGCCACGCCGAGAATGGCGACATCATCGATTACCTGGAGGACAAGTACCAGGCGGAAGGCCGCTACACCCCGGAGAACTACCTGGCGGTGCGGCCTCCCGAGGCGGAGGCCGAGGCCACCTTCCGGGTGCTGACCCTCGCCAAGCTTGCCGGCTGCGCCCTCTACCTCGTCCATATGAGCACCGGCAAGGGCATCTCTCTGGCGCACCAGGCGCAGCTCGAAGGGCAGCGGGTCTTCATCGAGAGCTGCCCCCACTACCTGACCCTGACGGCAGAGGAGATGAAGCGACAGGGAGGAAAGACGAAAATCGCGCCTCCGCTACGGGAGCAGCACGACCTGGACGCCGTCTGGCAGGCGGTCTCCGATGGGACCGTCCAGGTGATCGGCTCGGACCACGCGCCGTGGCCGCTGGACAACAAGACTCTGCCGGCGGAGAAGTTCTCGGAGATCTTCTTTGGGGCGCCGACCATCGAGACGATGCTCCCGCTGATGTACAGCGAGGGGGTCGCCAAGGGGCGGATCGACCTTCCAAGGCTGGTGGATCTGCTGTGCGAGACTCCGGCTCGCATCTTCGGCCTGTCCGAGCGCAAGGGGGCCATCGCCGTTGGCGCCGACGCCGACCTGGTGCTGTTCGATCCCGACGTCGAGTGGAAGGTGGAGGCCAGGGACATGCACAGCCAGTCCGGCTACACCCCGTACGAGGGCTGGTCGGTTCGGGGCAAGGCGGTGGCCACCATCGTCCGCGGCCGGTTCGTGATGAAAGACGGCCGGTTGATGCAGAAACCGGGCTACGGGGAGTACCTCCCTCGCGTCGTCCGGCGATAGGGTTTGGCCACGGTGATCTTCGATGCGTAGGGCGGGGCGCCCCGCCCTACGTTTTCTACAGGTTCTATGGGGAGTTGAAGATATGGAGCCCCAGCTGTTGAGGGCTATAGCGTCCGAGGTTCGGATCGACCGGGTGTTGGGGCGGATATCCCTTCTTGCCGAGAAGGCGCGGGGTTCCTCCGAGGGCGTGAGCAGGCTGGCTTTCTCGCCCGTGGAGGCCGAAGGGATGAAGCTGGTGGCCCAGTGGATGGAGGAGGCCGGGCTCACCGTTGCCTACGATGGCATCGGGGACATGTTCGGCTCCACCGACGGCAACGCGCCCGACACCGGGGTGCTGATGGCCGGCTCTCACCTGGACTCGGTCCCCAATGGGGGGGCCTACGATGGGGTACTGGGAGTCATCGGGGCGATCGAGACGGCGGAGGCCATCCGCGCTGCCGGCGTCAAACCCGCCGTGCCCATGGAAGTGGTGGTGTGGCGATGCGAGGAGGCGGCACTCTTCGGGCAGGGTAGGCTGGGCTCCCTTTTCTTCACCGGAGAGCTGAGCCTGGAGACTGTGCGCTCGTGGGAGAAGGCGGAGCTGCCCCTGGCCGGGTACCTGGAGAAGGCCGCGAGTCTGCCCCAGCGAGCGGCCAACCGCTCGGTGAGGGGTTACCTGGAGCTTCACATAGAGCAGGGCCGGCGTCTCGCGGCAGGCGGCACCGCCATCGGCGCCGTCACCGCCATTCCGGGCGCCACCCGGTGGCGAGTAGCCCTGTCGGGGCGTGCCGACCATTCCGGGGCTACCCCCATGGGCATGCGACGGGATGCCCTGGCCGCCGCGGCCGAGCTGGTCCTGGCCGTGGAGAGGGCCGGAATGGCCGAGCGCGCCCTGGAAACGGTGGCCACCGCCGCCGCCATCCGTGCCCTGCCGGGTGCCTGGAACGTGATCCCGGGCTGGACCGAGCTGCTGACCGACATTCGAGGGATCGAGCAGGATAGCATCGATCGGGCGCTGGAGTTCGTCCGCGAGTCCGCCCGCGGGATTGCCTCTCAGCGGCAGGTGGAGATCACCTTCGAGGAGGCGACCCGGGGCAAACCGGTGCGGCTGGACGAAGCCATGGTGAGCCGGGTGGAAGGTACAGCCCTCTCCCTGGGTTTGTCCGTCGTTCGCATGCCCAGCGGTGCCGGCCACGATGCCCAAACCATGGTGCCCTACGCCCCCGTTGGAATGGTGTTCGTACCCTCCGTCGACGGCATCAGCCACGCTCCGGAGGAGATGACCGGACCTGAAGACATCCTGGCGGGCGTGCAGGTGCTGGCGGGCAGTTGTGCTGCCGCTGCCCTAGGAAGGTAGAGGTCTGAATGAAGGCGATGATCGCCCTCACAGTGGCGGAGGGCAAGCGGTTGATAGCCAAGGCTATCGTTAGGACGCCGGAGGTGCAGCGAGCCCTGCAGGGCGGCAAGATCCTGCTGAAGGGCGGGACCACGGTGTCCGCCGTTGCCGAGGAGTTGGTCGGAATGCCGTTGCTCATCTCGGGGCGCGTCAGCCCCCGCGGCTTCAAGGCGACCCGCATCCCCTGCGACGCACCTCACGCCATGCTGATCGAGGGATCCGAGTGGCGGAAGGTCGACGACGAGCTGCCCGAGGTGGTGCCGAGTCTCGGCGAGAACGACGCATTCGTCGTTGGGGCCAATCTTATCGATGCCCACGGCGGGGCCGCCATGGCCGTGGGCGCTCCCCTGGGGGGCAGGCCGGGAAGGGTACTCGCGGGGATCCAGGCGCAGGGGGTGCCGATCCTGGTGGCGGCCGGTTTGGAGAAGCTGATCCCCGGCTTCGTGGGCGATGCGGTGCGGTCGGCGGGCCGGAACGGGGTCGATTTCTCCATGGGGATGTCCGTGGGACTGATCCCGATCTGCGGCCAGGTGGTGACCGAGGTGGAGGCCGTGAAGCTGCTGGCACCGGTCCAATGCCAGGTGATCGCGCGCGGGGGGCTGGACGGCGCGGAGGGCGGCGTCGGCCTGGCAGTTTGGGGGGAGCCCGCCGACGTGGAGCGCCTCTTCCTGCTCGCCCTGGGGTTGAAGGGCGCGAGCACCAGCGGCGCCGGCCAATCGCTCTACGAGTGCGAGAGCGCCAGCAGCACGTGCAAAGGCCACCGGGCCTGCATCTATCGCTCGCCGGGCCTGATCCCCGCGGCCAGAGACGGTTCCGCCGATCGGGGCGCGGCCCTACGGTGAGCCGGCCGCCTCAATTCCGGCAGCGAGGACGCAACCACGAAGGCACCAAGGCACGAAGAATCACCAAGAGAACTTTATGGCTCTTTGTGCCTTCGTGTCTTGGTGGTCACGTCCCCGGCGCTTTTCCAGAGATTGTTACCCTTGGTCCCGCGGCTTCAGTAGCCCGGCGCCTTGGGTAGCTCCCTCCGCAGCGGCTTGTCCCGGCGATAGCCCAGGGCGTACTCCCCCTGCATCAGGGTGTGGACCTGGGCGGTGCCCTCGTAGATCATGGCGCCCTTGGCGTTCCGGAGGTACCGCTCCACCGGGAACTCGTTGGAGTAGCCGTAGGCCCCGTGGATCTGAACGGCGTCCAGGGCAGCCTGCATCGCCACGTCGCAGGCGTACCACTTGGCCAGGGAGGTCTCACGGGTGTTCCGGATCCCCCTGTTCTTGAGGTAGGCGGCCCGGTAGGTCAGCAGTCGGGCCGCCTCGGTGCCAGCCACCATCTTGGCGATCATCTCCTGCACCAGCTGGAACTTCCCTATCGGCTGGCCGAAGGCGGTGCGCTCGTTGGCGTACTTGACGCTGGCGTCGAGGCAGGCCTGGGCCAGGCCGACCGCTCCGGCGGCGACGGAGAAACGGCCGTTGTCGATGGCGGACATGGCGATCTTGAAGCCTTCCCCCTCCTCGCCCAGCAGATTCCCCCTGGGAACCCGAGCTTCCTGGAGGGTGAGGCTGCCGGTGTTCCCTGCCCGGATCCCCATCTTCCCGTGGATCGACCCTGTGGTGAACCCCGGAGTGCCCCGCTCCACGACGAAGCAGGAGATCCCCTTATGCTTCCTGGATCGATCGGTGCTGGCGAAGACCAGGAAGTGGTCGGCGACATCCGCCAGGGAGATCCACATCTTCTCCCCGTTGAGGACGTAGTGGTCTCCGTCCCTGACCGCCGTGGCCTCCAGGTTCCCGGCGTCGGAGCCCACGTTGGGCTCCGTCAGCGCGAAGCCGGCCAGCTTCTCGCCCCTGGCCTGGGGCACCAGGAAGCGCTGCTTCTGCTCCTCGCTCCCCCACTGGAGGAGGGTGAGGCTGTTGAGCCCCACGTGGACCGTCAGGAGCACCCGAAAGGCCGTGTCGGCCCGCTCCATCTCCTCGCACAGGAGGGCGTAGCTGAGGTAGTCGGTGCCGCTGCCACCGTACTCCTCCGGTATCGGCGCGCCCAACATGCCGAGGGCGGCCATCTTGCCGAAGACGGTGGGATCCATGCTGCCCTGCTCGTCCCACTCCCGGATGTAGGGGGCGATCTCCTTGCGGGCGAAGTCTCGAGCCGTCTGGCGGATCATCCTGTGCTCGGGGGAGAGATCGAAATCCACGGCCAATCTCCTTTCAGCGCGAAGGCGTGGCGGGACCGAGATCCTTCGATTGTAGGTTCGAGTGGGTTCGCAGTCAACGAGCAAAGACGTAGTAAAGACGTAGTAGCAGCTATTGGGCGAGCTCAGCCCGGACGAGGAGTCTCCGGGTCGGCTTACCCTCAGGGTCCTTGAGGGCGATGGTATACTCCCGGGGAAAACCGTCTCTCGAGGTGGGCCGTGGACTTACCCGCTGATCTCCTAGACAACCTTTTTGAGGCCCAGAGGGTTCTCTCTGCCGAGCCGGCCGGGTTGATCGCCGATGTCGATGGGACCCTCAGCGCTATCGTCGATCGGCCCGAGGAGGCTAGAGTGCATCCCGAGGTCTCGGGTCTCCTGGCCAGGCTGGTGGTGCGCCTCCCTCTGGTCGCCGCCGTCTCTGGGCGGTCGATGGACCAGCTGCTCTCCATGCTCCCGGTGGACTCCATGGTGTATGTGGGGAATCACGGCCTGGAGTGGTGGGAGGATGGCCGATCGACGGTGGTGGGGGAGGCTCGACCCTACCTGCCGGCCATGGCCGAGACCATGCGCTGCCTTCGGGAGCGGCTGCGCGGGCCCGGCCTGCTGGTGGAGGAGAAGGGACCGACGGGGACCGTCCACTACAGACTTTCCCCCAACCCGGCGGAAGCCCGGGAGACTATCCTGCAGGCCATCAGCCGCTGTCCCTCGGCCCGGGAGATGCGTTGGTCGGACGGGCGCATGGTGGTGAATCTCCTACCACCCGTTCGGGCCGATAAGGGCACGGCCGTCGAGAGACTGGTCCGCGGGCGGGGTTTGCGGGGTGCCATCTATCTGGGCGACGACGTGACGGACCTGGATGCCTTCCGGGTCTTGCGATCGCTGCGCCGGTCTGGAGAGTGCAGCGCCCTCACCGTCGCCGTGGCCGGCCCGGAGGCCCCCTCGGCGTTGTACTCGGAGGCGGACTATCGGTTGGATGGGGTTGACGCTGTGGTCGCCTTCCTGAGGCAGATGGCAGGCTGGCTCGAGCAGCCCTGACTGGTCACACGGCCAGGTATACAACCGGCCGGTCGGCCAGCCCGGAGTCTAGCCAGATGTGTCGTGCGGCGCGGGGGATCTGGTGCTAGACTCGGTGACAGAGTGACGCTTCGGAGTCCGCGTCGAAACAGGGTCCGCTGGCAGTGGGCTTCGACTTCGATCCAAGAAGGGAATGACTCCAGTGATGGCGAACGCCCCGCAGCCTTCGTAGCGAGGGCGGTCGGGGTAACACGACCGAACAATGTAGCCGAACCTTCGCCGAAGGGCGGAGGGCGGGGGAACCACCAGGTGGGGTGAATGATGCCTTTCGGCATCTAGGGTATCTCTTTCAGCCCGAACCCGTCAGCTAACCTCGCAGGCATTTGAGAGAGGCTAAGTCTGCTCCGCAAGGGCCGGAGGCTTTGCCTCCGGTCTTTTGTCGTTATTAGAAGGCTGGTCTTGCCCTCGAACAGGTCGGCCGATCGGCATGGACCCCGGACCTGACTCACGGCGTTGCAGGCTTGGATTGGCGGAGGCTTGCTGCGGCTGCAGATTCGGTCGACCCGTATGGAGGAGGCTGCTGTGTTCGAGACTGTTCAGACCCAGGAGGAGAGCTCAGGCCACCAACGTCCGCACGCAGGGGAAGAGGCTATTGCGTCCCTCCGACTGTTGGCCGATCCCCTGCGTGGGGCGGGGGTGATTGCCCATGTCTAGCCTGCGTTCGGTAACCACGGGGCGCGCAGCCTCCAACAGCCCCGACGACCTGGCGGCCCTGCTCGGGGGTCGCCGGTTGTTCATCGTCTCCAACCGAGGCCCTGTCCACTATCACCTCAGCGGCGAATCCCTCGAAGCGCGCCCCTCTGCCGGCGGACTGGCTACGGCTCTGTCCGGTGTCGTTGGCCGCGCGCCCCTCACCTGGATCGCCGCCGCCGCCGGATCCGGGGACCGGCTGGTGGCTAGCCAACCATCGCCCAGGAGCCACCTGCCGGGAGTCCCCCGACTTCGCTTCGTCGTGGTGCCCGAGGAGTCCTTCAACTGGTTCTACCTCCGTTTCTCGAATCCCGTCCTGTGGTTCCTCCAGCACGGGATGTGGCACTTGATGCGCCGGCCGGACCTGCGAGGGATGGTGGAGAACGGCTGGATGCTGGGCTACCGGCCCGTCAATGAGGCCTTTGCTCGGGTAGTGGCCCAGGAGGTGGGAGAGGCAACCCAGCCTGTCATCCTTACTCAGGACTACCACCTGTACCTGCTCCCAAGGCTCCTCAGGCGGAGAATCCCGGGCGCTCTGCTGCAGCATTTCACTCATATCCCCTGGCCCAAACCAGAGGCCTGGGAGCCACTCCTGCCTACCCTTCGGAAGGAGTTGTGCCGAGGATTGCTGGGAGCCGACATCCTGGGGTTCCAGACCGTGGTTTCGGTGGACAACTTCCTGCACAGCTGCGATCGGTTCGTGCAGGGGGCCCGGGTCGACTACGCTCGCGGTTCGGTTTGGCTGGAGGGCCATTCTACGGACGTTCGGGCCTATCCCATTTCGATTGACCCCGCGGCCCTCCGGCGTCTAGCTACCTCCTCCGAGACCCTTCGCCACAAGGAGCGAATGCGGCCTTATCTAGGCAGCCGTACCATCGTGCGAGTAGATCGGTTGGATCCTAGCAAGAACATCGTCCTGGGTTTCCGTGCCTTCGGCCGGCTGCTGGAGCGCCGGCCCGACCTGATCGGACGGGTGCGTTTCCTCGCCTTCCTGGTGCCCAGCCGCCAGGGCGTGGTCGAGTATCGCGGCTACGCTCAAGAGGTGTGGCGCGAGGTATCGGCGCTCAACGAGCGCTTTGGGCGCGATGGCTGGAATCCTGTGACGGTCTTCCACGAGGACAACCGATCCCAGGCGGTGGCCGGGATGGCGCTGGCCGACGTGCTCTTGGTCAACCCCATCGCCGATGGGATGAACCTGGTAGCCAAGGAGGGTCCCATCGTCAGCGAAGGGGATGCCGTATTGGTCCTGTCCCAGAACTGTGGCGCTCACCAACAGCTGGGGAGGGCGGCGGTGTCGGTACCGCCCGAGGACCTGGAGGCGACGGCGGCAGCTCTGGAACGGGCCCTGGAAATGCCTGCCGCCGAGCGAAGGCGTCGCAACCTGGTGCTGCGGGAGTCCATAGAGGTGGAAGACCTCTCCTGGTGGCTGCATCGCCAGTTTGAGGATCTGTTCGGCTGATGGACCGACGATTCCCGATTGCGCGCCCCAAGCCGAAGGCCGAAGCTGCCTTGGGGATGATGGAAGGTGATCGCATTGACAAGGAGACCTCCCTCGGGTAGATTCAGGTTCGGCAGCCCAGCCGGCTGCTCGATAGAAGAGGGTATCTGTCCCGGGGGCCAGCACCCGTTATCCAGCTTGGCTAGGGGGAGGCTGTCATGCAGTCTCCCCCTTTGTCTTGATGGGGCTGGACCGGAGACGGTGCCACGGGAGAGGCTGGCCGAATCCCCTCGGTTCGAGGCCTGTCTGCGCACCGTTCCTGATAGCGAGGAGTCCGAATCGTGTATGGTATTGTATATATGTCCAGGAAAAGCCTGGAGGAGCAGCTACCTTACGCCGGCGAGGAAGTCGCTGAGACGATCCGTTCCCTGGCGGCTCCGCTTCGAGGCGTTCGGGTGCTCAACCTGAGCCTGAGCCCCTTCGGCACGGGTGTGGCCGAGACGCTCCACAGCCTCGTGCCCCTCCTTCGTGACCTGGGGATTCAGTCCGAATGGCAGGTCGTCCACAGCGACACGGAGTTCGCCCACACCGTAAGGCTGATGTATCAAGGGTTGTGCGGAAAGGGCATCGGCTGGACCTCGGAGATTGTGGATAGCTGGCAGAGCTACAGCCGCTTCGGGGCGACCTTCTTCGATGACTCTTACGACGTGGTGGTCATCCACGATCCACAGCTGGCCGGTATACTGGAGGTGCTGTCGGACCGGGGGCTGTCCGCCCGCGGGGGACGCTGGGTCTGGCACTGCCACCTGGACCTGCGTTGGGCTCAGCCAGAGGTCTGGGAGACCCTGCTTCACGCGCTCAGCAGGTACGATGCCTGGGTTTCCCAGAACGTCGAGTTCGTGCCGGCGGCTCCGCAGCCCGTGTTGTCGGCGGTGATTCCACCCGCCATAGACCCCACCAATGCGGTCAACATAGACATGAACCCGGCCAACATCCGCCAGTTCTGCGGCAACCTGGACATCGATCCTCAGCGACCTCTGGTGGTGCAGGTTGGTCCCCTGGACCCTTCCTTCGATCCCGTCGGAGCCATCGACGTCTATCGGCGCGCCAAGGCAGAGCGGCCAGACCTGCAGCTGCTCTTGGCTCACCCCCTGGCCGAGAACTCACTGGAAGCCTGGTCTCGGTTCGAGCAGGTCGCCCGCCACGTGGAGGGTGACGCCCACATCCGGGTGCTGGCTACGCAGAGCGATGCCGGCCGCCTCACCATCAACGCTGCGCAGCGGGCTGCCAGCGTCGTCCTCCAGCGTTCCGTGCCGGCCGGCTTCGCCCTGTCGGTGTGGGAAGCCCAGTGGAAAGAGAAACCCGTGGTGGTCGGCTGGTCCGGGGCTTTGCCTTCCCAGATCGAGGACGGCCATACCGGGCGGCTGGCGGTCGACGACGATAGCTTTGTTGAGGCGATCCTCGACCTGATCGCCGACCCTGCCGCTGCCGGGAAGCTGGGGATGGCGGGACGAGAGGTGGTCCAAAAGGACTACCTGATCACCCGGCTGCTGGCCGAGGAGCTACGCCTGCTGAGCAGACTGCTGGCGGGCTCATCGTGGACTTCCAGGCCATGGCGGTCCTGGAATTCGGCTTGGTGATCGGCCTCCTGGCCATCGTCGGGAAGATCGTCGGTCGCGGCCTACCTGCCTTTGCCGTCGGCTTCAATCGGTGGGGCGCGGAGCGGATCGGCATCGGGATGATGCCCCGGGAGAGGTGGCTCTGATCGTCGCCGGCGTGGGACTAAACCGGGGAATCATCCGGCCCGACGTTTTCGGGGTCTCGATCATGATGACCTTCGTTACCACGGTGCCGGCTCCTCTGGCCCTGGTGCCTATCTTCCAGAGGGGTGGACCGGGGCTCGAAGAGCCAAAGCGGCGGCATCGATGACAAACTCGACGGGTGTGACCTATCGCTGCCGGAACGACGAGAGCCGGACCATGGAGGCCATCAGCGAGAACTGCCTGGACCTCACCGGCTATCGGGCATCGCAGCTGATCGGCAACGGGGAGATATCCTACGCAGAACTGATCCACCCGGAGGACCGGGCAGCTCTGCGGAGCCACATGCAGGCTGCCCTGCGGGCGAAGAGGCCCTTCCGGCACGCTTACCGGCTGATCACGGCCGCGAAGGAGGAGAAGTGGGTTTGGGAGCAGGGGGTGGGGGTGTTCTCTCCCGAGGGAGGGTTGCTGGCGGTGGAGGGCTTGCTCGTCGACGCAGCCGATGAGCTGCTAGCTTACGAGACCCTGGAGAAGCGCGTCGACGAGCGGACCCGTGAACTGTCCACTCTCCTGGAGGTCTCGCGAAACGTTGCTTCCACACTAGAGCTTCAACCCCTTCTGGGACTCATTCTCGAGCAGTTGGGGACAGTAATCGACTACAGTGTGGCGGCAGTCTTCCATC
This sequence comes from Chloroflexota bacterium, assembly GCA_027356795.1. Lineage (GTDB taxonomy): Bacteria > Chloroflexota > UBA6077 > UBA6077 > UBA6077 > JAJYNT01. Next base: position 4,543 of record DAHVXI010000041.1, on the reverse strand, counting down.
TGAGTGGGGAGGATCTCGCGGTACTGGCCTACCGCGGCCCTGTCTCCCTTGGGGAGATGGTGGATCTACGCTTCCGGCTCAGGGAATCGCAGGCTCACCAAGCTGTCGTTCTCAGTCGAAAGCCGCGGATCATCTCCGACATTCGGGGTGACGCTCCCCTGGCTCGGGCCTTTCAAGAGTGGGCGGGAGGGCATCTACAAACCATCTTCAACTACGGGTGCTCCTGGATGGGGGTACCCCTGGTGGCCAGGGAACGGACCGTCGGCATGCTGAGCCTGTACCACCGCGAACCCGACCACTTCACCCCTAGGCTGGGCCAGTTGGCTCTGGCTTTCGCCAACGAGGCGGCTGTGGCTATCGCGAACGCCAGGCTGTACGCTCAGGCGGAGCAGGCGGCAGCGGCTGCAGAGCGCAACCGGCTCGCCCGAGACCTCCACGATGCCGTGACGCAGACCCTGTTCTCCGCCAGCCTCACGGCCGAGGTGCTGCCTCAGCTGTGGACGCGAGATCCCGCGGAGGGAGAGCGTCGCCTGGAGGAACTTCGGCAGGCAACCCGGGGAGCTCTGGCCGAGATGCGGACGCTGCTGCTGGAGATGCGTCCGGCTGTCCTGACCGAGGCGGACCTGGGCGATCTGCTCCGCCAGCTGGCCGAGGCCATAGCCGGTCGGGCCCGCATTCCTGTGGCTTGCATCGTAGAGGGAAAGGGACCCCTCCCGCCCGACGTTCAAGTGGCTCTCTACCGCATAGCCCAGGAGTCGTTGAACAACGTGGCGAAGCATGCCGGTGCCAGCCATGCCTCTGTGGAGTTGCGGTATCGCTCCCACAAGGTGGAGTTGTGCGTTGCCGACGACGGTTGTGGCTTCGAGCCTGAAGAAGCCTCGTCGGGTCACCTGGGCCTGGGCATCATGCAGGAAAGGGCCGAAGCCATCGGCGCCATCCTGAAGATCGAGAGCCAACGAGGTGGTGGCTCTCGAGTCGTGGTGAACTGGCCGGATAGGGAGGAAACGGAAGTATGATGACCGATCCAGGCCGCATACGAGTATTGGTAGTCGATGACCACGCTATGGTGCGTAGCGGACTGGCAGCCTTTCTGCTGGCGTTCGACGACCTGGAGCTGGCGGGTGAAGCGTCCAACGGTGCGGAGGCCGTGGCCAAGTGCGCCGCGCTCCGGCCCGACGTGGTCCTGATGGATCTGCTGATGCCCGAGATGGATGGCGTCACCGCCATCAGGACCATCCGGGAGGACTTGCCCGAGGTGCAGGTGATCGCTCTCAGCAGCTATCGGGAGGAGCAGTTGGTGCAGACGGCTGTCCAGGCCGGCGCTATCGGCTATCTGATCAAGGACGTCTCTGCGGAGCAGCTGGCCGAGGCGATCCGCTTGGCCCGTGCCGGCCAACCTACGCTGGCCCCGGATGCTGCCCGCGCCCTGATCCGGGCCGCTACCCAGTCGCCTGCGCCGGGACACGACTTGACCGACCGAGAGCGCAACGTCTTGGGCCTGATGGTCAAAGGGCTCAGCAACCCCGAGATCGCCGACCGACTGACCATCAGCCGCTCCACCGTGAAATTCCACGCCAGCAGCATCCTGTCGAAGCTAGGGGTCTCCGGCCGTACCGAGGCCGTGGCCCTGGCCGTGAAGCATCACCTGGTCAACTGATCGGGTGGAAGCCTGACGAATGGGTCGTCCCGTTGGCCCTCGGAATGCAGCCTGCATTCCGAGGGCCAACGGCCTCTAGACCATCTGGAGAGGAACGGCAGCATCTTTCTCGCTCCCGACGTTCCTGGTAAACTCGCGACCTACGAGGAAAACAGCTGTTGGAGCCGATTCAGGTGATAGACGAGATCCTGCCCGGCGTATACCGAATAGAGCTTCCCCTGCCCCGGAACCCGTTGAAGGCCATCAACAGCTACCTGATCAAGGGACCAGGGCGCAACCTGATGGTCGATACGGGGATGAACCGGGAGGAGTGCAAGGCCGCGCTGGCGCCCGCCCTCCGGGAGTTGGAGGTGGACCTCGGGGAGACGGACCTCTTCGTGACCCACATGCACGCGGACCACTCCGGCCTGGTGGCAGACCTGGTCGCCCGGGGGGCGACACCCTACGCGAGCCGGCAGGATGCGGAGATGATCAGCTTGGGCATCGAGTGGGGTCCGATGCTAACCGCCGCCGCGGCCAACGGCTTCCCGACCGAGGAGCTCGAGCAGGTCCTTCTGAAGCACCCGGGCCATCGCTACCGCTCTAAGGGCCCCGTGGATTTCCGAATCCTGGGGGAGGGCGACCTCGTCTCCGTCGGGGAGTACACCTTCCGCTGCCTGGAGACGCCCGGCCACACCGATGGGCACCTCTGCCTCTATGAGCCTGAACGAAAGATCCTGATGTCCGGAGACCACGTTCTGGAGGACATAACCCCAAACATCACCGGCTGGCTGGGGGAAGAGAACCACCTTGCGCACTACCTGGCGAGCCTGGATAGGGTCTACCGGCTTGAGGTCGAGCTGGTGCTGCCCGGCCACCGGAGGGTCTTCGGGGATTGCCGGGGGAGGATCCGTGAGCTGAAGCACCACCACCAGGTGAGGGCCGAGGAGGTGCTGGCTATCCTGGATGGAGGGGCCATGGACGGCTTCCAGGTGGCCTCCCACATGACCTGGGACATGAGCTACGACTCCTTCCAGCAGTTCCCCGTCGCCCAGAAGTGGTTCGCCGTGGGGGAGGCCCTGGCCCACCTCCACTATCTGGAGGGGCAGGGGCTGGTGGGGCGCGAGGTACGGGACCGGAGGATCCTGTTCTCCCGGTAGGAGCCGGCCCAGGTCGTTCCCCTCTTCTCGCGCCTTGTGGCCCCGCTCCCAATCGGGTACGCTGGTGTGGCCCGGTACTCCCCGTGGGGTCGTCTTCGTCCTCGTCCCGAGGCGGATGGCTCTGCCGTGTGTCCTTGCCGGGCGATGATCTGCAGACGGAGGGTGGTGTCATGAAAGCTTGCACCGACCACGCGCCGGAACAGACCATTGCAGCCCACTTCCCCGAGGCGGTGGAGTGGCGTCGCGCCCTGCACCGCTGCCCGCAGCCCTCCTGGCTGGAGTTCTACGCCACCGGCTTCATCGCCGAGAAGCTGTCCGAGTGGGGCTACACCCTCCTGCTGGGGCGGGACGTCATCGCGCCCGAGAGGCAGCTGCTGCTGCCCGACGCCGAGAAGCTGCAGGCCGAGTACGATCGGGCTTTAGCGGCAGGGGCGAAGGAGGGGTTCCTGGCGCCCGCTAAGGGCGGCTTCACCGGCGTGGTCGGGATCCTGGAGGGGAGCCTCCCCGGCCCCACGGTGGCCTTCCGCTTCGACATCGACGCCAACGAGGTGGCGGAGTCGCGGGAGGAATCCCACCGGCCCGCAGGGGAAGGGTTCCTGTCCCGGAACCCCGGCTACGGCCACATGTGCGGCCACGATGCCCACGTCGCCATGGGATTGCTGCTGGCTCGCCACCTGGCCGAGAACCGGGACAGGATCCGGGGCCGGGTGAAGCTGCTCTTCCAGCCCAACGAGGAGAACCTGTGCGGCGCGGCGGCCATGGTGGACATGGGGCTGCTGGACGACGTCGACTACCTCTTTGGCGGGCACGTCGGCTCCAGCCTGAAGGAGACGGGGCAGATTGCCCTGAACACCCACAGCTTCATGGCCATGTCCCGCTTCGAGGTCACCTACACCGGGCGGGCGACCCACGCGGCCCTGCGCCCCAACGAGGGGAAGAACGCCCTGCTGGGCGCCTGCGCGGCCGTCGCCAACCTCTACGCCATCGCCCGGCACGGCTCGGGGGCCTCCCGGGTCAACGTGGGCAGCTTCGAGGCGGGCACCACCTGGAACGTCATACCCGACCGGGCCTACTTCCGGATGGAGACCCGGGGGGTGACCAACGAGATCAACCAGTACATGGTCCAGAAGGCCGGGGAGGTGCTGGAGGGCGCGGCGAGGATGTACGACCTGGGGCTGGAGATCAAGCCCGCGGCCACCGGCCTGAGCGCCACCAACTCCCCGGACCTCGTCGAGCTGGCGACCAGGGTGTCCAGGGGGTTGCCCTCGGTCGGGGAGATCGTTCCCGAGGCCGCCTTCAACGCCTCGGAGGACGTGACCGTGATGATGGAGCGGGTGCAGAGCCGGGGCGGTAAGGCGCTCTTCGGTATGCTGGGCACCCCGGTGTTTGGCGGCCACCACAGCACCACCTTCGACCTGGACGAGCGGGTGATCCAGAACGGGGCCGAGTTCTTCGCCGCGATGTACGAGGCGGTGCTCGGCTAGTACTCCGCCACACAGATCTTGATAGGTGTCATCCTGAGCGATAGCGAAGGATCTCCTCTCGCCACGGGGAGATGCTTCGCTGCGCTCAGCATGACAGTACATATCACCTTCACCGTGGCGATGTACTAGGGTGTATTTTCAAAGTCTGGCATACTTAAGGTATGCACAGAGGAGACTTAACCAACGACCAGTGGGAGAGGCTTCAGCCCCTGCTCCCACCACAGAAACCGCATACTGGACGTCCTGCCGAAGACCATCGGCGC